>SMXQ01000050.1 GCA_004356985.1 Alphaproteobacteria bacterium | reverse complement strand
CCGTTAAATTTGGCGGAGAAGGATCTCGCCCATTGGGACGCGGCCGAGGAGGCCGACTGCGGCGAGGGCGGCCATGGCGATATGCCTTACGAACTGCTTAAGAAATACGTGACGACGCAGGACCGCCAGGATGCCTGCCTTGCGGCCATGCGCGAGTGGCAGGCCATGACCCGGATGTGGGCGGATCAAGTCGGAGTCTGGGCCTTTGAGGCCTCGGGGCTGGAACCCCCGTCCCTGACCGGACGCCAGCCGCTGCCCAATCCGAAGCCATCGGCAGGGTAGAATTATCGCACCGTCTTGGCCGTTGACCTGATGACCGCCTTTGACCCAAAACGCATGGGGTCAACGGACGCTAAGACCACTTGACGGCGGAAAAAAGGGGCCGGAGAATTCCGGCCCCTTGGTCATTGTTTCGCCGGCGCCGCGCGGCGGCGCCGTGCACAGGCTTGGGCTTAGAGATATTTCTTGAAATGGGTGATGGTCCGCTTCCAGGCCAGCGCCGCCGCGACCTTGTGGTAGCGGGCGGGCCGCGCGTCGTTGTTGAAGGCGTGCTTGGTGCCCGGATAAAAATAAAGCTGATGCGCCTTGCCCATCTTCTTGAGCGCGGCGACGAAGGGTTTGACCCGCTTGGTCCGCTTGGGGTCTTTCTCGGCATAGTTCAACAGAATCGGCGCGTTGATCCTGTCCAGGTTCTTCTTGGGCGGGTTGCCGTAATAGGCCACGGCGGCGTTGACGGCGGGATCGTTGACGGCGAGACTCAGCGACTGGCCGCCGCCCCAGCAGAAGCCGACGACGCCCACCTTGCCGGTTGAATTGGCGTGGGCGCGGGCATATTTGGAGACCCGCACCATGTCGGCGGCGATCTCCTTCTTGGCCACGGCATAAAGGTTCTTGCGGGCGAGATCCCGGTCCTTGGGGGTGCCGCCATGGGGCGAGAGCATGTCGGGCGCCACCGCCAGGAAGCCTTCCAGGGCCATGCGCCGGGCGACGTCGCGGATATGCGGCGTGAGGCCCCGGTTCTCATGGATGACCACCACCGCCGGTAATTTCCCCGCGCCCTTGGGCCGGGCGACATAGGCGGTCAATTTTCCGAACTTCTCATCGCTGGCGGTAAGGCGTCCATCGTTGGGGGCGACCATGGCCGCCTCGGCGCCGGTGCCTTCCAGCCAGGGCAGGACGGCCGCCGCCGCGGCGACGCCGCCGGCCGCCTTGACCAGCTTCTGCAGGAATACGCGGCGCGGCTCACTGCTGTGGACGTAATGATCGAAGAGATCGATATAGAGATCACCCTTGTTGTCGGTCTTGTTCATCCCAATGCCTCCTGCTGGTTATGATTATGGTTAGCGTAGTTGCTTGTTGAAATGGGCGAGAGTTCGCTTCCACGATAACGTGGCCGCTTTCTTGTTATAGCGCCCGGCGCGGGTGTCTTCGTTGAAGGCGTGCCGCGTGCCGGGATATTTGTGGATGGTAAAAGCCTTGCCGGCGGCCTTGAGTGCCTTGACATAGGCATCGACGCCCCGGTTGATGCGCTTGTCATTGCCGGCATAGTGCAGCAGCAACGCGGCATTGATTTTCTCTATCCCTTTCTTGGGCTGGCTCCCGTAATAGGCGACCGCGGCCTTGAGCTTGGAATAATTGACCGCGAGGTCGTTGACCTTGCCGCCGCCCCAGCAGAAACCGATGCATCCGACCTTGCCGTTGGACCGGCCGTGCTTGGCGGCGAATTCGGCGGTGGCGATGAGGTTCATGCTGATCTCGTTCCGATTGATGCTGCGGAGCATTTCGCGGGCCTTGTCGCGGTCCTTGGGCGTGCCGCCGACGGGCGAGATCATGTCCGGCGCGATCGCCAGGTAGCCCTCGACGGCAAGGCGCCGGGCGATGTCGCGGAAATGGTCGTTGATGCCCCGGTTGGCATGGATGATGACGATGGCGGGCAGCCTGCCCCTGGCATTTCGGGGCCGTGCGACATAGGCGGTCATCTCGCCGGTTGCGCCCTGGTATGTCTCGGTGCCGGTGACAAGGCGCTTGTCGCCGGGGGCGATGATCGCGGCCTCGGCGCCGGTGCCTTCGAGCCAGGGCAGGATGGCCGCCGCCGCGGCGACGCCGCCCGCCGCCTTGACCAGTTTTTCGAGGAACACGCGCCTCGGTTCGGCGCTGTGGATGTAGCAATCGTAAAGATCGATGAATTTGTCGCTCACTGAGGTGCCTCCTGCGTTGGCACCGGAGCGCGCCGTTTGCCACGGCGTCCCATCGGCTCAAATGGCCCCGGTGTCTGCGGCTCGGATTAGAATGTCGCGTCGGCGTAACAGCGCCCCCGCAATTTCCCCCCGCCGTTGCGCCAATAGTCGTTGAGGAATGTGTCGAGATTGTGTTCGAAACGGCTCCGGATGGAGCCTTCGGGGGCCCGTAAGGTCTTAGCGCCGGGCCGCCCGACGCCGGTGTTTGGTCTGGCCGGGCGGGTGGAAATTCTCGTCGAACAGTTCGGAAAGCTTGTCCATCATGGTGCCGCCCAACTGCTCGGCATCGACGATGGTCACCGCCCGCTTGTAATAGCGGGTGACGTCGTGGCCGATGCCGATGGCCACCAGCTCTACCGGGGAATAGGCCTCGATCCAATCGATCACCGCGCGCAGGTGCTGTTCCAGGTAATTGCCGGGATTGACCGAAAGGGTGGAATCGTCGACCGGCGCGCCGTCGGAAATGACCATCAGGATGCGCCGCTGTTCGGGCCGGCCGATCAGCCGGTTGTGGGCCCACATCAGGGCCTCGCCGTCGATATTTTCCTTGAGCAGCCCCTCGCGCAGCATCAGGCCGAGATTCTTGCGGGCCCGGCGCCAGGGCAAATCGGCGGCCTTGTAGACGATGTGGCGCAGATCGTTGAGCCGTCCGGGCCGCGACGGCTTGCCCGCCGACAGCCATTTCTCCCGCGATTGGCCGCCCTTCCAGGCGCGGGTGGTGAAGCCCAGGATCTCCACCTTGACCGCGCAGCGCTCGAGCGTCCGGGCGAGGACATCGGCGCTCATGGCGGCGAGGGTAATGGGCCGCCCGCGCATGGACCCGGAATTGTCGATCAGAAGGGTGACCACCGTGTCGCGGAACTCCATCTCCTTTTCCTGCTTGAAGGTAAGCGGGAACAGCGGATTGGTGACCACCCGGTGCAACCGCGCCGCATCTAAAATCCCTTCGTCGAGATCGAATTCCCAGGTGCGGGTCTGCTTTGCCATGAGCCGCCGCTGGAGGCGGTTGGCGAGCCGGCTGATGACACCCTGGAGGTGGCTCAACTGGTTGTCGAGATGGGCGCGCAGGCGGGTGAGCTCCTGCTCGTCGCAAAGGTCGGTGGCATCCACCTCCTCGTCGAAATTGGTGGTGAAGGCGGTGTATCTCGGTCTCTTGTTGCCCAGCGGCCCCTGGGGCGCCCAGCGGATGTCGGGCGGCAGGGAATCGCCGTCGCCCATGCCTTCCGAGGTGTCCTCCAGGGCCTCGTCGCTCATCCCCCGTTCGCCGTCCTCGCTGTCGTCCACGGATTGTTCCCCATCGGTCTCCATGGAATCCGCGTCCTCGCTTTCCAGGCCCTCGGTGTCGGCGTTTTCATCCTCTTCGCCCTCACCCTCGGCGTTGGCCTCGAGGTCGTCTTCGGCATCGACGTCGGCAAGCGCCAGGTCGGTGATGAACTTGTTGAGCGCCAGGGCGAATTCCTCCTGGTCGCCGATATTTTGCTGGAGCGCGTCGAAATCCTGGCCGGCCCGGTCGATCACCCAGTTGCGCCACATATCGACGAGGGGCTTGATGTTTTCCGGCGCTTTCTTGCCGGTCAACTGCTCGCGCACGACGAGGCCGATCACTTCGGGCACGGGGACGTTTTCGAATTCGTTGACCCGGTCGTAGTTGAGCGCCTTGCAGCGGTCGGCGAGGGAGGCGTCGAGGTTTTCAGAGACACCTTGCATGCGCAGCGCGCCGATCGCCTCGAAGCGGGCCTGTTCGACCTCGTCGAAGATCTTGCGCGCGGTTTCGCCGGCCGGTTTTTTCGCGGCGTGCAACTTGTCGTCGTGGTAGCGCAGTTTCAGCGCCATGGAATCGGCATGGCCGCGAATTTTGGAGACCTCATGATCGGGCAGGCTCCGGGGCGGCGTTTGAAGGCGTGCGGTGTGACCGCGGATGCGCGGCGGATCGGGCGTGAATTCCACCTCCAGTTCGCGGTCGCGGGAGACCGCGCGCATGGCGGCGGCGGTGACGCGTCTGAATTCTTCGACCGGGTTGTCTTTAGTCATGATTAGCGGCGCTAGGGCGTCCCCCGGCCAAATCGAACCATTTGACCGGGATGTGCCCTAGGGACTGAAGGCCGTTACGCCTTCGCCTCCCGTTGTTGCTCGGCGCGGACCGATTCGGGCAGTTCCTCGCCGAAACAGCGCTGGTAGTATTCCGCCACCGTCGAGCGCTCCATCTCGTCGCACTTGTTGAGGAAGCTGACCCTGAAGGCATGGGCCACATCCTTGAAGATCTTGGCGTTTTCGGCCCAGGTGATGACGGTGCGGGGCGACATCACGGTGGAAAGGTCGCCCGCCATGAATCCGGCCCGGGTGAGATCGGCGAGCGAAATCATGTTGGAAATCAGCGCCCGGCCCTTCTTGTTGTCGAGCCAGGGCGCCTTGGCGAGCACGATCTTGATCTCATCCTCATGGGGCAGGTAATTGAGCGTGGCGATGATGTGCCAACGGTCCAACTGCCCCTGGTTGAGCTGCTGGGTGCCGTGGTAGAGGCCGGTGGTATCGCCGAGCCCAACGGTATTGGCGGTGCAAAATAGGCGGAACCAGGGATGGGGACGGATCACCTTGTTCTGGTCGATCAGGGTCAACCGGCCGTCCACCTCCAGCACCCGCTGGATCACGAACATGACGTCGGGCCGCCCGGCGTCGTATTCGTCGAACACCAGCGCCGTCGGCGACTGCAGCGCCCAGGGGAGGATGCCTTCGCGGTATTCGGTGACCTGCTGGCCGTCGCGCAGCACGATGGCGTCCTTGCCCAAGAGGTCGATGCGGCTGATATGGCTGTCCAGGTTGATGCGCACGCAGGGCCAGTTGAGGCGGGCCGCCACCTGTTCGATATGGGTGGACTTGCCGGTGCCGTGATAGCCCTGAATCATGACCCGCCGGTTGTGGGCGAAACCGGCGACGATGGCGAGCGTCGTATCGGGATCGAAATGATACGCTTCGTCGAGGTCGGGAACGTATTCGCAGCCCTCGCTGAAGGCCGGGACCTTCATGTCCGAATCGATGCCGAAGACTTGGCGCACGGAAACTTCGAGGTCCGGCGCGTCGAGAGGATAGGCCGATGAACCCGAACCCGAACCTGCGGTAATGATGGTTGCCATATTGTTTTCTATTCCGTTTATTGGGGCCGCTCGGGCCGGTGGCTGTCCGGGTCAGGCGCTAAGCGTTTCCTTCAGGGTCTCATAGGCCCGATTGATTAATTTTAACCGCTCTTCGGCGGCTTTGTCGCCCCCATTGGCGTCGGGGTGGTGCCGTTTGACAAGGGTGATGTACTGGGCCTTGACACTTGCCGCGGTGACCGGCGTCGAAAGATCGAGGATATCGAGCGCGTCGTCAACGGCGGTTTGCGTTTTCTGCAATGTCCCAAAGCCCCGGCGGCGTCCGGAATGTTTATCCTGTCCGCCGTCGCCATGGTCCTCGAATAGCCCGAACTCGTCGCGCAGCCGGTCGAAACGTATCCGCGCGAAGCGGCCCCCCAACTGGCCCAGAGGCCAGGTGGGCCGCCAACCGACGACGTCTTCCCGGATCAAGGCCTCGATCTCGGCTTCGGATTTACCGGCGCAATAATTCCATGCCTTGTTGTATTTCCGCACGTGGTCGAGGCAGAACCAAATGTAGGTCCGCAGTCGGTCGGGGGCAAGGGGGGCGCGGTAAAGCCCTGTGCCGGCACATCCCTTGGCATCGCAGGGCCTCTGCGCGCCCTGCTCGCCGTCGCCTTGCAGGGTGGTCCTGGGCGCTTTACGTGATGAGCGTCTTGGCATGCTTCATTTATGGCGGCACCGACGCGCCTCGGTCAAATAGATTCGCTTCGCCTAAATGGCCCTGGCGGGGGACGGCGGGGCGGGCCGCCGCTGGATCACGGCGCCTCGCTTCCCTGCCGCGCGGTGCCGATGATGATCGCCAAGAACCCGGCGGCGATCAAAAGGGGGCCGCCGCCGCGCCTGGAGCTTTTGGGTCCCGACGGCGGCCGGCGGGCGGGCCAGGGCGCTCGGTTTCCGCTGGTGAATTCACCGCCCTGGTTGTCCTGGCCGCCGCCTCCCCGGGCATAGCCGCGGTCGGCGGAACGGGTTACCCTGTCCGCGGCCGAATCAAAGCGGCCAAAACCATCCGGTTCCGGAGATCCGGCTCCGGAGCGGAAACCAATGGGAGATCGGAATATGACGGCGGGAACGGTCGCGGCGGCGATGGAACGGAAGCTGGAACAGGCCTTGGCGCCTGACCATCTGGCGGTGGTCGACGAATCCGACCGCCATGGCGGCCACGCCGGTGCCCGCCCGGGTGGGCAAACGCATTTTCGGGTCGAAATCGTGTCCGCGGGATTCGACGGCCGGTCGCGTCTGGAACGCCAGCGTCTAGTTTACCAAATCCTTTCCGAAGAACTGGCGGGTCCGGTTCATGCGCTTTCCATGACCACACGGACACCGGCCGAGGCCGCCGAGGATAACGAAAAACACATAAAATAAATTGACTAGTTTATTATACCTATATTATAAAGATAATCATTATGATGTGCAGGAATATGGAAGCACACGTTCTGATATCAGGACTGCCGGAGGATTCTCCCATGTTGTGTTGTAAGAACGTCAATGTGTCGGGTCGGCGGACCAGTATCCGCATTGAAGAAGAGTTGTGGGCGGCGGCGGACGAGTTGTGCATGCGCGAGGGGATGACCCTCCACGAACTCTGCACCCTCATCGACCAATACCGGGGCATGAGCGGCCTGACGGCGGCGCTGCGGGTGTTTTTGATCGTCTACTACCGTCTCGCGGCGTCGGAGCCCGGCCATGCCGAGGCCGGTCATGGGACGATCCGCGACCACGGACGGCCCGCCGACCGGTGGCGTCCGTTCGTCGCGCAGATATTCGCCGGCAATTGAGCCGCGGCGTCCTAGGGGACGCCTGTCCCGGCCCGATGTTGCGAATCATGGGATTCCAGGGCCCGCGTTGGGGGGAAGGCGCGCGCGTGTCCGCCGCCGACGGTCACTTGCCGGTATAGAAATCCGGCCAACGTTGCTTGACCAGTTCACCGTCCGAGGCGAACACGTGGCAGGTATCCAAGCGCGCGGGCTTGGGTTGGGTTCGCCCATCGGCGCTGTCCTGGGACTCGGTCACCCGGTTTGGGCCGAGCGTCTGGTACGCCACCGTACCCATGGGGCCCAACATTTCCACCATATGCACGCAGCCCTTGGCCCCGCCCAGCAGTTTCTTGACGTTGAGAAACCAGCCCGGCGCGATGCGTTGGCCTTCCAGGACCTTGAAGTTGGGCGTGATATCGGCGCAGATGGGATGGGGCCCGGCGTCGAGCGACGCCTCCACCGCGCGGATGGTCAGGGTATCGTCCACGGTCAGGCGGATCCACATGTCGTGGACCGGCGTTCCCGCCTCGATCTTGCCCCGCCAGGTGCTGTCGAAGGAATAGTCCTTGATGTCCCGCAGGTGGCCTTCGATGTCCCACAAGCCGTCCTCGCGCTGGTATCCCGCCATTTCGAGGGTGCGGTTGTGGCGTTTGCTGCGCGGCGCTGCTTCGCTGAGTGCCATGGCCGATCTCTCCGTTCCCCGGGCATGATGAACCATTCGACCCGGCCCGGGCACTGAATGGTGCCGCCCGGCGCTCCGGGCGATGGTGGCCGGGCGCGGATCGCGCGCACTATAGAACCACGCGCCGCCCCCTTACAACCTTGCAAGGCCGGCCGGCGGGATCAGGTGGCGGAATTCTCTTGGTCGGGCGGGGTGATCGCCAACGCCGTCAGACGGTTGCCGCTGCGGCCCAGGATTTCAAAGCGGAACCCGTAAAAGGTGAACACCTGCCCCGGTTCCGGGATCAGCCGCGATTCGTGCAGGACCAGCCCGGCCACCGTGGCCGCCGCCTCATCGGGCAATTGCCAGTCGAAGCGCCGGTTGAGATCGCGGATGGTGACGTCGCCGTCGACCATGACGATGCCGTTGGACTGCAGGCGGATGCCGCGCCGCGGGATATCGTGTTCATCGGCGATATCGCCGACGATTTCCTCGAGGATGTCTTCCAGGGTGACGATGCCCATGAGGTCGCCATACTCGTCGACGACCACGGCGAAATGCTCTTTGCGCCTGCGGAAGGCGTGAAGCTGGGCCAGCAGGCTGGTCGATTCCGGAATGAACCACGGTTTCGCCGCGAGGCCGGCGACATCGAGGTCCCGGCTGCCCCCGGTGTGTTCCTCCACCGCTTTCAAGAGCACCTTGGCATGGAGCACGCCAATGATGTTTTCCGGCTTGTCCCGCCACAGCGGAATCCGGGTGTATGGGCTGATGACCGCTTGGCGGATGATTTCCTCGGCCGGCAGGTCGGCGTTGACCGAGCCGACGTCGGAACGGTGGGTCATGACCTCGTCGACCTCCACTTCGCCGAGGTCGAGGATGGAATGCAGCATCACCCCTTCGTGCTGGGCTTCGGAATCGGTGCCGCGATGCAGGTCGATGGCGCCGCGCAATTCCTGCTCGGCCATAGTCGCCCCCTGGGGGCTGGTGCCAATGCCGAAGGCGCGGAAGATCAGCCCGACCAGCACCGCGACGGCGCGGGAGAAGGGCGAAAACAGGGCGACGATGGCGCGGACCACCGGCGCCACCGCCAGGGCCATGCGGTCGGCATGGATGATGGCGTAGGTTTTCGGCAAGACCTCGGAGAAAATGACGATCAAGACGGTCATGATGACCGTCGCATAGATCAACCCAGCCTCGCCGCTAATGTCGATCAGCAGGCTGGTGGCCAGCACCGAAGCCAAAATATTCACCAGGTTGTTGCCGATCAGGATCGAGCCGAGAAGGCGCCCGCGGTCGCGGCGCAGGCGGTTGACCAGCATGGCACGTTCGTTGCCGGACCGGCCGAGTTGGTGGAACAGCGGTCGGGAGGCCGCGGTCAGGGCGGTTTCCGATCCAGAGAAGAACGCCGACAACAGTAAAAGAAGGGCGATGGCCCCAAGGGTGGCAGCTAGAGAAGGATCCATTTTAGATATCCGTTGATGTTGGTGGCGGGGTCAGCCCGCCCCATGGGCGGCGAGGGCGCGGGTGAGCAGCCGTTCGACCTGGGCGGGCTCGACATCCGGTGCGATCACCGCCTCGCCGATACCGTGGGCAAGGATGAAGGTGATCCGGCCGCCGCGCATTTTCTTGTCATGGCGCATATGGCCGATCAAGGCATCGGCGGTAAAGCCGTATCCGGCGGCGTCCGCGGCCAGGCCGACGGCTTCGAGATGGGCGCGTAGGCGCTTGGCGTCGGCCTCCGGGCACAGGCCCATCTGGGCCGAGAGCTCGAAGGCCAGCACCATGCCCATGGCCACCGCCTCGCCGTGCAGCAGCCGGTCCGAGAACCCGGTTTCGGCCTCCATGGCGTGGCCGAAGGTATGGCCCAGGTTGAGCAGCGCGCGCTCTCCGTGCTCAACCTCGTCGGCGGCCACCACTTGGGCCTTGGCACGGCAGCTCCGGGCCACCGCTTCCATGCGTGCGGCCGCGTCGCCCTCGATCAGGGCGGCGCCGTGCTCCTCCAGCCAGGCGAAGAACCCGGCGTCGCCGATCAACCCGTATTTGAGGATCTCGGCATAGCCCGCCAGCAATTCCCGCCGGGGAAGGGTTTCAAGGGCGGTCACGTCGGCCAGCACCATGCGCGGCTGGTAAAACGCGCCGACCAGGTTCTTGCCGTGGGCGGTATTGATTCCGGTCTTGCCGCCCACCGAAGAATCCACCTGGGCCAAGAGGGTGGTCGGGATCTGGACCAAATCGACGCCGCGCAAGGCAATGGCCGCCGCGAATCCGGCGAGGTCGCCGACCACGCCGCCGCCCAAGGCGACGACCATGGAATCCCGGGTGAGGCCGGCCCCGATCAGGTCGTCCATCAGCCGGGCGAGGTGGGCGAAGTCCTTGGACTGCTCGCCCGGTTGCAAAATGATGGTGCGTGAGCTGATTCCCGACGCCCGCAACGAATCTTCGAGGCCGCCGAGGTGGTGCTCGGCCACGTTCCGGTCGGTTACCACGATCATTTCGGCACCGGTGCCGCGCGCGCCCAGCAACGGCGCCAGATGGGTGCCGGCCTCGGCGATCAAACCCCGGCCGATGCGAATTTCGTAAGACCGTTCGCCAAGGGCGACCACAATGGTGCTGAATGCCGTCATCGTCCCGTGGGCCGGGCCCATCCCCTGTCTCAGCCGCGATCGCCGGGTTGCGGTTTTGCCGGCTGGCCGCCACCGTGGCGCGCGCCGGCGCGCCTGTCGCGGCGGCCTGGGCCGCCCATGGCCCGGCCGTGGGACTCGCCGCGTTTCCCCGCCGGGGCCAGCAGCCCCACCCCGAGATGGCTTTCCAACGCCTTGATCATGCGCTCGGCCACCTCCGCCGGCGGATTTTCCGATGTTTCGACGGTGATGTCGGCCTTGGCGTAGACCGGATCGCGCGCCGCCATCAGGGCGGCCAAGACCGTGCGCGGATCCTTGTTTTTCAACAACGGCCGCCCGCCCCGCCGGGCGACCCGCTTGAGCAGGGTCTCCAAGTCCGCCTTGAGCCACACCGAATGGGCCAAGGTTTTGATCTGTCGCCGCGTATCATCGTCCATGAAGGCGCCGCCGCCGGTGGCGACGACGCGGACCGGGCCGGCGAGCAGCCGCTCGATGACCCGGCGTTCGCCCGACCGGAAGGCGGCCACGCCGTGGATTTCGAAAATTTCCTCGATGCTGGAATGGGCCGCGTTCTCGATCTCCGCGTCGGCGTCGACGAATTCGAGGCCGAGCCGCGCCGCCACCAGGCGGCCGATGCTGCTTTTTCCCGCGCCCATCAATCCCACCAGGACGATCGGCCTTTTCAGCGCGCCGACGGCGTGGGATCGGGACTTTCTGGACTTCGGGCGGCGCATGCCGGAATCCTCGGGCCTCGGCCCGGCCGCCCATTGTTGCCAGGGCCGGGGAGAGCAGTTAGGTTGCCAAAAATTAGCCACAGTCGAAATTTAGTGTAAATAGAATAGCATACCGAGACCGGCGTGGTTGTGAACACGCTCCTGATTGTCGGCCATCTGGGTCTTTTCCATCGATGAGCACCACTGCCAAAGTTCTGACCGTAGCGATCTTCCTGATTTTGGGTGGGGTGGCGATATTCCTGGCGACCTGGGACATGCCGCCGCCTTCGCAAAAGGTCGAGAAAGTCATCTCCAATGAGAAAATCCTGCGCTGAACCTAAAACGGCCCGCCCGGGCGGCCTCATGGCGGCGCTCACGGCCTTGATGGTGCTGGGTTCCGGCGCCATGGCCCAGGACAGGCCGCCATCGGCGCCCGGCGCGCCGGTGAAGCTTGCCCCGCCGAAGTCGCTGGCGCCGCGCCCCTTGGGACCGGCCCAGGAACAGGAGGCGCCACGGTCCCGTCCAGGGCCCCAGGATCCCGCGCCGGGCGATGCCGCCAACCGTCCCACGTGGGGCCCTAAGGCGCGCGGCATCAGAGTCGACCCCTTGGGTGAGATCGACCCCAATTCGGTGGGCGTCCTTGACGCCAATTCGGGCGGGTTCGGTGTCGATATGTGGGCGGGGAGCACCGCCGACATGGTGGCGCGCCTGCTCGTCCGTATCGGCCGGCCGGCGGCATTGCCCGGCGCGCGCGCGCTGGCCCGCCGCCTTCTCCTCAGCGCCGCCCGTCCGCCCCGGGGAAAAGCGGCCCCATCGGGGGATCGCCCGCCGCCCAGCCTGCTCGCGCTGCGCCTCCAATCGCTGCTGACCCTGGGCGATGTGGTGTCGGCCAATGCGCTGCTTCGCGTGGTCCCGCCCAGCGTGGATGAGCCGGCGGTGGGCCTGGTCCGGTTGAATATCGCATTCTTGATGAACGACACCAACGGCGCCTGCGCCGAGGCGCGGACCGGCATCGTCAAATACAACGGCACGCCGTGGCGCAAGGCCATGGTGTTCTGCCGGTACCTGGCGGGGGCGGGGGCGGGCGCTTCCATCGGCGCGGAACTGCTGCGCGAACAAGGGGTGGGAGACGACGCCTTTTTCGCCCTGGCCGCCATGCTCGGCGGCGACAAGGAGGCGTCGTTCACGGCGCCGGCCAAGCTCGAACCCCTGCATGTCGCGATGATGCGCGTGGCCCGGGTGCAGATTTCCGACCGCCTCGCCGAGGGCGCCGAAGCGGTGGTGCTGCGGACCATTGCCTTCTCTCCCAATGCCGCCCTGGACACCCGGCTGGAAGCCGCCGAACGCGCCGAAGCGCTCGGCGCCCTGAAAGCCCAGAGCCTGACGCAAATTTATGATGCCGTGACCTTCGCCCCCGGTGACATCACCACCGCGCTGAGCAACGCCGATGCGCTGTCGGGGCCCCGCGGCCGGGCCCTTCTCTACCATGCCGTCCGTGCCCAGAAGGTGCCCGCGGCCCGGGCGGAGGTGCTGGCCAAGACCTTCGTCGTGGCCCGGGCACAGGGCCGGCTGGCGACGGCGGTCCGCGCCTTCCTGCCGCTGCTGGAGGGCATCGATCCGACGGCGGATCTGGCCTGGTTCGCCACCGCGGCGGCGCGGGCGCTCTATTTCGCGGGGCGCTTGGAACTGGCGGGGCGCTGGGCTTCGCTCGCCCTGCGCGCGCCGCTTGTCCCGCCGGGGCCCAAAACCGTGCCCGCCGGCCCGCCGTCCCCGCCGTCTTCGCCGGCCGCCGCCGGGCTCCCGCAAGCCGCGGCCGATGCCCCCGCGGCCGATGCCAGGGGCCGCCCGCGCGCGCCCGATTCGGCATCGGCGGAAGTAAGGCTGTGGCCGTTCATGGCCATCGCCGCCGCCCCGGCCGGCCAGCCGGCCGCCCCGGCCGGTGCGGGCGGGACCGGGGAAGTGAAATTGGGGTTGCCGCCGGGTTCGGTCGCGGCCCCGGTCCAAGCCCCACCTGAGGCCCCCACGGCCGCCGATGCCCTTGCCGAAGTGCGAACCGTCGGCCCCGGTCCGGTGGTCGATCTGGTGACCGGCGGCGGCCCCGCGGTGGTTCGCGAAAGGCTGGCGGCGAAAGCCAAGGCGGCGTCCAAGCCGACCTTCGATCGTGCCATGTTCGCCCGTTGGCGCAAGGCCCAGGCCGCCGGCCCCGAGCCCGCCGCCCCGGCTCGTGGGGCCCTCCTCTTGACCCTTCTCGATGCCTTGGGCGTCGCGGTGCCGCCCGAGGGATGGTTGGAGACCGTTGGCCCGGGACGTGAAATGGCCGCCGTGCCGCCGCCCGGCCTGGTGGCGGCCCTGGACCGCAGCGCCAAAGAGGGCCGCGTGGGGGAAACGGTTCTTTTGGCGCTCACCGTGTTGGGCGCGGATGCGCCCGAAAAACTCCACCCCTCGGCGATCGGTCCCGTGCTGCGGGCGCTGGTCGGCATCGGCCTTGGCCGGGAGGCCCGCGCCCTGGCTCTGGAGGTGGCGTTCGGGGCGGGCCTTTAGGCCCTTCTTCGCGGTCGACGGAAACACGCAATGGCTGGTCGCAAGGCAATATCCCCACGATCCCTGCCCGAAGAGCCCGGGCTCGACGCCTTTTTCGACATGCTGGCCGCCGAGCGCGGTTCCGCCGTCAACACCATCGCCGCGTATCGCGGCGACCTGGCCGGTTTCGCGGCCCACTTGGCGCGGCGCGGCGCGACCCTGGCGGCGGCCGATGGCGACGCGGTTCGCGCCTATATCCAGGGGCTTGGGGCGGCCGGGCTGGCCACCGGAACTTCGGCCCGCAAGTTGTCGGCGTTGCGCCAGTTTTACCGTTTTCTCGCCGCCGAAGGCATGCGCGACGACGATCCCACGGCCGCCATCGACAGCCCGGCCCGGGGGCGGCCCCTGCCCAAGACCCTCAGCGAGGACGAGGTCGAGGCGCTGTTCGCGGCGGCCGGGCGCCATGGCGGCCTGGCGGGGTTGCGCCTCACGGTGCTCCTCGAGATTCTTTACGCGACCGGGCTCAGGGTCAGTGAACTGGTGGGGCTGCCGCGCGCGGCGCCGACCGGCGACGGCGCCTTCCTGCTGGTGGCGGGCAAGGGCGGCAAAGAGCGCCTGGTCCCGCTTTCGGATCCCGCCCGGGCGGCACTGGCGGCGTGGACGGCGCGGCGCGCGGCGGTGGAGGGGCCCGGCGCGCGCTGGCTGTTTCCCTCCCGTTCCCAGGCGGGCCACCTGACCCGTCAGCGCTTCGCGCAGATGCTCAAGGCGCTGGCCGCGGAGGCCGGTCTCGACCCGGCCAAGGTCTCGCCCCACGTCCTGCGCCACGCCTTCGCCAGTCATCTGCTGGCCCACGGGGCGGACCTGCGCAGCGTCCAGCGGTTGCTGGGCCATGCCGATATTTCCACCACCCAAATCTATACCCACGTCTTGGAAGACCGCTTGCGGCGGCTGGTGGCCCAGCACCATCCGCTCGCCGGCGGCCACCGTCCCCGCCGCGCCGGCCCGGCCCCGGCGCGGTGAGCGCGCGAATTGACTTTTGCTCACCGCGGGGGCATTTAGAAGCCCGTTTTCACGGCTGAGCCCTGGCTGTTCCATGCCAACCTATCTGGATTTTGAAAAACCCATCGCCGAGCTTGAGGGCAAGATCGAGGAGTTGCGGCATCTCGATACCAGTGGCGACATCAACATCGCCGAGGAAGTGGCCAAGCTCCAGGCCAAGGCGGACAAGCTGCTTAACCAGACCTACGCCAAGCTCTCGCCCTGGGACAAGGTTCAGGTGGCGCGCCATCCCGAACGTCCCCATGTCATCGACTGCATCGACCACCTGATCGAGGATTTCACGCCCCTGGCGGGCGACCGCGCGTTTTCAGAGGATGCCGCCATCGTCGGCGGCCTGGGCCGCTTCCGGCGCCGTTCGGTGATGGTGATCGGCAATGAAAAGGGGTCCGACACCGAATCCCGGGTGTACCGCAATTTCGGCATGGCCCGTCCCGAAGGCTACCGCAAGGCGCGGCGCCTGATGAATCTGGCCGACCATTTCCGACTGCCGGTGATCACCCTGGTGGACACCGCCGGCGCCTATCCCGGCATTGGCGCCGAAGAGCGCGGCCAGGCCGAGGCCATCGCCCGGTCCATCGAAGCCTGCATGACGCTGCGGGTTCCCATCGTTTCCGCCATCGTCGGTGAAGGGGGATCCGGTGGCGCCATCGCCCTTGCCGGCGCCGACCGCGTCCTGATGATGGAACATGCCGTCTATTCGGTGATTTCGCCGGAAGGCTGCGCCTCGATCCTGTGGCGCAACGGCGATGCCGCCAAACAGGCGGCGGAAGCGCTTCGGCTGACGGCCCAGGATCTCTTGAAAATGAAGATCATCGACCGCATTATCGATGAACCCATGGGCGGGGCCCACCGCAATCGCAATGCCGCCATGGATGCGCTCGGCGACGCCATTGGCCAGGCCCTGGACGAGATTATCGGCATCGACGGCGGGACGCTGCGCGCCCTGCGCCGGGAGAAATTCCTGGAAATGGGCAAGACCCCGCTGGAATAACTTTGCGGCGGCCGGCGCCGGTCAATTCAGCCGGCCGTGGCAGAACTTGTATTTCTTTTCCGATCCGCACGGGCACGGCGCGTTGCGCGAAACCTTGCCCCAGGTGGTGGGATCGCTGGGATCCATGTTCTCGCCGCTGGCATAGCGCACCGTGCCCGGCGCCATGGGCGGCTCGCCATGGGCATCGGCTTCGGCGTAGGCGGCGTCGGCGCCCATCAGGGCCGGATCCAAGCGCGTTTCGTAGGTATCCATGTGGAGCCCCGGCAAGGGCTGGAGATTGGCGTCTTCCGGAGATTCGAACTGGATCTCCATGTGGCACAGCATCTGCGTCACGTTTACCCGGAGTTGGTCGAGCATGGTTTCGAACAAGGCGAAGGCCTCGGTCTTGTATTCGTTGAGCGGGTCGCGCTGGGCGTAGGCGCGCAGGCCGATGCCCTGGCGCAGGTGATCCAGGCTCAGGAGGTGATCCATCCAGGTCTGGTCCAACTTGATCAGGAGTTGGTCCTTTTCCACGCTGCGCAGCAGTTCCGGCGTATAACGCGCGGCCTTTTCCGCCATTTTCCGGTCGCCGGCGTCGATCAGGCGCTCGAGGATTTCCTCATCGGCGATGCCCTCTTCCTCGGCCCAGTCGGCGACCGGCAGGTCGAGCGCCAGCACCCTGAGCGCCTCCTCATGAAGCAGGTTGACGTCCCATTCCTCGGGGTAGGCCTTCTCGGGGATGGCGCGGGCGACCATGTCCTCGGTCACCTCGTGGCGCATGTCGTTGACGGTTTCCGAAACATCGTCGCCGCGCATCAGTTCGATGCGCTGTTCGTAGATCACCTTGCGCTGGTCGTTCATGACGTCGTCGAATTTCAGCAGGTTCTTACGGATGTCGAAATTGTGCACCTCCACTTTTTCCTGGGCCTTCTGCAGGGCTTTGGAGACCCAGGGGTGGGTGATGGCCTCGCCTTCTTCCAGGCCCAGGCGCTGGAGCATGGTGTCCATGCGTTCGGAGCCGAAAATACGCATCAGGTCGTCTTCCAGGGACAGGAAGAACTTCGACGCCCCGGGGTCGCCCTGGCGGCCGCAGCGTCCCCGCAGCTGATTGTCGATGCGCCTGGCCTCGTGGCGCTCGGTGGCCAGCACGAACAGGCCGCCGGCGTCCAGCGCGATCTGGCGGCCGGCTTCGATTTCCGCGGCGATGGCGGCGGCGCCCTTTTCGCGCTCCGCCTGGTCGGTTATTTCGCCGAGCTCGTTCTTGATGCGCATGTCCAGGTTGCCGCCCAGTTGAATGTCGGTGCCGCGGCCGGCCATGTTGGTGGCGATGGTGATGGCGCCGGGCTTGCCGGCCTGGGCGATGATCTGGGCTTCCTGCTCGTGATAGCGCGCGTTGAGCACGTTATGGGGAACCTTGCGCTTTTTCAGCAACCCCGAAAGGTGTTCGGATTTTTCGATGGAGATGGTGCCCACCAGCATGGGCTGTTTGCGTTCATGGCAAACCTCGATCTGGTCGAGGATGGCATTAAATTTCTCATTCGCCGTGCGGTACACCTCGTCTTCGTGATCGATCCGCACGCAAGGCAGGTTGGTGGGCACGGTGATGACGCCGAGCTTGTAGATGTCTTCGAATTCCGAAGCTTCGGTCAGCGCCGTGCCGGTCATCCCCGCCAGCTTGGGATACATGCGGAAATAATTCTGGAAGGTGATCGAGGCGAGGGTCTGGTTCTCGCTTTCGATGGAGCACTTCTCCTTGGCCTCCAACGCCTGGTGGAGGCCCTCGGAATAGCGCCGTCCTTCCATCATGCGGCCGGTGAATTCGTCGATGATGATGATCTTGTCGTCCTTGACGATGTAATCGCGGTCACGCAGGTACAGCTTGTGGGCGCGCAGCGCCTGGTTGACGTGATGCACCAGGGAAATGTTCTCGATATCATACATGCCGCCGCTGCGAAGCAGCCCTTCTTCGCGGAGGATTTCCTCCATGCGCTCGGCGCCGGATTCGGTGAGGGTGACCGCCTTGACCTTTTCGTCCATCTCGAAATGGGCGGGGTCGAGCTTGGGGATCAGGGCATCGGCCTCGACGTAGAGTTCGGACGAATCTTCGACCGCGCCGGAGATGATCAGGGGCGTGCGCGCCTCATCGATGAGGATCGAATCGACCTCGTCGACGATGGCGTAGTTGAAGGGGCGCTGGACCATCTCGTCGAGGGTGAACTTCATGTTGTCGCGCAGATAGTCGAAGCCGAATTCGTTGTTGGTGCCGTAGGTGACGTCGGCACCGTAGGCCTGCTTGCGCTCGTCATCTTCCAGCCCATGGACGATGCAGCCGACGCTCAGGCCCAGGTAGCTGTAGATTTGCCCCATCCATTCGGAATCGCGGTGGGCCAGGTAGTCGTTCACGGTGATCACGTGGACGCCCTTGCCCTCCAGTGCGTTGAGATAAACCGGCAGGGTCGCCACCAAGGTCTTGCCCTCGCCGGTGACCATTTCGGCGATGGTGCCCGAATGAAGAACCATGCCGCCCAACAACTGCACGTCGAAATGCCGCTGGCCGAGGGTGCGTTTGGACGCCTCGCGCACCGTGGCGAAGGCCTCCACCAGGATATCGTCGATGGTTTCCCCCGCCAGGAGCCGTTCCTGGAAGGCCGCCGTCCGCGCCTTGATCTGGTCCGCGCTCAGCGCCTCGAGCTCGGCTTCAAGGGCATTGATGGCCTCGACATCGGGCTCTAACCGCCTGAGGAAGCGATCGTTATGAGAGCCCATGAATCGTTTGGCGATGGCGGCGAACATGATGTGTCCTTGGTGGCCGGGGCGGCGGGTTCCGGCGCCCGCCTTGAAAATCGAAAAAAGAAATAGTGTCGCGGTGGTGCCATGTCAATGACCGGGGCGGGCCGGCCGTGCGCTTTCCATGGCCGCCGGTGGCCGTGCCATGATACCCTTTATCAACGTTTTTTGTCTTGAGGATACCGTCATGGGTTCAATTTTCAGCCAAATCCCGGCGTCGGCAGGACGCTTGGCCGCGTTTGTGATGCTGGCGTTCTTCGCCATCGTGTCCGCGCCTTCGGCCCAGGATAGGGGGGCCGAAGGCGCCGATCCGGTGGTGGCCCGGGTCGATGGCACCGCCATCCGCCAGTCCGACGTGCTGGCGGGGCTCGAGAATCTGCCTCCTCAATATGCCGATCTGCCGCGCGAAACCTTGATCAAGGCGGTCATGGAAAAGATCATCGACGGTACCCTGGCGGCGAATCGGGCGCGCGCCGCCGGCCTGCATAAGGACCCGGCCTATCTCCTCGCCCGGTCCCGCGCCGAATCGCAGCTTCTAGAGCAGCTTTTCATCCAGCGGCTGGTGGAGCGGAAGATCACCAAGAGGGCGGTGCTGCGGCGCTACCAGCGCGATCGCAAATCCCTGGTCCGCGGCAAGCGGGTCCGGGCCCGGCACATCCTGCTGAAGACCCGGCAAAGGGCGCTCGCCGTCATCGACGAATTGCGCCGGGGGCAGGATTTCGCCGAATTGGCGCGGACGTATTCCACCGGGCCTTCCAAGACCCAGGGCGGCGATCTCGGCTTTTTCAAGAGGGACCAGATGGCACCGGCGTTTTCCAAGGCCGCCTTCGCCCTTCGCAAGGGAGAGTATTCCAGGGCGCCGGTCCAGACCAAGTTCGGCTGGCACGTCATCAAGGTCGAGGACATCAAGGCCGCGGCGCCGCCGCCCTTCGAGGAGGTGCGCGCGGAACTGGAGCGGAAAATGACCGACGAGGTGATCGACAAAGAGATGCAGAGCCTGCGTAAGGGCGCGAAAATCGAACGGTTCCTGCCGGCGGCGCCCAAATAGCCGGCAAAGTGCCGGCGGATAGCCCCCAAGGTGCCGGCCTCGGCAAGGAAAAGTTGGAAAATTCCACCGCCTGGGCTATTGCATGCGCCCGGCTTTGGCAATTTGCCCCTGGTCCTTGGCTTCGAAGCCCAACCCCAAGAGTCGTGATAATGGCCGATATCTCACCCTTCGCGCCCAAGCGGTTCCCCCGGCTGCCCAAGATCGCCGGGCTGCGCCTTGGCGGCGTCGCCTGCGGGATCAAGGCTAACATGCGGTCCGACCTGATGGTTTGCGTGCTCGATCCAAGCGCCCGGGTGGCCGGAATGTTCACCCGCTCGGCGACGGCTGGTCCCACCGTGCGCTGGTGCCGCGACGCCGTCCGGGACGGCGCGGTCCGCGCCATCGTCGTCAATTCGGGCAATGCCAACGTGTTCACCGGCAGGGCCGGGGCGCGGGACGTGGCGGCGACCGCGGTGACGGCGGCCCGGGCTCTGGGTTGCGGGCCCGGCGAAATCATGGTGTCGTCCACCGGCGTCATCGGCGAACGGTTGCCGATCTCCAAGCTGACTGCCGCCCTGCCGGGCCTGGTGGCGGCGGCCGAGGCGGGCGCTTGGCAAGCGGCGGCCGAGGCCATCCGCACCACGGACACCTTCCCCAAGGCCGCCGGCGCGCGGGCGCGCATCGGCGGCGTGGCGGTGAATATCGCCGGCATCGCCAAGGGCTCGGGCATGATCGCGCCCGACATGGCGACCATGCTGGCCTATGTCTTCACCGACGCGAAAATCCCCGCCCCGGCGTTGCGGGTGCTCTTGGCCGAGGCCTGCCAGGCGTCGTTCAACGCCATCACCGTGGACGGCGACACGTCCACCAGCGACACGGTCTTGCTGGTGGCGACGGGGGCGGGCAGGGGGCACCGGCGGATCACCCGCGCCGGAGACCCGGCGCTGGCTGATTTCCGCGCCAAGCTGGGCGCGGTGATGACCGACCTTGCCCACCAGATCGTCGGCGACGGCGAAGGGCTGTCCAAGTTCATCACCATCACCGTCACCGGCGCCGCCAGCGACCGAGCGGCCAAGGCGATCGCCTTGTCGGTGGCCAATTCGCCGCTGGTGAAGACGGCGGTCGCCGGCGAGGACGCCAACTGGGGCCGGATCGTCATGGCGGTGGGCAAGGCGGGCGAACGTGTCGATCCCCAGCGCCTCGCCATAAAGCTCGGTGGCGTGCGCATCACCGAACGGGGGGCGGCCCGCCCATCTTACCGGGAAGCGCCGGTGGCGCGGCACATGAAGGGGCGCCGCATCCGCATCGATATCGGCGCCGGCATCAAGGGGGCCCGGGGCCGGGCGACGGTGTGGACCTGCGACCTGACCCATGGATACATTTCCATCAATGCCGATTACCGAAGCTGAGCGCGCGTGCGCACGCGCCACGAGGCGCCCGACCCCGCGGCCGGTGGCCGGCGCGGATTTCCGGGCCGCCTTGGCGCGCCCGCCCCGGTCCCGGGCGGGGGCACGCCCATGAACGGGGGCGCCATCGTCTTAGTCGCCGCCGCGGCGTTGATCGATGCCGATGGCCGGGTCTTGGTGGCCCAGCGGCCCGAGGGCAAGACCATGGCCGGGCTGTGGGAGTTCCCGGGCGGCAAGATCGCGCCGGGGGAGACTCCCGAGGCCGCGCTGGTGCGGGAATTGGCCGAGGAACTGGCCATCGAGGTTTGCGAGACCTGCCTGTATCCTCTCTCTTTCGCGTCCCACGCCTACCAGGATTTCCACCTCTTGATGCCGCTCTACGTCTGCCGGCAATGGCAGGGAATCCCAACGCCCCAGGAAGGCCAGGGCATCCGCTGGCTCTATCCCAACGCCCTCGCGGCCCTTGCCATGCCGCCCGCCGACGCGCCCCTGGTCCAGGCGCTGCGCGATTACCTCTGAGCCCCGCCCGACCCCGGGTCACCACCCATCACAGCGGTTCCCGGCCTTTTGGGGTTTCTCCGGGCGGGGTTTCTCCGGCTGGGGTTTCCCCGGCGGGATGCTCATCGGTGCCGAGGGCGTCGGCCAGCCGGGTGGCGGCGCTGCCCGGGGCAAGCGGCCGCGGCTGGCCCGGGCCGGGCGCCCATCCGGCCAGCCAGATGACGTCGAAGGTGGCCTCGATTCGGCCCGCCGGCCCGCCGTCGCCGCCGCCGTTGCCGTCGTCCGTGGCCGGCGGATAAAGCCGTGCCGCTTCCATCAAGGTTTGGCGCCGGGTCATGGACTTGCGGCGTTGGGCCACGGCGTTGGCCTCGCCCATCCCCTTGAGGTCGCGCATGAGTGCCAGCGCGTCCGGGAAACCCACGCGGATGGTGTCGAGATCGGCCACCGGAAGGGCGAATCCCGCCCGGGTCAGCAGATCGCCGCCGTCGCGCACGTCGGCGAAGGGCGACACCCGGGGCGAGGCGCCGCCCTCGACCGCAAGCTCCGCGTTCGTCCATGCGCGGCGCAATTCGTGCAGGGTGGCGCCGCCCAACAGGCAGGCGAGAAAAAGCCCGTCGGGCTTGAGCGCGCGGTTGACTTGGACCAGGGTGCCGGGAAGGTCGTTGACCCAATGCAGCGAGAGGTTGGAGACGATGAGATCGAAGGCGCCGGCGGCGAACGGCAGGGCTTCCTCGTCGGCGCAGACGGTGGTCGCGCCGTTGGCGGCCCGGGCCAGGCCGGCCATGACCGGCGAGAGGTCGCATTGGACCACGCGGCGGGCGGCCTCGTGGCTGGCCAACCGCGCCCCCAGTTCACCGCGGTGGCAGCCGAGGTCGAGGACATGGGAGAAGTCGCGGCGGACATCGCCGAGGCGCTCGATCAGGCGCGCGGCGGTTTCCCGGAACAAGAAATCGCTCTCGGCAAACCGCTTTGCGGCGCGGTCCCTGTGGGCGCGCACGGCGCGCCGGTCGAAGGGCGCCGGGGGGGGGATCTTGGCGTCGCTCATGGGCGCCTTATGGCACGGGTGCCGGCCTTTAAAAAGGGGGTTGTGGAAGGCGGTTGCGCCGGCCACCCCATCCACCGCGTGGGCCGCCGCGTGGGCCGCCCCGCGCCGATTGACAGGGCACCGGCCTTGGGGTCGAATTCCCCCATGACGGCAGGAGACGGCATCGGCAGACGGCTTTCATCGCCCCTTGGCGCCGCCTTGGGCGCCGTGCTCGACCTGCTGCTCCCCCAGCAATGCCTGAAATGCGGAATGGTGATCGGCCGTCAGGGCGCGCTCTGCGCCGGGTGTTGGGCCGAGATCGCCTTTATCGCGCCACCGATTTGCGCCTGCTGCGGCGCGCCGTTCGAGCTCGACCAAGGGTGCGGAGGCGCTGAAACCCTTTGCGGCGCCTGCCTGCGCGACCCGCCGCCCTTCGCCCGCGCCCGCGCCGTGTTCCGCTACGATGCCGCTTCCCGCCACCTGGTGCTGGGTTTCAAGCATGGCGACCGCATCCATGCGGCGCCGGCCTACGGCGCCTGGCTGGCCCGGGCCGCCGGCCCGCTCGCGGCCGATGCCGACCTGGTGGTGCCGGTGCCTCTCCACCGCCTGCGCCTGTTTCGCCGGCGCTATAACCAGGCGGCGTTGTTGGCCCATGCCTTCGCCGCCGCCACCGGTCTTGCCTGCGTGCCCGACCTTCTCACCCGGGTGCGGGCGACGCCGTCCCAGGGCCGCATGAGCCGCGCCCGACGCCGCATCAACGTGCGCGGCGCCTTCGCCGTGGCGTCGGGACGGGCGCCGGCCATCGACGGCCGGCGGGTGATCCTGGTGGACGACGTGTTGACCACCGGGGCCACCGTGAATTCGGCGGCGCGCTGCCTTCTTCGCGCCGGCGCCGGGGCGGTGGATGTCTTGACCCTTGCGCGGGTGGTGCGTCCCGTGCCATGACGGCGGGGTTTTTACAGCCTCGGGGACCCGGCGCGGCCATGGCCAAGATCGAAATGTATTATTCCGAGTGGTGCGGGTTCTGCCATCGCGCCCGGGCGCTGCTGGAGGCGAAGGGGGCCCAGTGGACCGGCCATGACGTGGATACGGTGGCGGCCGCGCGCCAGGAGATGATCGGCCGGGGCGGCGGGCGCACGGTGCCGCAGATCTTCGTGGACGGCGCGCCCATCGGTGGCTGCGCCGAGCTGTTCGCCCTCGAAGCCGAGGGCCGGCTCGACGCCATGTTGGGTCTTGCGCCGGGCGACGCGCCGGACGACGCGCCGGACGGCGCCGAGGGCAGCGGGAGCACGGACGATGCCGGCGGGAGCACGGAAGATGCCGGCGGATAACAGCGGCGGCACTTTTCGTCTCGCCTGCGTCCAGGTCAATGCCGGCGACGACGTGGCGGCCAACCTGGCCGCTGCATGCGATTTCGCCCGCCAGGCGCGTGAGGCGGGCGCCCAACTCATCGCCTTCCCCGAGAACGTCGGCTTCATGGCGCCCGACGGGCAAGGTGTTCGCGAGGCCGCCAGGCCCGAGGCGGAACACCCGGGCCTGGCGGCGTTCACCGCACTGGCCCGGGAGATCGAGGCGTGGCTGCTGATCGGTTCGCTGGCCATCACCACCGACGACCCGGAGGGCCGTGTCGCCAACCGCTCTTTCCTGGTGGACGCGGGTGGCGAGATCAAGGCCACCTACGACAAGATTCACATGTTCGACGTGTCCTTGGCCGGCGGTGAAGACTACCGCGAATCGGCGATCTTTCGTCCGGGCGGCGAAGCCGTGGTCGCCGAGAGCCCGTTCGGGATGCTCGGCATGACCATCTGTTACGACCTCAGGTTTCCCCATCTCTACCGGCGCCTCGCCAAGGGCGGCGCGGAGATCATCGCCGTGCCCTCGGCCTTCACCCAGGCGACCGGCCGGGCGCACTGGTACACGCTGCTGCGCGCCCGGGCGATCGAGACCGGGGCTTTCGTCTTCGCCCCCGCCCAATGCGGCAGCCACCCCCGGGGGCGCAGGACCTTTGGCCATTCCCTGATCGTCGATCCCTGGGGCGCGGTGCTCGCCGAGGCGGGGGAGCAACCGGGCGTGATTTCCGCCGAGATCGATCTCGCGGCCTGCGCCCGCGCCCGCGCCCAGGTGCCGTCCCTCACCCATGACCGCGACATCACCGGCCCCTGACGGGGCTGCGGGCGGCGGAACGCCCGAGCGGCCCGGGGCGTGCTTGAATGCATGACGCCCTTGATGGTGGGGGAGCTTTCGGGGTATCCCTCTCCCCATGATCGTTTTCAATCTTCAATGCGGCGATGGCCACGGCTTCGAGGCGTGGTTCAAGGACGCCAAGGCCTATGATAGCCAGCGGCGCGGCCGCAAGGTCGCCTGCCCGGTCTGCGGCACCGCCAAGGTGGAAAAGGTTCCCGCGGCGCCGCGCATCGCCACCGGCGCGGCAGACGGTCCGGTGCTCATGGATCATGCCACGGCGCGCAGCGCGCAATTCATGAACGCGCTGGAACAGATGCACCGGCACATGGAGGAGAATTGCGACTACGTCGGCGACCGCTTCGCCGATGAAGCCCGGGCGATCCACCAGGGCGATGCCGAGGGCCGCGGCATTTACGGCGAGGCCACCAAGGACGAGGCCCAGGATTTGGCCGACGAAGGCGTGCCCTTCGCCGCCATCCCGAAACGGCGGCCCAAGGACGCCTGAGCCTTGTATATCGTTGGGCCGTATCTGTTTTCCGGGGACGAACTCGATCTTTACCTCAAGGGCCGCAAGGCCGAGGCAGTGGCCGCCGCGCGCGGCGCGGACGGTGGCGCGGAGGACGGCGGGGATGGCGCCGCCGGGGCCCCTGGCGATCATGTCCGCGCGCTCTACGAACGTTTTCGCATCAGTGATACCAAGATGCACGTGGACAGGGCGCACTTCACCGGCGAGCGCCCTCTCATTGACGAGGAATGCGCGGCCATCGCGGTGAAAGACCAAGACCGCGAAAATTACAAATCCATCACCATCGCCGTTCCCTATTCCGGAGACCCCCACCTTTTCACCTGCCGGCCCACCGTCTATTCCGCCAACCAGCCCCAGGCCGAAGTCAAGGACGGCGCCTTGCACATGACCTGGTTCCTTGCCGAGGTCGAGGAGTTCCAGTTGGAAAACAATTTCAAGCGCCAGATCGCCTTGATCGAACGCACCCTGGAGGTGACCCAGTGGCAGGCCATGGGCTGCAACCAGGAAATGATGGCGGCGCTCGAGGCCGAGTTGATGGGCGCGGCGGGATCCGGCGGCTGAACCGCGGCTTTCGACCAGGGGGACTAAATTATATGGCGCAGATGGCCCCTTTTGCGCGTGGTCCTTGATGGAAACCACAGTTCGGCACCTAAATGCCGGACGCGGGAGCCATCTACCTTGTTAATTCCAGACACTTCCAGAGCTCAGGTCATTGCAGTATCATCTTTTCTCTTTAGCATCTATCGACCCTGTGTCTGGTTTTTCAGCGTCATACCTTCCAGTCATTCGACCTTTGGAGAAGGTGGCTGTGATAGCGACGGTGCCACAACTGCCACCTAAGTCTGTAGTGATAGTGATCTTTTCGGCCTCTGACCTACCTTCGAATGGGGCATCCCAGGGACAAGCAGAATCTCTCCCGCCAAATCGCAACGTACCTCTAAACGTGCCCACTTTTCCTGCCTTGATGTTCAGAGTAAAGGGGCCACTCCAACCCTCATCACTTTCCCATGTGCCCACCAGCTGCGCGGGTAGCTGAACGGTTGCCTTAGCCCCGTGAGAAGCAGCATGCCCCTGACCAAACGAAAATATCATCGTGAAAGCCACAACACATTTCAGAGTCAGATGGTGGCGCATTTTCATTGACATGTTTAAGCTCCCCGGTTCGCGTTCCGGTTTCCACCTTAGTTCAAATTAGCGCGTGGAATAGGTTTGACCCGGCATAAATACCAACGGTCGCGTCTTGGCACAACGCAGACAATTCCTTAACGGCCAAATCAAGGCCCCTCTTGGGGCTTGTCAGCCCAATGTCCCCTAGGGAGTTTTTTCCGCGACGACGATGTAATTGACCCCGGTGTCGGTGGCGATCCGCCAGGTGAAGGTCAGCGGGTTGAAGACGATTCCGGAAATCAAAGCGACCCGCAATCCGCTGGCTTGCAGCCCCGCGGTGATCTCCGCCGGGGTGACGAACTTGTTCCAGTCATGGGTCCCGCGCGGCAGCCAGCCCATGATGTATTCGGCGCCGATGATGGCCAGCGCATAGGCGCGCGCCGTGCGATTGAGGGTGGCGGCGATGAAAATCCCCCCCCCCTTGACCAGGGCCGCGCTGGCGTCCAGGAAGACGCCGAGGTCGGCGACATGTTCGACGACTTCCAGGGCGAGGACGATGTCGAAGGTCTGGCCCTCGGCGGCGAGGCGTTCGGCGGCCGCCGCGCGGTAGGTGATCTCCAACCCCATGGCCGCGGCGTGGGTCCGGGCGATGGCGATATTCTTGTCCGACGGGTCGATGCCGGTCACCCGGGCGCCCAGCCGTGCCATGGGCTCGGCGACAAGCCCGCCGCCGGTGCCGATATCGAGCAGCGTTAAACCGTCGAGGGGAACGGGTGTGTGCGCCGCGCGGCCGTAATGGGCTGAGGCCCGGTCACGGATGAAGCCCACCCGGGCCGGGTTGAAGCGGTGCAGCGGGCGGAAGGGGCCGTCGGGGTCCCACCACTGGGCGGCGAGGGCCTCGAAGCCGGCGATTTCCGCGGCGTCGACCGATGGCGCCTCGACGCCGTCCCCGGTGTCTTTGCCCGGCCCCGGGCGATGATCAGATGATGCAGGCATTTCAATATGATATTCGCCGTTGAAGGGGTGGCCGGGCTTGCCTGGGCCAACGTTCCAGAGTATGAATTGGCGCCCTCGCCGGGGCAAGCCGTTGATCGGGCCTTGCTCCGGCGCAGTACTTCCCCGCGGCGAGAATGCGTTTCAGGGAGCCGGCCCCGGCGGCGCGGCGCCGAGCGATTGGGCAGGTAGGACAAGGCATATGGCAGTCATCGTACAGAAATTCGGTGGCACGTCGGTGGCCGATCTCGATCGGATCAGGGCGGTCGCCGATCGGGTCGAAGCCGCCATTGCCGCGGGCGACAAGGTCGCCGTGGTGCTTTCGGCCATGGCCGGCGTCACCAATCGGTTGATCGACTGGGTCAACGAAGCCGGCGCCGATGGCGACGGATGCGAATACGATTCGGTGGTATCCACCGGCGAGCAGGTGACCGTGGGCCTTCTCGCTTGCGTTCTCCAGGGCCGGGGGTTGAAGGCCCGCTCCTGGCTTGGTTGGCAGCTGCCGATCCATACCGACGGGCTCCATGGCCGGGCGCGGATCACCGGTGTCGAGACCGCGGCGCTGAGGCGCGGCCTCGACGATGGAGAGGTGCAGGTGGTGGCCGGATTCCAGGGCATCGCCGAGGACGGCCGCATCGCCACCCTGGGCCGCGGCGGATCGGATATCACGGCGGTCGCCCTGGCGGCGGCCATCGACGCCGAGCGTTGCGACATCTTCACCGACGTGGACGGGATCTACACGTCGGATCCCAGGATCGTTTCCAAGGCCCGCAAGCTGGATAAGATCACCTACGAAGAGATGCTCGAAATGGCCTCGCTGGGCGCCAGGATTCTTCATATCCGGTCCGTCGAACTGGCCATGAAGCACGACGTGCGCCTGCAGGTGCTGTCCAGCTTCGCCGACGGCCCGGGCACTCTCGTTGTCAATGAGGATGACATGCTGGAACAGGAACTGGTCAGTGGAATCACCTATTCCCGGGACGAAGCCAAGGTTACCCTGACGCGGGTCCCCGACCGCCCCGGCGTGGCGGCGGCGATTTTCGGTCCGCTCTGCGATGCCGATATCAATGTCGACATGATCGTGCAAAACGTCTCCGAGGACGGCAAGGCCACCGACCTGACCTTCACGGTGACCAAGGGGGACCTGGCGGCGGCCATGGGGGTGCTGGAGGCGGCGCGCGACACGCTGGGTTACGCCGCCCTGGTGGGCGACCCCAACGTGGTCAAGATATCCGTCATCGGGGTCGGCATGCGAAACCACGCCGGTGTGGCCCAGAAAATGTTCCAGGTCATGGCGGAAAAGGGCATCAACATTCAGGTCATCTCGACCTCGGAGATCAAGATTTCCGTGCTGGTGGCCGAGGATTATACCGAGCTCGCGGTCCGGTCCCTTCATTCCGCCTATAACCTCGATGTGGAATGATCCCATGGCGCGCGCGGCGGCACCAACACATAGGGACGCCCTTTGGCGACCCGGCATTGCCACGCCATGGCCGCCGAGCATTGGGGTAACGTCGTTGATGGAGCGTCACTGGATGGAGATTGCGGAATAATGCAGGCGGTCCCGACCGGGGTGGGGCCGCGCCGGCTATTGGGACGAATCAGGGACCTTATGGCCGGCGAGGCCACCGCCCAGGCGAAACTGGACAAGGTGGTGCAGGTGATCGCCGCCGGCATGGTCGCGGAGGTCTGCTCGGTCTATATCCTGCGCGCCGGCGAAGTGCTCGAACTTTTCGCCACCAAGGGTCTCAGGCGCCGGGCCGTGCATCAGACCCGGCTCCGGGTGGGCGAGGGCCTGGTCGGTGAGATCGCCGCCCACGCCCAGCCGCTGGCCCTGTCCGACGCCCAATCCCATCCCGCTTTCGTCTACAAGCCGGAAACCGGAGAGGAAATTTTTCGCTCGCTCATGGGCGTGCCGATCCTGCGGTCGGGTCGCGTCGCCGGCGTTCTGGTGGTGCAGAACAAGATCGAGCGCAGTTACAGCGATGAAGAGATCGAGGCCATGCAGATCACCGCCATGGTGTTGGCCGAACTGGTGGCCAGCGGCGATCTGGTCAATCCCCATGAGCGTGCGCCGGCCGAGGGCAACGCGCTTTTGCCGGTTCGCCTGGCCGGGGTGGCGCTGAACGGGGGCATGGCCATGGGAACGGCGGTGCTCCACCGTCCCGATATCTCCATCCGCCAGATCGTGGCCGAGGATCCCGAGGTCGAACTCCGGCGCCTCGATGAAGCGGTGGAGGAGGTTCACCAGAACCTCGACCGGCTTTTCGGGCGCGGCGAATTATCCGGCGCGGGCGAACATCGCGATGTCTTGGAGGCCTACCGCATGGTGGCGTCGGACAGCGGCTGGATCAGGCGCATCGGCGACGCCATCCGTTCCGGTCTCACCGCCGAGGCCGGGGTCCAGCAGGTGCGGGAAAATATCCGCATGCGCATGAGCCAACTCACCGACTCCTACTTGCGCGAACGCCTCGACGATATGGAAGACCTGTCCCTGCGCCTGCTCCAGCGGCTGACCGGCGGCGCCAATGGTGGCGAGGCGCGTGATCTGCCCGACGATGTGGTGTTGGTGGCGCGTTCCGTCGGCCCAGCGGAACTTCTCGACTACGATCCCGCCCGGCTGCGCGGGTTGATCATGGAACGGGGCTCCGCCACCGCCCATGTGTCGATCGTCGCCCGGGCGCTGGATATCCCGGTGATCGGCCAGGTCAAGGACCTGTTCGCCAAGGTCGATGCCGGCGACACGGTGATCGTCGATGCCGAAAACCGGCAGGTTTTCGTGCGCCCGGTGGAGGACGTGCAACAGGGGTTTGCGGAAACCCTGCGCTTGAGGGCCGCCCGCAGGCAGGCCTTCGCCCAGTTGCGCGACCAACCCGCGGTCACCCTGGACGGCACCCAGGTGTCGCTCAATATCAACGCCGGGCTCGAGCTCGACGTGCCCCAGGTCCATTCCACCGGCGCCGACGGGATCGGCCTGTTCCGCACGGAAATTCCCTTCATGGTGCGCGCCGCCTATCCCGACGTGGAGGCCCAGACGGCGCTCTATCGCGCGGTGCTCGACCAGGCCGACGGCAAGCCGGTGGTGTTCCGGACCCTGGACGTGGGCGGCGACAAGGAATTGCCCTATTTCGAAAGCGAGGCCGGGGAGAATCCGGCGCTCGGTTGGCGCGCCATCCGCATCGCCTTGGACCGGCCGGCGATGTTGCGACAGCAGGTTCGCGCCCTGGTGCGGGCGGCGGACGGGCGCTCGTTGTCGGTGATGTTCCCGATGATCGCCGAGGTGGCGGAATACGATCTTGCCCGTCAGGTGCTGGATATGGAGTTGGCGCGCGAAAAGGCCAAGGGCGGCACATTGCCCAGGAAGCTCTCCGTGGGCTGCATGGTGGAGGTGCCGGCGCTTCTCTGGCAACTGCCGGCGCTGGTCGAACGGGCCGATTTTCTCTCCGTGGGGTCCAACGACCTGCTGCAATTCCTGTTCGCCACCGATCGCGGTAATCCCCGCATATCCGAGCGCTACGACCCGCTTTCGCCGCCGGCGCTCAAGGTGCTGCTTGACGTGGCCAAGGCCGCAGACCGGGCGGGACGGCCGCTGTCTCTCTGCGGCGAAATGGCGAGCCGGCCGCTCGAGGCCATGGCCCTGATCGGCCTCGGTTATCGGTCGCTGTCCCTCACCGCGGCTTCCATTGGACCGGTCAAGACCATGGTGCGTTCTTTGCGGTTGGGGGTGCTCAGGGCGTATATGCAGACCATCTTGGACAGCCGGGAACACAGCCTTCGTGAACGCCTTCGGGCCTTCGCCCTGGATCATGACTTCGCCATCTAGGATCTCGGACCACGATTCGGCCAAAGGGAACCATTTGGCCGGGTAAGGGGCCGGCCCCGACGGCCACATGTTGATTGGCCGAGGCCGTCTAATTTGCTAACACTAGGGCCGGTTTGGCGGAATCGTGGTGCGGGTGCGCGCCGCGCCGGCCCTGGGACCGGGATTTTCCGCTGGCGCCGGCACTGAGGCGAAAATGACGGAACAACCTCCCCGCGGGGACATTGAATCGGATTCGATCGGCGGCGCCGGGGCTACCGGCCAGGATCTCCGCGAGCAGCGCGAGGCGCTGGGCGCCGATTTGGTGGATATCGCGGACACGCTCTGCATCCGCCGCAAGTTCCTCGAAGCCCTGGAAGCGGGCGATTACGATGTCCTTCCCGGCCCCGCTTATGCCGTCGGTTTCGTGCGCACCTATGCCAACCACTTGGGGCTGGACGGCGATAAATTGGCCTGGCAATTCAAGATCGAAATTTCCGGTGAAACGCCGATCGCGAAGCTTGAATTCCCCACCCCGGCGCAGGAAAGCCGAATTCCCCGGGGCGCCATCGTTCTGGTGACGGTGCTGCTTGCCCTCACCATTTACGGCGTGTGGTATTACATGAACGCCCGCGAGCTGACTTTCGCGGACATTATCCCAAAGGTTCCCCTGCTATTGGGCGGCAAGGTCGAGGCGCCCGCCGTGCCGGCGCCCGCGGATGGGGATGCCACGCCCGCGCCTCAAAGGGGTGCGGCGGGTGAAAATACGGGCTCCGGCCCGGCCGCGTTCGCCGCCGCCCCGCCGCCCTCGGAGGGGACCATGGACCGCCAGGCGGCGGCGCCGGCGCCGGGGGCCGAAGCCGCTGCCGAGAGCCCGCCACCGGCCCCCACGGAGGCCGCCCAGCCGCCGAAATCGGCCCCCGTGGAGGCCGCCCAGCCGCCGCAATCGGCCCCCGTGGAGGCCGCTTCCGTGGTCTCGCCGGCGCCCGCCGAGGCCGCTCCGGCCATGGTTTCGACCCGCATCGAGATCCGCGCCAAGGTGGATTCTTGGGTCCAAGTGCGCACCGCCGAAGGAACCTTGTTGATGACGCGAATCCTGGCCCAGGGCACCAGCTACGAGGTGCCGCCGCAAAAGGGGCTGAGGCTCACCACCGGCAACGCCGGGGGGCTGGAGATTCTCGTCGACGGGGTACCGGTCCCCCCCCTCGGGCCCTTTGGCGCGGTGCGCCGCGACGTGGTTCTCGATGCCGAGCGCCTGAAGGCGGGGACCGCCGTGGTGCGCTGAACAACGCGCGCCTTGATTTTTTGGGCAATCCGCCGCAGTTATTGGGGACAAGATTGGTGCCCCGGCGCTTGGCGGCGCCGGTGCCCCGGTCCGAGGAGTGACCATGAGCATTCGGCCTTTTCGAGACATTTCCCGGCATCCGACCCGGCAAATCGGCGTCGGCCCCGTGGCCGTGGGCGGCGATGCGCTGATAACCGTGCAGTCCATGACCAATACCGCGACCACCGACGTCGAGGGGACCATCGCCCAGGTCCGCGAACTGGAACAAGCGGGCGTCGATATCGTCCGCATTTCCTGCCCCGACGAGGATTCCACCCGGGCGCTGGCGGAGATCATCGGCGCGGTGACGGTGCCCATCGTCGCCGATATCCATTTCCATTACCGCCGCGCCATCGAAGCGGCCGAAGCGGGGGCGGCCTGCCTGCGCATCAATCCCGGCAACATCGGTTCCATGGACCGGGTCCGCGAGGTCATCGCCGCGGCCCGGGACCACGGGTGTTCCATGCGGATCGGCGTCAACGCCGGGTCCTTGGAGCGCGATCTCCTGGAGAAATATGCCGAACCCTGTCCCGAGGCCTTGGTGGAAAGCGCGCTTCGGCACATCCATGTTCTCGAGGACAACGATTTCCTGGACTTCAAGGTGTCGGTCAAGGCCTCGGACGTGTTTCTCGCCGTCGCCGCCTATCGCGGCCTAGCCAAGGTTTGCGATTATCCGCTGCATCTCGGTATCACCGAGGCGGGCGGCCTGCGGACCGGCACCGTCAAATCGGCGATCGGTCTCGGCATGCTTTTGTGGGAGGGGATCGGCGACACCATCCGTGTGTCCCTGGCCGCCGATCCGGTGGAAGAAGTCCACGCCGGGTTCGAGATTCTCAAGGCGCTCAATCTGCGCCACAAGGGCGTCACCATCATCGCCTGCCCGTCCTGCGCCCGCCAGCAGTTCGAAGTGATCGAAACCGTGGCCAGGCTCGAGGAACGCCTCGCCCATGTCACCACGCCCATGACCATCTCGATCATCGGCTGCGTGGTCAATGGCCCGGGAGAGGCGCGCGAGACCGATATCGGGCTGACCGGCGGCGGCAACGGCACCCACTTGGTCTACATGGCCGGGGTGGCCGACCATAAGACCGGCACCGCGGACATGATCGAACATATCGTGGAATTGGTGGAACGCCGTGCCGCAGAAATCGAAGCCGAGATCGAAGCCGCGGCCCAGGCCGATGACGAGAAATCACCCGCGGACGGCGGCCGAGCGCTCCCCGGCAAGGCCGGCGTGACGGGCTAGTAAGGGACGGGTTTGGATCAGCTTCAGCCGGTGCGCGGCACCCATGACATTTTGCCGGAACAAAGCCGCGCCCATCGCCGCATCCGCGAGACCGCGCGGGAATTGGCGGAGCGCTACGGCTATGCCGAGATGTCGACGCCGATCTTCGAATTCACCGAGGTCTTCAAGCGAACCCTCGGCGCGACCTCGGATATCGTCACCAAGGAGATGTACACCTTCGCCGACCGTTCGGGGGCCGAGATCACGCTCCGGCCCGAGGGCACGGCCGGCATCGCCCGGGCGCTGATATCGGGTGGCCTAGGCCAGAGCCTGCCGCTCAAGTTCTTCTATTCGGGGCCGATGTTCCGTCACGAACGGCCGCAAAAGGGGCGGCTTCGCCAGTTCCATCAGATCGGCGTGGAGCTTTTGGGCGCGGCGCCGGCCATGGGCGATGTCGAGGTCATCGCCCTTGGCGACCATATTCTCCAGGCGCTGGGCATTCGCGACCGCACCCGTTTGGAGCTCAACACCCTGGGCGATACGGAAAGCCGCGCGGCCTACCGAAAAGTGCTGGTGGCGTACCTGACCACCCACCGCGATCGATTGTCCGAGGACAGCTTGGCGCGCTTGGAGCGCAACCCCCTTCGGATCCTCGATTCCAAGGACAAGGGCGACCGCGAGGTGGTGGCCGGCGCGCCGCTGTTCAGCGATTACCTCACCGACGGCGCGCGGGCGTTCTTCGACCGGGTGCGCGCCGGCCTCGATGATCTGGGGCTTGCCTATGAGATCAATCCCCGGCTGGTGCGGGGTCTCGATTACTATTGTCACACCGCGTTCGAGTACACCACCGAACATCTCGGCGCCCAGGGCACGGTGCTCGCCGGGGGACGTTATGACGGCCTCATCGAGACCATGGGCGGGCCGCCGACGCCGGGCGTCGGTTGGGCCGCGGGGATCGAGCGCCTGGCCATGCTGCTGGACGAGCAAGTGCCATCAGTGAAGCCGGTGGTGGTGATCCCGGTCGGCGATGACGCCGAAGCGGAGGCCTTCAGGCTCACCCAGCGCCTGCGCCTGGCCGGCATCGCCGCCGATATCGGTTTTTCCGGCAATCTCTCTCGGCGCATGAAGCGCGCCAATCGCCTGGGCGCCTCCTACGCCGTCATTCTCGGCCCGGACGAGCTCGCCCGCCATGCCGCGACCCTGCGCGACATGGAAACCGGCGCCCAGGAAGAAGTGGCCCTGGATAAGCTTGTGGAGCGGCTCGCCCAGAGCCGCTAGTCCCGTTTTTTCGGAGCCGCCATGTCCGCCGTCACCGGTTCAAGCCCCGATCCAAGCGCCGCGCCGCGGCTTGGCCGCCTGATCGTCGCCGGCGTCGACCACCGGAGCGCGGGCCAGGGGCTCCGGGACCGGCTCTTTGTCGAAGAGCCGGCCTTGGCGGATTTTTACCGGCATCTCGGCGCAGCGGGGTTCGACCAAGGGGTCCTGCTGTCGACCTGCGACCGGGTGGTGGTGGTGGGCGTGAGCGCCGCGCCCCAGGCGGCCGCCGCGGCGATCCGCCGGACCCTCGCCGAGACCGCCGGGATGGCCGAGAAAAACATCGAGGACAGTTTCTTCATCCGCACCGGGACCGATGCGCTGGGCCATCTGTTTTCCATCGCCGCGTCGCTGGAGAGCCAGATTCTGGGCGAGCCCGAGGTTCTCGGCCAGATCAAGACGGCCCACCGCGCGGCCGAGCGCGCCACCGGTGTCGGCCGCGAGCTGGGCGCCATCTTCGAGGCCGCTTATTCGGTCGCCAAGCGGGTCCGCAATGAAACCGCCATCGGGGAGCACGCCATTTCCATGGCGGCGGCGGCGTGCCAGGTGGCGCGCGAGGTGGTGGGCCGGTTCGAGGAGACCACGGCGCTCATGGTCGGCGCCGGTGAACTCGGCGTGCTGGTGGCGGATAAGCTGAAAGCCCAGGGGCTCGCCGATATCTGGGTGGCCGACCCCCTGGAATCCAGGGCCGAAGCCATGGCGGCCCGCCTGGGCGCCCATAGGCTGGCCATGGAGGAGATCGGCCCATCGCTGGAGCGCATGGACATGGTGCTGACCGGGCTGGGCGGCGCGGTGCCGGTGATCGCCCGCGACGATCTCGCGGCGGCCTTGAAACGGCGCCGCTACAAGCCCATCTTCCTGCTCGACGCGGCGGTTCCCGCCGATGTGGAGCCCGACGTCGCGGCGTTGGACGAGGCCTACCTCTTCACCCTGCACGATCTCGAACGCATCGCTCTCCGCGGCCAGGAAAAGCGGTCCCATGCGGCCGTCGATGCAAGGGCCATCGTCGCCGACGAGGTCGCGTCTTTCGTCCTGGCCGAGGGCCATAGGGCGGCGGCCCCCATGGTGAAGGCGCTGCGCCAAATTTTCGACGCGCACCGCCAACAGATCCTGGCTTCGAACCCGGCCATGTCGGCGGATGAAGCAACCCGCCTTCTGGTCAACCGGCTGCTCCATGGGCCCTCCGAGGCCTTGCGGGAGCTTGCCGCGGACGGCGCGCGCGGGGCCCATGAGGTTCCCCTTGACGGCGATCTCATTGCCCGGCTATTCGGTTTGAACGAAGGCGCCGATGATGGCGAAACGCCAAGTGGCGAGGAAGGTCGAGAGTGAACCAAGAACGCAACGAAGGACGATCGGCGGTGGCCGGGTTCGAGGACAAGCTCGACCAGCTGGTGGCCCGCCACGGCGCGCTTTCCGACCGGCTGGCGGCCTCAGCCGAGCTTACGCCCAAGGAACTCACGCGGTTGTCCAAGGAATATGCCGAGCTGTCCGGCGTGGTGGCCCGCATCGCCGAATGGAAAGCCGCGCGCGGCGAAATCGCCGACCTCGCCGCCATGATCGCCGACGCCGGCGAGGACGACGAAGTGCGTCGAATGGCGGAAGACGAATTCGCCGTGCTCAAGGCCCGCATCCCGGAACTGGAACGGGCCATCAAACTCACCCTCTTGCCCAAGGACGAGGCCGACGAGCGCAACGCCATCCTTGAAGTGCGCGCGGGTACCGGCGGCGAAGAGGCGGCGTTGTTCGCCGCCGACCTGTTCCGCATGTACCAGCGCTACGCCGACCTTCATAACTGGAAGTTCGAAATCATGGGGACGTCGGATACCGACAAGGGCGG
>SMXQ01000049.1 GCA_004356985.1 Alphaproteobacteria bacterium | reverse complement strand
CTCTCACGCCGGCAACAGGGGTTCGAATCCCCTAGGGGACGCCAATCTATTTACCTATTATATTTCAATAGGTTAACCAGAAAATTCCACACACGTTCCGCACCCGCGCCGGCACTGGAAAATACCCCCAACCGTGTAAATGGGAGTGACGGACGATTTCGGATGATGGATCGAAGGCCCGGTGTGCCGTGGAAATTTGCAAGACGCCTCTCTATACCGTTTGTCCACGGCCTGTTTATCGCCATGGATAAGTGTTCCGAAGTCGATTAGCGCGCTCCTCAACGGCGACCGTAATGTGACCCGTCACCGGGCCGTCGGCGGGAGCCGGTCACCGCACCAGGAGCGGACACGCGAGGATGGGCGCGATGGGCCTGCCAAACGTCCAAAATCAAACCTGAGGGATTTACCGAATGGCGCGACGGCGGCAAGACATCGAGGCGTTCGTGCGGCACCTCGTCGGCGAAGTCGAGGCCGCCGAGGCGGCGGGAATGACTGCGCCCCAAGCCATCGCCGATTATTTCAACGCCAAGGGCGTCACCACCCGCAAGGGCCGGCGCTGGACCGGCGCGACCGTGGCTAAATTCCTCAGTAGTCCGGGCGCCAAGCGCTATCGTTCGGGTGGGAAAGCGGGGCGCGCGGTAAAGCCAAAGGGTCATCCCGACAAGCCGTCCAAGGCGCTCGATAAAGCACAATTGCGGCGCATTTCGGAAATAACCATCGGCCATTATGACCGGGCGGCCGAAGATTACCGGGACGGCACTCGCAATCATGATGTCAGTCAGAACTACGCCGCGTTTCTGGGTGAGATCGAGGGCCCGCCCCCTTATGCCATCCTCGACTTGGGTTGTGGGCCGGGCCGGGACCTCCGGCATTTTCGTTCGTTGGGACACCATGCCGTGGGCCTGGACGGGTCGAAGGAATTCGTGGCTATGGCACGGTCCTATTCCGGGTGTAAAATTCTCCACCAAGATTTTCTCGCCATGGAATTGCCGGAGAGCCACTTTGACGGCGTGTTCGCCAACGCGTCGCTATTCCACGTGCCGAGCCAGGAATTGCCGAGGATTTTGCTCGAACTCTCCACAAGCTTGAAGGCCCAGGGCGTCCTGTTCTGCTCGAATCCACGAGGAAACAACGAGGAAGGATTGAGCGGGAACCGCTATAGCTGCTTCTTCGATCTCGACGCCTGGCGCGATTACGTCACCGCCGCCGGGTTCTTCGAGGTGCGATATTACTACCGTCCGGCCGGGCTCCCGCGCCACAGGCAACCGTGGCTCGCGACCGTCTGGCGCAAAGCCTAAATCCTCGGCTGGCACCGCCGGCGAGACGGGAACACGCGGCAAGTTCAGATGGCGAATGCGGGCCACGGAAATGCAAGGCCGTCGAGCGCTGAAAACCTTGTGCAATGCACGCCTTAGAGTTTGCGCGGCAAGGGGGCAGAGGGAGACGGAAAAAGCCGGGCCCAACGCCGGTTTGATCATGTCCCGGTCCGACCCGGTGAGGTTCGCTCGGGGGGCAAGTGGCCATAGGCCGGTAACGAAATTAACCGATCGTCGTCCACCGCCCCGCCGACGGTAAAGTGATAGAGGCTCTGCCAAGAATCGTCCGAGAGATCGATGCCGAGCAGTTGATGCACGACGTCGTCGAAGTAACAGCCCATGCCGGTGGAGCGCACCCCGGCGGCCTCGGACTCAAGATAAAGCACTTGGCCGATCAGACCAGTCTCCCAGAATAGGCGGCGGTAGGCCCATGCCCCATCGTCTTCGAGGGTGCGCGTGAAGTCGGCTACCATCCCTAGGCTGAAGGCGCCGTCGCCGGCGATATTCTGGAAGCAGCTTGCTTTAGTGGCGGCCTCGCGGCAATCACCGGCGGACAAGGCGTAAAGCGGCATGCCGCTCGCGCCCACGTGTTGCCATGCAAACCGGTCGTGACAGGCGGCACGGAAAGCGTCGAGCCGGGCCTCGTCGCGCATGAGAACATAGAGGCCGGGTGAAAGTCCGTCGATCCGGTGCACAAACAGGCACAATTGGATTCTGCCTGGAAAGTCGATCGCCGCCCACGGCGGGTGCGGCCGATTGGGCAGTGTCCGCGCCAGCATGCCGAAGAAAGTATCGAGCGGCAGCCCGGTTCGCGCGTCCATGGCGACGGCACTTCGTCGCTGCCGGATGATCGCCGCCGACCGTGGCACATCACGGATCGGGCGCTGCCCAGGATTACCGTTCGCCGCTAAATCGCGCAGCGGCAGCGGTGGCGTATGCGGCTTGACAGTGGCGTCCTCGACGGCGCCAATCGCCAGCCAATCGTCGCCTTTCGGGCTGAGCCGGTTCGCCGTTCCCGCCCATTGGCCGGCGCGTACGCCAGCGGCCGCGCCTTCCGGCAAACGGCGCGGGGCCGGGCCGGCCGGGACGGCCGGGTCGGTGATCACCACCGCAATCAGGTCAGGGTGCTCGGCTTCGGCATCGGAGAAGTCAGCGGCGCGGTCGAGACCGAGCAGTCCGCCAACCTCGGCGTCGGAGAGCGCGGATAAGAGTGCGACGCGCCAGCCCAGAGCAGAGGCGGAGAAGCATATCGCCCCGAGAGCGTGGCCCACGTCATGCTGACAGTAGCGGTAGGCGCGTTCACCGTATTTCCAGGTCTCGCGCCAATGCACCGACGTGAGGCCGACCAGGAAAGCGCCTGCCGGCAGCCCGACGGCGAGAGCGCCCCACGCTGCTTTGCCAAGGACGCAACGCTGTTCGAGTGCGTGCTCGCGCGGCGCGTAATGGTACACCCCGGCGCAGTCCGACAAGGAAGCAATCGGGGGCAACACCACATAGCCCTCCGTCGGATGTAAATTGCCGCTCGACGGATTGCTGCGCAACGCCCAGCGTGTGCCCTGGGACTCCTTCCAGGCGGTGAGCCCAAGCGAGAGTTCAAGAAACAGGCCAAGGCTCTCGGCGCTCAGCGGCCGAGGCGGCGTCTCCTGGGAATGAAACAACCAATCATAGGGCGGTGTGCGGTCATCGGGGACCAGTGGCAACTCGACCAATCGGGCACCCGAGAAGCGGCGAAACGGGTCGGGCTGGTTAGCCCAGTCCATGGTTCCCGGCCCCGCGGCGTAACGCCCGGGCATGTGCTTTGTACGCTGGTGGTAGGCGCGCACCCGTGTCACGGCGTCAGGTAGGGGACCAACATCACTGGCCAGGGTCATCTTGCTCGGATCCATGAGTTCAACTCGTACCCTCACCTTCGGCACTCGGCGGCCAAGCCGGCAATGGTGCCATGATGGGTCCCGGACCGACCCGGGGGAAGGCTTTTCTTCGACCCGAGGGTGCTGAAATGCGATGGGACTATTTCGTCGGCGGGCCGTGTTCCGTGTCGCGTTCTGCCCCTAGTGCGTGCAATGCCTGAACAACACGGTCGAACAATTCCGGGCCGAGAATGGCCGTCCCGGCTTCCTCCTCTGCCATCTCCAGGGCACGGGCGTCGTCTTCCCACCGGCGCAAAATTTCGATTTTCTGATTGCGGGTAAGCTCGTCGCTGGCGACCACGTCCATCGGTTCCTTGAACACCTTCGTTGGATTCAGCATCGCCTTGGTGACATCGATCATGATCGGTAGCCTCCCTTTCACGGGCCGGGCCAAAGTCTGTTTCCGTGTTCGCTGGCCCAGGCCAGGCACTCTGTAGATGTCATCTGTCCTGCCGAAATTCAAGCTTATGCGATGGGCCACGAAAATCGGCGGCGTTCAGGGTATGCTTGATTTAGGAGCAAAGCCCGATGGCATTCAAGCGCGTCACCGTATTCGGAGGATCGGGATTCCTCGGCCGCCAAATCGTGAAGCGCCTGGCCGCCGAGGGGGCCAGCATACGGGTCGCCGTCCGGCACCCCGAACGCGCCTCCTTCCTCGAGCGGATGGGCCGGGACGGCCAAATCGAGGTCGTGCACGCCGACGTCGGCGATGAATCAACAATTGCCCAGGCGGTGACGAAGGCCACGTGGGTCATCAATACCGTCGGTCACTATGTGGAGAAAAGCGGCGCGACGTTCGATGCCATCCACGGGCAGGGTGCCCGCGCCGTCGCCCGGCAAGCCGGAAGTGCGGGCGTCGAGCGGCTGATCCATATCTCGGGCCTGGGGGCCGATCCGACCTCGGACTCCGCTTATATCAAAGCCCGCGGCATGGGGGAAATCCTGGTCAAAGAAGCGTTTTCTGGGGTTACGATCCTCCGCCCCAGCGTGATCTTCGGGCCGGGTGACGCCTTCCTCAACATCCTCGCCGGCATGGCACGACGGACTCCGGTCCTGCCCCTGTTCGGCATGGGCCACACCAGCCTGCAACCGGTGTTCGTGGGAGACGTTGCGGAAGCCTGCGCGAGGGTCTTGGCCGATCCCGCGGCCCAGGGCAAGGCCTACGAATTGGGCGGCCCCGGGGTCTACACCTACAAAGCCCTCCTACAATTGGTGCTCAAGCAGGCCAACAGGAGAAGGATTTTGATCCCGGCCCCGTTCTTCTTTTGGGACGGGTTAGCGGCCATGATGGCGTTGCTCCCCAACCCGCCATTGACCCGTGATCAAGTGAAGCTGATGAAACGGGACAACGTGATCAAGGGGAACGAATTGACACTGGAAGACCTCGGGATTAGCCCGGTCTCCGTGGAGGAGATCCTGCCCACTTACATCAGCCCTGATCACGGAGTTCCAGCGTCTTGAACCCCCTCGTCGGAAAGTCGTTCCCGGGCAAGCGCCGAATAGGTGCAAGCGGGTGTCGGCGAAGGCCCCGCTAGGGGACGCGCTCCCACCTTGGCACGCCGCGCTGCGCTAGCGGATCGGGATCGCCGCGCCGCATGCCAGGTCTTCGTCGCGGTAGGCCGACTGCCAGTTGCGCGCGGATTCGAGTTGCGGACATTGAAGGAACCGTACCCCGCGGAGATCGGCCTCGTTGAGGTCGGCGCCATCGATCGTGGCCTTGAAAAGATTGGCGCCCTCAAGGTGCGCCGCCGTGAGATTGGCGCCGCTGAGATTGGCACCGCGAAGATCGGCGCCCGAAAGGTCGGCGCCGGAAAGATCTGCCCCCTCGAGGTCCAGGCTGCGAAGGGCGCCGCCGGAAAGATCTATGGTCGGCTCGGTTTGTTGCGCCCGCCAAGCGTTCCATGCCTGGGTCCCCCGCTTCAGTAAATCCATCTGTTGGTTATTCGCCATCTTCGGGCTCCGTGATCAAGTCAAGCGGCAGGCGCGTATGGGCATCGCGGATCGTGTGAATGATTTGCCCTGTGGTCAGGCCCTCCACATCGCGCAGATCGGCGCCCGACAAATCGGTGCGGTGAAACTTTGCCACACGCAGATAAGCACCGCGGAGATCGGCGCCATGAAATGACGTGTGCTTTAAGTCTACGCCGCCCATTCGGGCATCCCGCAGGTCCGCGCCGTGTAGACGAGTATTGTGGAACGACGCGCCGCGCAGGTTCGCCCGGCGTAAATCCGCACCGCTGAAGTCCGCCCCATCGAGAATCGCGCCACTCATATCGGCGTCGCGAAAATTCGCGTTGCGGAAGTCCGAGTTCGCCATTATGGCAAACTCCATATCGGCTTCGGCCATGCAAACTCCTTCGCAATGGGCATCGGTCAGATTGATTCCGCTGAGCCGCCCGCGGGTCAAGTCGGCGGCGGCGAGGCAACCGCGTTGAATGGTTGCTCCGATCAGGATCGCGCGCCCGAGATCGGCGCCCTTAAAGTCCGCGCCGGCGAGATCCGCACGTTGCATGCGGATGCGCCATAGCTTCATACCGGCGAAGGACTTCCCTGCGAGATCGGTCGAGTCCAGATTGGCCCGTTGACCAGACCGCTGTTTGGATTCCACATAGAGCTCGTGTGCTTGGAGAATCCGCGCAAGCTCCTCCGGTGCAATCGACCGCATCGGGGCGTCATCATCAAAATTGACGATCCCCGCGAACGGCGCGCGTGGCAGCGTGGAGTCGGCCATGAGGTAATTGTAACAGGTGCCCGCCCTTAAACCTATGCCGCGGGTTGCGCCACAGGGACGTCATTGCCGACGGCGGGGCAAAGCACATTCAATCTGGAAACGTCTCGACCAGCTCCCTGAGCCGGGCTTTGGCATCGTGAAGTATCGACACGCCATCGCCGACAAGGAGGATGTCGAAGTCGAGATCCAAGAGGTGGCGCACGTTGCTCTTAAGGCGCGCCGGGTCATCCATGACGCCCTCCGGCAAAAGCCCGCACCGACCCGGCGGGTTGCCGATGATTGCGTCGCCAACGATCAAGATTCTGCGGTCACGCCAAAACAGGGCCACCTCGCCCGGCGACTTGCCGGAGGCGTCGACCACCTCCAACGGCCCGACCGTGCCGCCCACTTCCAACCTGTCGTCCAGTTCCGTCTTCTGGCTTCGGGCGTGATCCGCGTCCTCGGGGTGGATGACCGTCCGCGCGCCGGTTCGCGCCCGCACCCGGTTCGCCGCACGGCAATGATTGCGATTGGTCAGAACAATTCGCGTGACGCCTTCCTGGACGATGGCATCGAGGGCATCGCCGGTCGGCTCGACAGGATCAACACAGATGTTGCCGCCGGGATGGCGAACGAGGTGGCCGTTGAAGTTGTAACCGTGGGGTTCCGAAAACCACGACCATGTGAGGATATCGCTGACAATGTCCCGCATGTTCCGCTCCATTTATCGACTCGGCCGTGGCCAAAACTAACGTATTCTACCGAGCGGCGTAAGGGACGACGGTCCCACGACGAGAGGGGCCGGTGGAATGGCTGAGACCTATGGAGCCAACTTCGAGGCGTCGGACGTGCTCCGCATGTTCCCAACCTTTGTCTGGAAGGCGCAAGTAGTGCCTAGCGTCCGTCAGGAGATCGAAGACGACGTTCTGGCGATTCTCCATGAGATGAGGCGCGACGCGGGCGCGCCGGCGCCGGGCCGTGGCTGGCAGTCGGCAAAGGACCTGCACCATCTGGACGAATTTCGCGGCCTGGTCGCCTGCATCCATGACGCGGCCAAGAGCATCCTGGATTTCCTCAAAACCGGAGACGGCGCTTTCGAGTTAACCGGCCTCTGGGCAAACATGAACCCGGAAGGCGCGGCCCACCCCATCCACAGCCACCCCAACAACTTCCTGAGCGGCGTCTACTATCTGCGCACCTTTGAAGGTGCCGACACCGTCAATTTCCACGATCCCCGGCCGCAGACGGGGATTATCCGGCCACGGGTCACGGAACTCACCGCCGAGAACACCGATCAGGTGGTGGTCAAGGTCAGCGACGGCACCCTTCTCATGTTCCCGTCCTGGCTGCCCCATTCGGTTGACGCCAGCGGCAGCGACGAGACCAGGATCAGCGTCAGTTTCAACGTCATGCCCTCGGCCTATACGGAAACAATGAGCAAACCCCTGTGGTAGCGGGAAACGCGGTCGGGCGCCGCGAGCGCAGGTCCCGGTCCATCCATCGGTGGTACGGCAGTTGCTTTTTCCTGGCACCGCCTGCCGAACTGCGTAATCCGCCTGACGCCCGCTTCGGGTCCAGGCGGCGCCGAGCAGACGGTCCGGAACATCCGCCGGTCCGTGGCCGATTAAACTCAAGCCAAGGAGCCGAAAACTCCCTTAATCTGGCCGTCGGCGTGCCCGCACGGTCTCGATGGGCTATACTTCCGGCCCGCGCGCATTCGGCTGGTAGTAGATATGAAGGGATTCTCCCCATGCTGTCCAAAACTCAAAACGACTTGATCACGCAGACCGGTCCGGGAACCACGGGCGGGCGATTCCTGCGCAGCTATTGGCAGCCCATCGCGGCGGCGGAGGAAATTCCGGTCGGCGGCGCGCCGATGCCGGTCCGCATCATGAGCGAGGATCTGGTGCTGTTCCGCGACGATCAGGATCGGCTCGGCCTGATCGGGCAATTTTGCTCCCATCGCGGCACCGACCTGTCCTATGGGCGGGTTGAGGATGGCGGCTTGCGCTGCCTCTACCACGGCTGGCTGTACGATATCGAGGGAAACTGTATCGACCAGCCGGCGGAGCCCGAAGGCAGGAAGTTCTGCGACAAGATACGCCATCCGGCCTACCCGGTGCAGGAGAAAGGCGGCGCCATCTGGGCCTATATGGGCGAAGGCGAGCCGCCATTAATTCCCGATTTCGAGTTCCTGATGGCACCCGAGCCCAACCGGTTGACGTTTCGCGTCATCCAGACTTGCAACTGGCTGCAGGGGCTTGAGAGTTCGACCGATCCCGTGCATACGACCTTTTTGCATCGCCGGCCCCCTGGCACGCCTAGCCAACGTTCCGGCGCCGATATTAGTGCGTTGAGAGGCACCGATCCGCCCGAAATCGGTATTGAGCAAACCAGCTATGGCACCAGGATTTTTGCCGTTCACAATGCGCCCAACGGCAAAAAATACCTGAGGGTCAACAATTACGTTTATCCCTGCGGCGCGACACCGTCCACGTCGGGCGGCGAAGGCGGCTATCAGGGACGCTGGTATGTGCCTATCGACGATTTCAACCATTGCCGGTTCGAGTTCTTCTATCGGCATTCGGAGCCATTGGATAAGGAAAGACTGCGGCGAAATCGGGCGGAGAATGTCGGGCCCGACAATCGACACATACGACGGCCCGAAAACCGTTACTTGCAGGACCGAGAGGAACTGAAACGTGATGATAGCTTTGGCGGCATGGGACTCCATTTCCCGTCACAAGATGCCTTCGCAATCGAATCCCAGGGCGCCATCCAGGACCGCACGAAGGAAAATCTCGGCTCCTCCGATATCGTCATTACCGCGGTACGCAGAGCGCTGTTCAACGCGATCAAGCAGATGGAGGAAACCGGGGAAGCGCCATTCCTGATGCGTGACCAGGAAGACGACCGGTTCAAGGATTTCATCTGCACGTCCACCTACATCGAGGATGACGAGGACGGACCCAGCTATTGCCGCCGGGTTCTTGCCGCAAGAGCGGCGGCGGGGTAGTACGCCGTTTGCCCCGGACCGCAGCCCATTAGCAGCCCATTAGAGGAACAGCATGGATTTGCAACTCAGCATCGGCATGGCCAACAATCCGCGCACCCGCGCGATCTTCGAGGGCCGGGTGAAGCCCGACGGCATCGAGCTGATCTGCACGGAGCTCCATGCCTCCGAGTTGTTCTGGCGTCAGCTGCGCTTCGGCGATTTCGATATTTCCGAAATGTCGCTTTCGGCACTGTTGATGATGGCGGCGGGTGGCGACGACCGCTGGGTCGGCATCCCCGTTTTCACCACGCGCCGGATGTTCCAGGTCGGAACCCTGGTGCGCAAGGATCGCGGCATCGACAAGCCCGCCGACCTGGTGGGCAAGAAGCTGGGCGTGCCGGAATATCAGCAGACGGCGGCACTGTGGACTCGCGGCTTTCTGCAGCACGAATACGGCGTCCATCCGCGCGATATCGAGTTTTGGATGGAACGCAATGCGGATCACAGCCAGGGCGCCGCCATGGGCTTCAAGCCGCCCAAGGACGTGAAGCTTTTCTATATCCCCAACACCACCAATTTGGGCGAGATGCTGGTCGAGGGAAAACTCGACGGCGCCCTGCGTTACCTGGCCGGGACCGACAATCTGGTCGACCGCTCGACACTCGATCTCTACCACCACCCCGATTTCAAGACCTTGTTCCCCGACCCCCATGCCGAGGGCGTGCGGTTCTACAAGAAGACGGGAATCTATCCCATCAACCACGGCATGATCATCAAGCGCGAGATCGTAGACAAGCATCCGTGGACCGTGCTCAACATCTTCAAGGCCTTCGAGAAGGCCAACGAGCTCGCCGAAAAGGCACGTCTCGAAGCGATCGGCTATCACTTAGAGACCGGCCTGTTGTCGCCCGCAGCCGGCAAGGCCTTGGCGACGCCGCTCATCCGCCACGGCATCGCGGCCAATCGCAAGGTGCTGGAGACCGCGGCGCTTTATTCCTTCGAGCAAGGGTTGACGCCGCGCTTGATGAAACTCGAAGAGCTGTTCGCGCCGTCGGTCATGGAGCAATAACGCGGCGCCTACGCCTAATCCCAGCTCGCGAAGGCCATGCCGCATCCGGTGCCGCCCTCGGAGCGGTAGGACGGCACGTAGTCGATCAGGTTCATCTCGAGGCCGGTCTCGGCCAGGATGCCGGCCACCGTGATCCAGTTTTTAGTCTCCGAGGTCCCCGACAGGAACATGTTGAGTGGCTCCGTGAAAATCGTCTTGGTGTCGCGGTTCTTGATCGCGCTCAGCATGCGGTTATCGAACTCTTCGTCGATCACGAAGTGGCTGATGCCGCCCGACGCGCAGATCGCCACCCGCTTGTCGGCGAAGGCGCCATTCCAGCCCGCGATGGCGCGGCCGATGGACCTGCCGAACTCAAAACAACGCTTGGGCGTCGGCAGGTTGGGCGGGAAATAGGTGTTGAGCAAAATCGGCACCACCGGTACCGGGCGGTCCTTGAGGATGCGGCGGTAGATAAAGCCGACCGCATGGCCGACGCCGATCACGCCCCTTGCGTCCGTCGGCTGCTTGGCCGAGATCGCGACGTCGAACTCGTCGCCGATCGCCTGTTCGATGATGGCAAGGGCGAGATCCCGCGGCACCGGATAGGTCTGGTCCTCGGGTGGGTGGCTCGCCGACATGGCCAGGGCGATGCCCGGGGACTTGGTCTTCATGATCTCCGGGTCGATGGCGGCGTTGATCACTTGATCCGCGCAATAGACGGTGAACGAGGGCTGGATGTCGTCGAAAAACCACTCGTGCTGATCGTCGCCCACGACGACGACGATGTCGGGGTCCACGTCGGCCAACTTCTGGGCAAGGCGGTCCAGGGCGCGCTGGTTGCGGTCATGGCGGTCGCGCCGCACCTCGATCGACATCTCCTTTTGGAAATCCTTCTCTCCGGTCCTGATCTCGACCAGCTCGGGGAAGGTATAGACGCCGCCGCGGAACGGATGCTTGGGATTTTTGCGGTCGTCCTGGGCACGCAAATCCCACCGCTCGGGCGGAGTCGACAACAGCGGCCCGTGCGACGAGCCGAACCCATAAACAATCCTGGCCATCTCTTTGCTCTCCTCCTATGGACGCCGTTATCCTAAGCGTGGGTTGGTACCCCCTGCAAGTACATCGGACCAACGATCATCTTCGGATATCTTAAATCGGCGAAGATAAAAACTGCCGCTTGACCCGCAACAAATTGTCCGGATAGTCTGTGTTGCCGGCCAAAAGAAGATGTCGTGAGCCGTCTGGATGAGAACGGCCCAGGGGGTTGGTGGTCGGCACCGAATGCAAAGAATAAGCGCGTGAATCGCCAGTTTACCTTCGCAGGGGAGGCAGCCGTGGACGGTACGTCAATTCAAGAAAGCATCACCGGGATCAGCCACAGCGGGTTCTACGTCGAAGACCTCGACCGCACGGCCGAGTTCTATACCAAGGTCTTCGGTGCTCGGGTGGCCTGGCGAAACGACAAGTCGAAGAATCCGTTGATGAAGCTCTACATCGGCAACTTCGGCCTTTCGATCATCAAGTGGCCGCCCGATCAGCCGAGGATCAAGATCCCCCACGCCATACACTGGGCCTATCAGGTCGAACCGGCAAAGGCGGAAGAGACGGTCGCGTACATCAAATCGCTCGGCATCGAAGTCGAGGGGCCGGTCGGCCACCGCCGCGAAGAGGGAATCGTCAATTGGTTCTTCCTTGATCCCGACGATTACCGGGTGGAAATCGAAGCGCGGTACGCGACGGGCGAGGAATCGGCGGCAGTGGTCGAACGCGGCAAGGCTGGGCGCCAGTCGGAGATGGGCCTATACGGCGGCGACCATGTCTTGAAGACATGATCGCCTTTGATGCGGTTCCGGTGAGGCCCGTGCCGGAGTCGCGCCAAGCACCGCTGACGGTAAATTAAAAATTTGAAGATATAGGGTTGGAGAAAGGATACCAAGATGCACAAGTGGCTTCATGTGACCATCGCGGCGTTGGCAATGACTCTGGTGCTTGGCGCCGGCGCCGGCGCCGCGGACCTGCCCAAGGCGACCCAGAAGGCACTCGCCGAGCATAAGCTCGACGCTTCGTTGCTCAAGGGGCTCCATGCGGAGCTCAACGTGCCCCAGGCATGGCTCGACGGCGCGGCCAAGGAGAAGGGAGGTGGTCATTCTCGGCACCTGGTCCAACCGTCATTTCCCCGGCATGACGGCGGCCTTCAGGGAGCGCTATCCCTTCGTCAAGCTGCGCTACCACCGGTCCGGCACCTCGGCGCGCGGCATGAAGGTGCTGATCGCGCTGCGCGAAGGCCGGGTCATCACCGACGTGACGACCGCCCTCGCCAATTCCTATTTCCTGTTCATCAAGGCGAAGGCGCTCGCCGACCTGCGCGAACTTCCGGGGTACACAAACGTCGCCCCCGAATTATCCGCCCGCGACGGCACCTGGGCCGCCCACAAGCTGTCGTTTCGCTGCATGGCCTACAACACTAATCTCGTCAAGAAGGCCGATTTACCGAAGACCTGGGACGACCTTTTGAACAATCCATTTTGGCGGGGTAATAAGATCGCCCTTTCCAATCACCCCAACGCTTGGCTGCTCCCCCTATGGGGTGGTAAAGGGGAGAAATGGGGGGAGAACTTCACCCGCCGCCTGTTCGAGGAGGTGCGCCCGCAGCAGCGCAAGGAAGGCATGACCGCGACCACGGCGCTCACCGTGGCCGGCGAGTTTTACGCCAATATTCCCTCTCCCGAATGGCGCGCCAAGATTTATGTTTTGAAAGGAGCACCGCTCGGCTACCACTGTCCGACGCCGGTGCCGGTCACCTTGTCGCAAATCGTGATGCTG
>SMXQ01000048.1 GCA_004356985.1 Alphaproteobacteria bacterium | reverse complement strand
GCCCATGACATAGGTGCGGATCGCCGAATGGCCGACATAGCTCGCGTAGTTGATGCCCTTGGGCAGGGCCGCGACGGTGTCGAGGAATTCGGGGAAGGTTTCCCACGACCAGGGAATCCCCGCCTCCATGGCCGCCGGGGGGATTTCCTCGGCCATCTCCAGGTTGGTGAATACCAGCTGTTTGTCGCGCTCGGCGCAAGGGGCCAGGGTGAACCCGCAATTTCCCATCACCGCCGTGGTCACGCCGTGCCAGCAGTTATTGCTGCCGATCTCATCCCAGAAGATCTGGGCGTCGTAATGGGCGTGGCCGTCGATGAACCCCGGCGCCACCACATGGCCTTCGGCGTCGATCACCTCATGGGCCGCCGCGCCTCGGAGGTCGCCGATCTCGGCGATCATGGCGTCCTTGATCCCGACATCGGCGCGGGTGCCTGGCAACCCCGACCCGTCGACCAGGGTGCCGCCGCGAATGATCAAGTCGTATGTCATGGATCCATCCCCCGAAGTTCGTTTTGCCGCCATTGTAAAGAATTAGGGCGCGCCGCGCGCGCCTTTAGCGGATCACCGGGCCATATTGACCGGCCCGGTCCCTGGCCCCTACACTCCGGCCGGTCGATCGACGAGGCGGGGCGGGTGAATGGCGGAAACAACCGATTGCGTGATCATCGGCGCGGGGGTCATCGGTCTCGCCTGCGCCCGCGAGATGGCCTTGGCGGGCCATGAGGTGGTGGTCATCGAGGCCGAGGACGCCATCGGCATGCACACGTCTTCGCGCAACACCAGCTGCATTCACGCCGGCATCAACTACCTTCCCGGCAGCCTCAAGGCCCGCCTGGTGCTTCGCGGCAAGGAACTTCTCTATCAATTCTGCCCCCAACACGGCGTCGGCCACCGGCGCTGCGGCAAGCTCATGGTGGCGCTGGACGAGGCCGGCGCCATGGAGCTGCCCAGGCTCAAGGCCAATGCCGAGACCAACGGGCTGAACGACATGGAATTCCTCGAGCCCGCCCGGGTCCGCGAAATGGAGCCCGAGCTGCGCTTCCACACGGTCCTCTATTCGCCGTCGTCGGGCATCATCGACACCCATGAACTGATGCTGGCGCTGCTGGGCGAAGCCGAGGAAAATGGCGCGGCGCTGGCGCTGTCCAGCCCCGTCCTGGGCGGCCGGGTCTCAGGCGCGGGCCTGGAGATCGACGTCGGCGGCAAGCAAGCCGTGACCCTCCGATGCCGCAGCTTAATCAATGCCGCGGGCTTGGGCGCCCAGAAGGTCGCCGCTGCTATGGACGGCGTCCCGCCCGCCACCGTGCCGGCCCAGGTGCTGCAAAAAGGCATCTATTTCGTCGCCGCGTCCAAGCGGCCGTTCAGCCGCCTGATCTATCCGCTGCCGGGCGCCCACGCCACCACGGTCCATGTCAGCCCCGACATCTCGGGCGCCGTGCGTTTCGGTCCCAATACCCTGCCCACCGACCGCGTCGAGTATTCCGTGGACGAGAGTCACGCGCCGTTTTTCTACGCCGCCGCGCGGCGCTTCTGGCCGGCCATCGAAGACGGCGACCTGGTGCCGGGTTGGGCGGGCGTGCGCCCCAAGACCAGCAATCAACGCGCTTCGCGCAACGATTTCATCATCCAGGACAAGAAGGTCCACGGCGTCCCTGGGCTGGTCAACCTCTACGGCATCGAATCGCCGGGCCTGACCAGTTCCATGGCCATCGCCGAACACGTCCACTCTCTGATCGGGCACGGCCTGGTCAGGGCCGCCTGAGCAAGCGGCGGGGAACGGGCCATGTTAGAAGCGCTTTACCTGGTCATCGGCCTGATGATCGTCATGGCGATGATCCCCGTCATCACCATCGCCTTCCTCGCCCTGGCCATCGTCAAACGCTTCGTCATGCGCTGGAACGACCCGGTGGAGCGCTACCGCTTCCGGGTGCGGCTCGGCGGCAACGTCGCCTATTTCGTGGCCCTGCTCAACGCCATGGCGGTGATCTATTACTTCATCATTGCCGGCCTGCCCATGGGGGCACAATTCGAGCCCTGGGTCACCACCGTTTCCCTGCGCCTGCCCGAGGGCTGGTACCTGGCGACTACGGTGGCCTTCGCCTTGGGCGGTTTGCTTCTGAAGATCACCCGCTCGGCCATTGCCGCGGCCTTTCTCCTGGTGGTCTTCTCGGCCCAGATCACCATCGAACTGGCGCCGACGATCTTTGCCCTGGCCAAGGATCCCGGCCTCTTCGCCCGCTTCTTCGAGGAAATCGAACGCATGCACCAGGGCTACCAACAGGTCGGCGGCATCCCCAAGACGGTCATGGGGACGGTGCTGGCCGGGCTGGTCTATGGTCTCGCCGTCCAGGCCACCTATTACGTTTTGGCGGTGACCGCCTTCCTGATCGCCCTCCAGGGATCGCTGGGACTCCGCGCCTTGGGTCCCCCGTGGGAGCGCCACCACCCCCTCGACGATCGGGAAATGACCAGGCCGCGCCGGTCCTAGTCCGCCTTGATCGGGCCGGGCCCCGGCTCTTCCAGGGAGGCGAACAGCGATGCGTTGCCGCCGGCCGCCGCGGTATTGACCGAGAGCGTGCGCTCGGTGGCGAACCGCGGCAGGTAGTGCCGTCCGCCGGCCTTGGGCCCGGTGCCCGATAATCCCTCGCCGCCGAACGGCTGGGAACCGACCACGGCGCCGGTCATGGCCCTGTTCACGTAAACGTTGCCCGCCGGCACCCGGGCCCGCACCCGCGCCCAGGTGGCCTCGATGCGGCTGTGGATGCCAAGGGTCAGGCCGTAACCGGTCGCCGCCACGCGGTCGAGCACCCGGTCCAACCCTTTCGCCGAAAAGCGCAGGACGTGGAGCACCGGGCCGAACACCTCGCGTTGGGGGATGTCGCCAGGGCCGATCTCGTAGGCCACCGGCGCGAACCAATGTCCCCGATCGAGCCCGGCGGGCAGGGGCGTGCGGGCGATCAGCCGCGCCCGGGCGGCCAGCGCGCGGCTATACGCCCTGAGCCCGGCCCGCGCCTCGCGGTCGATGATGGGCCCGACATCGGTGGTCAGACGGGCCGGGTCACCCACCACCAGCTCGGCCATGGCGCCCGCCAGCATCTTCAAGGTTCTATCCGCGACGTCGTCTTGGAGAACGAGAAGGCGCAAGCCCGAACAGCGCTGGCCGGCGCTCCCGAATGCCGAGCGCAGGACATCGCCGACCACCTGTTCGGCCAGGGCCGAGGAATCGACGATCATGGCGTTGAGCCCGCCGGTCTCGGCAATCAAGGGGATGATGGCGCCTTCCCGGGCGGCCAGCGCGCGGTTGATCCGGGCCGCGGTCTCGGTCCCCCCGGTGAAAGCGACGCCGTTGACGCGATGATCGCGGACCAGGTGGCCGCCCACCCGTTGGCCAGATCCAGGCAGCAGCGCAAGGGCGCCGGCCGGCACCCCCGAGGCGATCAGGTGCCCCACCGCGCGTTGGGCGACCAACGGGGTCTGTTCCGCCGGCTTGGCGATGACGGCGTTGCCCGCGGCCAGGGCGGCGCTCACCTGGCCCATGAAGATCGCCAGGGGAAAATTCCACGGGCTGATGCAGGCAAAGACGCCGCGGGCGGTGAGGGCGACGCTGTTCTCCTCGCCGGTAATGCCGGGAAGAATCGAAGGCTCGGCGAAGTCGGCCCGTGCCCGGGCCGCGTAATAGCGGCAAAAATCGACCGCCTCGCGGACCTCGGCCAAGCCATCGGCGATGGTCTTGCCGCCCTCATGGACCAAAAGCAGGACCAGGGAAGGGGCATCGGCTTCCATGGCGTCGGCGGCGCGGTCCAGGCAAGCGGCGCGCTCGGCGGCCGGGACGGCGGCCCAATCGGGAGCGGCCCGGTGGGTGGCGCAAAGCGCCGCCTCTACGTCTTTGGCCCGGGCCTCCCACACCCGGCCCACCTGACGGGATTGGTCGGCGGGGGCGCCGACCGGGCGCGGCGCGCCCTCCTTTACCGCCCGGCCGCCGATCAGCGGGGCGGCCTCGAAGCGGCGGCGCGCCGCCGACGTCATGGCGTCGGCCAGGGGACCAAGATCGCCGGGATCGGCGAGATCGAGACCCCTGGAATTGGGGCGCTCGGGCGCGAACAGGTCCCTGGGCGCGCAAATCCGGGGATGGGGCACCGGCGCGCCCGCCGCCATCAGGCCCTTGAGCCGAACCGCTGGGTCGCCGACCAGGCGGGCCAGCGGCGCGCTGGCGTCATTGATGCGATTGACGAACGAGGTATTGGCGCCGTTTTCAAGCAGGCGGCGCACCAGGTAGGGCAGCAGGTCCTGGTGGCTGCCCACCGGCGCGTAGATGCGCAAGGGGTGGCCGCCCTCGGCGGCATGGCGCCCCGCCGCCGCCATGTGGCCATAGAGCGCTTCACCCATGCCATGAAGGCGCTGGAACTCGAAGCCGCCCTTGGCCACCCCCGCCTCGCTGGCCAGTTCGATCACCGCGGCGACGGTGTGGGCGTTGTGGGTGGCGAATTGGGGATAGAGGGCGTCGCCTTGGGCAAACATTTTGCGCGCGCAGGCGAGATAAGAAAGATCCGTCGCCGATTTCCGGGTAAACACCGGATAGCCGTCGAGCCCGGCTTCCTGGGCGGCCTTGATCTCGGTGTCCCAATAGGCGCCCTTGACCAGGCGCAGGCAAAACCGCCGCCGGCCGCCGCCGGCCAGGGCCACCAGCCAGTCGATGACCGCGGGCGCGCGCCTTTGGTAGGCCTGCACGCAAAGCCCCAACCCGTCCCAGCCGGCCAGCCCCGGCCGGGCGGCCACCGCCTCCACCACGTCGAGGGTCGGCTCCAGGCGGGCCGCCTCCTCGGCATCGACGGTGAGGCCGATTCCCGCCGCCGCCGCCCTTTGGGCCAAATCCCCCAGCCGCTCGGCAACCTCGCCCACCGCCCGGGGGGCTTGGGCGAACTCGAAGCGCGGATGCAGGGCCGAAAGCTTGACCGAGAGCGAATCCGCGCCGTGAAGCCCGCCGGGGCCGTTGCCCGGGCCCGGATGCGCTTCGAGGTCGGCGATGGCTTGGGCGTAGCGTTGGAAATAGCGCTCCGCGTCGCCCGCCGTCATCGCCGCCTCGCCCAGCATGTCGAAGGAATAGCGCAGCCCCGGCGCGTCGGCGGTCCGGCCTCTCGCCTCTTCGATGGTTCGGCCCATGACGAACTGGCGGCCGATGATGCGCACGGCGGCGCGCACCGCTTGGCGGATCACCGGTTCGCCGGACCGGGCGATGAGGCGGCCGAGGAAATCGCTGAAATCCCGCCCGGCGCTGCCTAGGCGGACCACCTCGCCGGTCAGCATCAGCCCCCAGGTGGAGGCATTGACCAACAGCGAGTCGCTCTGGCCCAAATGCCGGGCCCAGGCCGAGCCGCCGATCTTTTCCTCGATCAGGCGGTCTGCGGTCGCGGCGTCGGGAATCCGCAACAAGGCCTCGGCCAGGCACATCAGGGCCACGCCCTCGTGGGTCGACAGGCTGTATTCGGCGAGGAAGCTTTCCAGCCCCGCCTCGTTTTTCCGCCGCCGGCGAATGGCGCGGACCAGGCGGCGGGCGCCGAGATCGATGCGGGAACGTGCCGCCGGGGTGAACGACCCCGCCGCCAGCAGCCCGCGCACCGCGCGCCGCTCGTCCATGCGCGTGCCCGCCCGGATGGCATCCCGTTGCCGCCCTTGGCGGATATGGCCAGGGTCGATGATCACGCGATGATTATGGCGCAACTGGCGCCAAGAGATGATGGAAAAACTTTACCCGGGGCGGCAATTCACGAAAAATAGGCTCACGCGGTACTATCGACCGCGGCCCGCCCCCGTCGGTTGGAATCGCTTTTGGCCTGAAACTGCCGCGCGACCAAAATTAGCGAGAGAACAGGCGGCGCACCACTTGCTCACGGTCTAAGCTGAAGTGTCGAGCGACCTCGGTGACGATGCCGGCCAAAGTACCGACACGTAAAGTATCGTGAGCGGGAATGGTAAGGTGGTGTCGGCCGGCCTCGTCAGTGGTTAACCTCATATGGCCACCTGTCTGACGGGTAACTTCATAGCCAAAGACGCTCAGCAAACGAGCGAGGCCCCGCCCGGAGACATCGCGAGGCAGCCTCATGCGCTGATGATTTCGTCCTGGACAAAGTGGAGCCGAATCACCTTCGGCCCTTCGCCCTCATCGAAATGACAGCGGACCGCATCACGCACGTGCTCTTGCAGCGAACTTCGGTCGTCCGCCTCGGTGAAAATCGGTAGATCGAGCGCGCGCGCGATGTATCCACCCTCGGGTGAATCTTCAACGATAAAAATGACTTCTTTCATGTGTCACCATAACCAGGCTGTAATCCATGGTCCTCCGCACATTCCAAGGTCAGGCACATCGGCGCTTGATCCTATTTCTAAGGAAAGCCCCCAATCCCAGTATGCTTATGGTTTCCATATTAACCACCCTGGTCATCCCGGTCCCGCCACTGTTCATGCCGCCAGAAATATTCGGATCGACTTGTAGTTCGATACCGCACCAATAATCTCAGCATAGGACATTTCGTACAATGCGGTCCAGATGAACGGCGCGGGCCGCAAATACAGCAATGTCAAAACCGGCCAGCTTGGCACACCGGGACCGCGCGCCGCTCGTCCATGCGCGTGCGCGCCCGGATGGCATCCCGTTGCCGCCCTTGGCGGATATGGCCAGGGTCGATGATCACGCGATGATTATGGCGCAACTGGCGCCAAGAGATGATGGAAAAACTTTACCCGGGGCGGCAATTCACGAAAAAAATAGCTCACGCGGTGATGTCGACCGGGACCCGCGCGGTGTCGCCGCCGCCCTGGGGAGCCGATGGGCGGGCGGGAGCCGATGGGCGGGCGTAAGCCGATGGGCGCGGCGCCGGAGTTTCCTGGGCGCCGCCGGCATCGTCGCCAAGGCTGGCATCGTCGCCGGAACTGACCGCGCCCGAGCCGGCCGCGCCGAAACCGCCGAAGAGCCCCACCGTCACGGTGCCTCCCGCCTTCAGACCGCCATCGCTGCCATAGAGATTCAATCCCCCATCCCGGGCGACGGCGGCGGCGAGCTCGCGCGCCTGATCGACGATGGCTTGATATTCAAGACCGCCATCGCGGACCGTACCGGTCCCCGCGGTGACATGGGCGCCGACCACGACGGCGGTATCCAGGCGCACTTGGTCGGCCCGCAGCGCACCCTTGATGCCCGCCGCCGCCTCCTGGGCGGTGATCACCAGGGTCTCGGCCGAGGCGGCGGCGGCCTGGGTCAGCAGGCCGGCGGACTCCAAGCCGGTGGCGAGTTGCGCCGCGGTGGCGGCCGAAATCGTGACGGTGGTGTCGGCGCCGGGTTCACTGCCGCCCCCGGTTCCGAAGGAGAAACTTCTGGATGCACCACCGTCGCCATCCAGAAGCTTGACGTTATGGAAAAGCGTGCGGTTGACGATGTCTGTTATCTCGGTCCTGAGCGCCTCGAATTCTCTATGAAGGATGGCCCGGTCGGTGTCCGACAGGCCCCAAATGGTGGCCGCCGTGCCCGAATCCTTGGCCGTGGCGGCGATGGTCTTCATGTCGGCCAGCGCCGCCTCGATGGCGACCATGCCGGCCTCGGCCGCGGCGAGCAGGCTCTTGCCCGCGGCGGCGGCCTTGGCGCCCGCGGCCACCGCGCCCAGGGCCGCGCCAAAGGTGGCCGCGGTCCTGAGGGCCTGGCGGTCGCGCGTCAGGGTCAAGGTCGGGCGCGGCGCGGCGTTGCCCCTGATGATGGGATAGGTCGCGCTGCCGCCGAGTATTCCGGTTGCCAGTTGAACGGTCATGGACTCAAATAATCTCGTTGAGAATGAATATTTCAGAATTGCAATAACCGTTTTTCATTTCCTAATATTACTTTAGACATATTAAAGTCATGTGAAGTATAGATTATACTTATACTAAAATTGTTTCAAATTTTATCTGTAACGGTTAACGACTTGATATTTTTGAATGTTTTCTTTCCGCCCCCTAAAGCAGGCCCAACTCGCGCAGTTCGCGGGCCAGGCCGTCGGGCAGGCGGTCGGCGCCCTTGGCCCGGGGCGGGGCGGCGGCGAGGTCCGGCGGCGCGTCGTTGGCGCCGAGATAGCGCCAGCCCTGCAGCGCCCGATGGGAGATGGGTTCGGTGCGGATGATCTTGGCGGCGAGGCCGATGGCGCAACGCTTTCGCCCGTCCCCCCGGCGGCGGGTTTCCAGGGCGATGATGGCCTGGCGGGCGACGATTTCGCCGTGGATGATCCAATACATCGATCCGCCGTCGAGCACCTGGGCGGCGCGGCGCGGGAAGTTGCGGGTGAAATGCAGGGTGACGGGCCGCTCCCCCCGGGCCCGGCGTTCATCGCGCCGGGCCTTCTGGACCCGGGCGAGATGGGCGACGGAATCGATGCCCACCGCCATTTTCAGCAAATGCCAACTCATGGGGGGCCTACCACGGGATTTCCACGCCCTCATAGGTGATGAAACGCCCGGAATCTTGGCGCCCCGCGGCGGCGATCTGGCGCCTCAACCCGCGCACCGAGGTCGCCGGGTCGATGGCCGCGCTGGCCCCGCCCATATCGGTCCTGACCCAGCCGGGATGCAACGCCAGGACGATGATGCCCTTGGCGGCGGCCTCCACGGCGAGGCTTTTCACCGCCGCGTTGAGCCCGGCCTTGGTGGAGCGGTACAAGGTATAGCCGCCGTCCGTGTTGCCGCCGATGGATGCCAGGACACTGGAAATAAACGCCATGCGCCGCCCGGTTCCCCGCTCCAGGTGCGGCCGGAAGGCCTGGGCGACGGCGATGGGCCCCATGGTGTTGACCTTGAACTCATGCTCCCAGGCGACATAGTCGATCCCGCCGGTGCGCTGGCCCGAGGTCAGCACGCCCGCGTTATTGACCAGGATATCGATGGGCGCGCCTTCGAGGGACTCGGCCAAGGCCGAGATTTGCCGGAGATCGGTGACGTCCAGCGCGTGAACCGTGACATCCCCGGCGATGGCCGCAAGATCGGCGGCCCCGGCGGGGTCGCGGCAGGTGGCCAAAACGCGATCGCCCTCGGCGGCGTATTGGCGGGCGAATTCAAGCCCCAGCCCCCTGTTCGCCCCGGTGATCAGCACGCAAGCCATGGCTCCCTCAGGCCAGGAACAGCGCGGCGAAACCGAGGAAGGCCGAAAAGCCCACCACGTCGGTCACCGTCATCAGGCAGACCCCCGAGGCGATAGCGGGGTCGGCGCCCGCCCGCTCGAGGATCAGGGGAATGAGGATTCCCATCAGGCCGGCCACCAAAAGGTTCACCACAAGCGCCGCGGCGATGATCAGGCCGAGGCCCGCCGACGCGAACCAGAAAGCCGCCACCATGCCCACCAGGGCGGCCAGGATGATGCCGTTGAAGAGCCCGACGATGACCTCCTTGCCGACGATGCGCGGCGCATTGGCGGCATTGAGGTCCTTCACCGCCAAGGCGCGGACGGCCACGGTCATGGCCTGGGTTCCGGCATTGCCGCCAAGGCCGGCGACGATGGGCATGAGGATGGCCAGGGCCACCAATTCCTCGATGGTGGCCTCGAACTGCCAGATCACCAGCGAGGCGATCAGCGCGCTCACCGTGGAGACCATGAGCCAGGGAATCCGGGCGCGCGAGGTCTTGAGAGCCGCCAGGTAGAGATCGTCTTCCTTGACCCCGCCCAGGCGCATGATGTCTTCCTCGGCCTCTTCGTCGATCACGTCCAGCACGTCGTCATGGGTGATGACGCCGACCAGCCGGCCCGGCTCGTCCACCACCGGCGCCGAGGCCAGGTCGTACTGGCGGAACAGAAGCGCCACCTCCTCCTGGTCCGTGGCGACCGGCACGGCGTGCAATTCGGGATCCATGATGTCCTCGAGCCGCACCGGCCGGCGGTTGCGCAACAGGCGGCTCAGGGAGACCAAGCCCACCGGATGATGGGCCGGGTCGACCACGAACAGGTCGAAAAATTCGCCCGGCAGGGCGCCGCCGCCCTTTTCCGCCTCGTCACGAATATAATCGATGGTGTCGCCGACCGTCCAAAACAAGGGCACGGCGACGAATTCCCGCTCCATCAGGCGGCCTGCCGAATCCTCCGGCCAGGCCAGCGCCTCTTCCACCAGGACGCGGTCGCTGGCCTCCATCCTTTCCAGCACCTGGGCTTGAACCGGCTGGTCCAGGCTTTCGATCACCTCCACGGCATCGTCGCTGTCAAGCTCGCCGATGGCGGCGGCGACGTCGTCCGGCGCCATCTGCGCGACCACTTCGTCGCGCACGGGTTCCTCCAGGAAGGCCAGCAGTTCGGGGTCGAGATGGGGCCCGATCAGGGCCACCAGGATGTGCCGCTCGGGCGCGGTCAGACCCTCGATCAGGTCGGCGAGGTCGGCCACATGAAGGCCCAGGGTGAAGGCCTCACAGCGTTCCGTGTCGCCCGCGTCCAGGGCCTCGCGAAAGGTCGCGATCTGTTCCCGGGTGACGCCGTAAAGCTCGCCCTTGGCGGCGTCTCGGCCCCCGTCTTTAGCTATCTGGCTGCGGTCGTGGTCGGACATGACCGATCTCCCGGCGGGGGGTGATTTCGGGCCCACGCCCGGCCCGCGACGAAATTCGACAAATTAGGGCCCGCAACCGATGCGCGGGCCCAAAATTGGTGCGGTCGAGAAGACTCGAACTTCCACGGGGTTTCCCCCACAGCGACCTCAACGCTGCGCGTCTACCAATTCCGCCACGACCGCTCTGTTCACTGATAGAATACAACGAACTCATGCCCGGGCGCCTTCGCCCCCGAGCCCCGTGGGAGATAGCAAATCGAGCCCCGGAGTGCAAGCTAATGGTCTACCCCATGGCGGGCGTGGGCCGGGCCGCCGTGGAGTGGCGCACCAGCCCGGCGCCGGTCGCCTATGACGACGCCGTGGCCGGGATGGAAGCACGGGTCGCCGCCATCCGCGAGGGCCGGGCGCCAGAGCTGGTCTGGTGCCTGGAACATCCGCCGCTCTACACCGCGGGCACTTCCGCCGATGCCGCGGAGCTTGTCGATGTCAAAGGCTTGCCGGTATACAAGACCGGGCGCGGCGGGCGCACCACATGGCACGGACCGGGCCAAAGGGTCGCCTACGTGATGCTTGACCTCAAGCCCAGGGGCGGCGACGTCCGGGGCTTCGTCGGCGACCTCGAGGCCTGGGTGATCGCCACCCTGGACCAGTTCTCCATCACCGGAGAACGCCGGAAAGGCCGCGTCGGCATCTGGGTGGCCCACGGTGGGATAGAGGAAAAAATCGCCGCCATCGGCGTCCGCGTGCGCCGCTGGGTCAGCTATCACGGCATCGCCATCAACCTGGCGCCGGACCTTTCACACTATGACGGCATCGTGCCGTGCGGCATATCGGAGTTCGGCGTAACCTCTCTCGAGGCGCTCGGCATCAAGGCCTCCATGGCCGACCTGGACGCGGCGTTGCGCCGGTCTTTCGAAGATGTCTTCGCCAGCCCGACCACCGATAGCGGCTGACACGGGGACACAAAACGCTCGGCCGGGGCGTCCCATCAACCGGCCCGGCGCGGCCGGGCGCGGCCGCACCGGGATCAAACGGTTATTTCTTCTTCTTTTTCTTGCGCTTGCCGCGGCACTTCTTGGATACCTTGGGATTGCACCGGCCCTTCTCGGCCTTGAGCGCCTTGGCGGCCGCCTTCACCACCGCCGGCGGGGTGGCGTAGATATCACGCATGATGGCGGCGACTTCGTCGCCATTTCGCGGACTGATCGCCATGCGCCGCTTCTTGGCCTCGGCAATGAACTTGGGATCGGCCAGGGTCTTCGTCCAGGCGGTGCGCCACTCCTTGACCCGGGCCGAATCGGTGCCCGGCGGCAGGGCGAAGGCATTGGAAATGGCCAGCGGCAGGTTCATGAACTCGATGATCTTGCGCCCGGTATCGTTGATCACGAGGTCGCGCGCGCGGGGCACGTTGGGGATGTCCGGGTGCTTCTCGAAGCCCATCTGCAGAATGAATTTGATGTATTTTTCCTTGATCCAATGGGGGTTGCCCACCACCAGGGCATCGTAGCTGGAACAGCGTCCCGCGACCTCGCCGCGCTCGATGGCGAGATGCGCCCCGCCGGAACCGCGGTAGCCGAGGATCGGCACGAAGCGCGTGCCGATGGCGGCGTTCAGGATCATGGTGCGCTGGGTGCTGGCCGAACGCGCCCCGGTGCCGGCCATCTTGACCTTCCTGTCGCGGGCGTCCTGGACATTGTTGATCCCGGTGTCACTGCGCACGTAACAGGTCTGGACCGAGCTGTTGAGGCTGCCGATCCAGATGAATTTCCGCATGTCGTAATTGAACTTCTTGTTGGGCCGCATGACCGGCTCGGTGATGGCGCCCTGGGCCCAGGTGCCGAAATGGGTGCCGTCGCGCTTGCCGCGCGTATTCAGCGTGATGACGGCGCCGACCCCGCCGGCGCCGGGCAGGTTGCGGGCGACGTAATCGGGATTGCCCGGCAGATGGCGGGTGACGTTGCGGGCGAAGACCCGGCCATAGGCGTTGACCCCGCCGGACACGCCGCCGCCGACCCAAAGGGTCAAGGTCTTGTCCTTGAAAAATTCGGCCGCCTGGCCTGCCGGGGCGAACCCCGCGACCAGGGCGGCGGCGGCGATGGCGCCGAGTGCGGTTGCGCGAAACTGTGTCATGACGAACTCTCCCGTTTGACCGTGTTGTCCGGCCCCAGGCGGGCCGATGTTATTGCCATGGCGTAAGTTTATTACAGGGCCGGGGGCGGCGTCGAGGCTTTGGTCGGACCGTCCCCGGGCCGGGCCGTGGCCTAAACATCGGGCAACAGCCGGAAGGTTTCGCCGAAATCATCGTCGGTGGGCGTGAATTCGCCCGGGTATTGGACGATCCCGGCGACCCGGGCCCCGGACGGTCCCTGGCGGCAGGCCTCGACCATGGCCCGCACCGCGCCCATCTCTCCCGCAAGAACCGCTTCGACGCTGCCGTCGGCACGGTTCCTGACCCATCCCCGGATGCCCCGCCGGGTCGCCTCTTCCATCACCCAGCGGCGAAAGAAGACGCCTTGCACCCGGCCACGAATCCGCAAATGCAGGGCCATCACGTCCGGTTCATCCGCCACGGGATTCAGCCTTTCGTCAATAAATCAAGAAACCGCGCCGCCTGGGCAAGGTCAAGGGCCTTGGCCTCGAGGGCCCGGCCGGCATCCTCATCGGCGCCCCAGCGTTCCGCCTGAAAGCGTTCGTCCACCGCCGACGCCATGAAAGCGGAATCGGCGTCCAGGCGGCCCCGTGAAAGGGCGAGGCCGATGACGATGGAGCCCGCCGCCCGGGTCGCCAAGGACAGCGCCGCCAGGGCGAAGTCGCCGTAGCCTTCGACGGCGGTGGTGATGGCAGGGAGGGCGGCCGCCTCCTGGGGCACCGCGCGAAGCCCGGTGGTGACGCCGAGCCGGACACTGAATTCCGCCGCGAACCAGTCGACCAACGGCGCCCAGGCGGCTTGCTGGGCGGCGACCAGCCCATCGGGGTGCTCGGCGCGGAAACAGACCAGGTCGGTCTCGCCATAGGCCGCGAGGTCGGCCACCACCCTGGCCCGGGCGCCGGCCTCGCCGGCGATGACGTCGATGGCCCCGGCGGCGATGCGGAAATTGCCGGCCCGGGCCGGGCCGCCGAGCCCCTTACCGCTAAGCGCGGTGGGGTCCTGGGCCAGCAATCGCTCGATCTCGCGGGCGATTTCCCGGGCCAATGCCGCGCCGGGGATGATCAATGGCCGTTTCCCCGGCGTCTTGAGCGGGGCCCCGTTCAGGGTCACCGCGTAACCCTCCGCGACGGCGGCGGCATCGACCCGGATGCTGGGAATCCCGGGTGTCCTGGGGGTCCTGGACCGGGGCGGCGGCGTCATGGACGGCCCATTCCGGCCTGGCCCCGCGGCACCATGGCATCCACCGCTAGGTGAAGGTCGTCGAACTTCGCGATGATTCGGGCGGCGCCGGCCGCCACCAGTTCGTGTTCGTCGTGATAGCCCCAGGTGACGCCGAGGGCGGCGACCCGCGCCGCCTCGGCCATGGCCATATCGAAGCTGGTGTCGCCGATCATCACCGTCGCGCCGGCCTCCACTCCGGCCTCGGCCATGGCCCGGTGCAGCATGTCGGGCGCCGGTTTGCCCGGGCCCTGGTCCGCCGTCTGCAAGGTCACGAAGCGCCCGGCGAGGTCGAAACGGTCCAGGGTTTCCTTGAGGCCGTGGGCGGATTTCCCGGTGGCGATGCCCAAAATCCAGCCGGCGGCAGCCAACCCGTCGAGCGCCTCGATGGCGCCGTCGAATACCATTTCGGCCTCGACGCCGGCCGCGCCGAGGGTTGAAAAGGCATCCTTGGCGCGCCCTTCGAGGGCGGCAAGCCCGGCGGCGCCGAGCCCCGGCGCCAGCCGGGCGATGGCCGGCCCAAGCGAAAGCCCGACCACCCGGCGGACGGCGGCGACCGGCGGCGCGGCCAGGTTGGAGGCAAGGAAGGCCTCGGCCATGGCGGCGGCGATCGCGTGCTGGCTGTCCACCAGGGTGCCGTCCATGTCGAAAACGGCGAGGCGCGGGACGCCCTGGCGGCCGGAAGATTGATCGGACATGGCGCTAATGTGGCAACAAAGCCAAAAGATTGGAAGACCCCATGGGGGCCCGGGGGCTTACTCCCTGGGAAACGCATCCTCGGGGCCCGAGGCGGCGAAGCCGAAGGCGTCCAACGCCGCCTCCAGGTGGGCCGGAAACGGCGCGCACACGCGCAAGATGCCGCCCCCTGGTTTGGCGAATTCCATGGCCCGGGCGTGAAGGTGAAGCCGTTTCTCAAGCCCGTCGCCCTCCATGAAGGCCCCACGGCCGCCATATTTGCCGTCGCCCAAAATCGGCGTGCCGATGGCCGCCAGATGGGCGCGCAGTTGATGGGTGCGGCCGGTCAGCGGCATCAAGGCCACCAGGGCCGCCCTTGTGCCCGCCGAATCCAGCGTGTCGTAAAGGGTGACCGCGCCCCGCCGCGCCCCCTCCCCCTGCCCGGCGGTGCCGCCGGCGGCCATGCGCTGGTGGCCGGGTGCGCCCGCCTTGGCAAGGGCCAGAGAGATCCGCCCACGCCGCGGCCTGGGCACCCCCACGGTCACCGCCAGGTAAAGCTTGCGCACGTCGCGCCCGCGGAAGGCCGCCGTCAGGAAACGGGCCGCCGCGCGGCCGCGCGCCAGCACCAAGGCGCCCGACGTGTCCTTGTCCAGGCGATGAACCAGGCGCGGGCGCTCCCCCGCCCCGAACCTGAGGGCGTCGAGCATTCCGTCGAGATGGCGATGGGTCGCGGTCCCGCCCTGCACGGCGAGCCCCGCGGGCTTGTCCAGCACGATGATGTCGTCATCCCGGTAAAGGACGCGGCGGCGCAGCTCCGCGGCCTCCTCCGGCTTCGGGACCGGCGCCTTGGGGGTGGACCGGGGCCGCTCGGATTGGGCCGCCCGCGCCCGGGACGGCACGCGCACCTCAACGCCCGCGCCGAGCCGCAGGTTGGCCTTGGCGCGCTTGCCGTCGACCCGCACCTGGCCGGTGCGCAAGAGCCTCTGCAGCTCGCCGTGCCCGATGCCCGGGTAATGCACCTTGAACCACCGGTCCAGGCGCAGCCCGGCATCCCCGGGGGCGACGATGATGTTTTTCAGGGGCGGCACGGCTGATCTCAGGCGAAAGCGGCGCGCACCATGGCCATGCCGGCGAACAGGGCGCCCACGGACAGGACAAACGCGGCGATCACGTAGGCGGCGATGGCGGCGAATTCACCGCGCTCGTAGAGCACCACCACATCGAGGGAAAACGTCGAAAACGTGGTGAAGGCGCCGAGCACGCCGACCACCATGAAGGCCCGCAACGCCTCCCCCGGCGACCAGAATAGGGCCATGGTTTCGATCAGCAGGCCGAAGATCAAGGAACCGATGACGTTGACCGCCAGGGTCGCCCAGGGAAAGCCCGCGCCCACCATGGCGCCCACCGCCGACATCATCACATAGCGGGCCACCGCCCCCACGGCACCGCCCGCGGCCACCACCAGGATCAACTTCACCGACCATCCTCCCCCTCTGGTCCGTCTGGCGCGGGCCGCGCGCCATCCCCCGGTTCGCCCGCCTCGGCCCTCAGCCGCGCCCAGTGCTCCAAGCGCTCGGCCAGCTCTTTCTCGAAGCCCCGGGCGGTCGGCTGGTAGAGCGTGGGCCGCGCCATGGCGTCGGGAAAATAATTCTGGCCGGAAAACGCGTCGGCGGCGCCGTGATCGTAGGTGTAACCGGCGCCGTAGCCGAGTTCCGACATCAGCCGCGTCGGTGCGTTGAGAATGTGCTTGGGCGGCATCAGCGAGCCGGTTTCCCGGGCCAGGCTCATGGCCTTTTTCCCGGCCGCGTAGGCGGCATTGGATTTCGGCGCCGTCGCCAGATAGAGCACCGCCTGGACGATGGCCAGTTCGCCCTCGGGCGAGCCCAGGAAATGGTAGGCATCCTTGGCGGCAAGGGCCTGGGTCAGCGCACCGGGATCGGCCAAACCCACGTCCTCCGAAGCGAAGCGAACCAGGCGACGGACGATATAAAGCGGGTCTTCGCCGGCCACCAACATGCGGGCCAGCCAATAGAGCGCGCCATCGGCGTCGGACCCGCGCAGGCTTTTATGCAGCGCCGAAATGAGGTTGTAATGGCCGTCCTGGGACTTGTCGTAGAGCGGCGCGCGCTGCTGGACGGACTCGGTGACGCCGGCGGCATCGAGCGGCTGTTGGGGGGTGAGCGTGAACAGTTCCTCGGCCAGGTTCAAGATATAGCGCCCGTCGCCATCGGCCATGGCTTTCATGGCCGCGCGGCCATCGGCGCTCACCGGCAGGGGGCGCCCCATTTCCGCCTCGGCGCGATCGAGAAGGGTGTCCAACGCCGCGCCCTCGAGCCGCGCCAGCACGAACACCTGGCAGCGCGACAGGAGCGCGCCGTTGAGCTCGAACGACGGGTTTTCCGTGGTGGCGCCGATCAGCACCACGGTGCCGTCTTCCACCACCGGCAGGAATCCATCCTGTTGGGCCCGGTTGAAGCGATGAATTTCATCGACGAACAGGATCGTGCCGGCGCCCATGGCGCGGCGCTCGCGGGCGGCGGCGAAGATCTTCCTGAGATCCGCGACCCCGGAAAACACCGCCGAAATGGGCTCGAAGGCGAGATCCGTCGCATCGGCCAAGAGCCGGGCGACGGTGGTCTTGCCGCTGCCCGGCGGCCCCCACAGGATCATGGAGGCGAGCCGCTTGTGGGCGACCATGCGGCCAAGGGGACCGTCGCCGCCCAACAGGTGGTCCTGACCCAACACCTCGGCGATGGTCTTGGGCCGAAGCCGGTCGGCCAGGGGGCGCGGCGCATTGGCCTCGAACAGGCTCGACACCGGGTCAGCCTCCCAGCGCCAGGGTGAAGGTCTGCCCCTTGCGCTCCAGAATCAGGCGCCAGCGTATGGCGCCCTCCAGGCGTTGAAAGATCCGCCTGAGGGCGGCGACGTTCTCGACGGCGCGCCCGTTGACGCCGCGAATGATATCCTTGGGCTTTATTCCGGCGCGGCGCGCGAAGCTTTGCTGCGCCATACCGAGGATGACCACGCCGGCGAGGTCCTGGTCCATGGACAGTTCATCGGCCAGGGCCGGTGACAGGTTGGCGACTTGAACGCCGTGCAGCGGATTGGCCCCCGATATGCGGGTGGTCTCGCGCGGCGGGATTTCCGGGGGGGCGCTCAGGGCTACGGAGATCTGGCGTTGTTTGCCGGCGCGAAGGATATCGAGCCGCGCCGTCCCGCCGACCGCCAGGGTGGCGATGCGGAAACGCAGCGCCTTGGGGTCGTTGACCGCACGGCCGTTGACGGCGGTGATCACGTCACCCACCCGAAGCCCGGCGGCGGCGGCCTGGCCGGCGGGACTGACCTTGTTGACCAAAACGCCGCGGGGCGGATTTATGGACAGCGATTTGGCCAGCCCGGCGGTCACCGGCTGGCTTGAGGCGCCCAACCAGGGCCGCACCACACGGCCCGCCGACACCCCGGCCAATACCGCGCGCACCATGGCCGAGGGAATCGCGAAGCCGATGCCGATGGAACCGCCGGTCTTGGAATAGATCGCCGTATTGATCCCCACCAGGCCGCCATCCATGGTTACCAGCGCGCCTCCCGAATTGCCGGGATTGATGGCCGCGTCGGTCTGAATGAAGAAGCTGAAATCGGTCACCCCGACGGTGGTGCGCGCGAGGGCGGAAACGATGCCGCTGGTCACCGTCTGGCCGACTCCGAAGGGATTACCGATGGCCAGCACCAAGTCGCCCACCTCCAGCGCGTCGGAATCGCGGAGGGAGAGATAGGGCAATTGTTCCCCCTTGGTGTCTATTTTCAACACCGCCAGGTCCGTCCGTTTATCGGTAAGCACAACCTTGGCTTCGAACTCGCGGCGGTCGGAAAGAACCGCCCGGATCACGTCGGCGCCCTCGATCACGTGGACATTGGTGACGATGATGCCGCGCGGGTCGACGATCACGCCGGAACCGAGCGACGTGCGCACCCGCTTGCGCGCCGGGCCCTCTAAGCCAAATTCCTGGCCGAAGAATCGCCTGAAGAAGGGGTCGTCGAACAAGGGACTTCGGGCGCGGCTCCGTTCCACCCTAAGGGCATAGACATTGATCACCGCCGGCGCCACCTTGCGCACCACCGGGGCGAAGGAATGCACGATTTGCTCCCTCGATTGGGGAACCCGGCGCAAATCCGGGCTTGCCGGCGCGCCCTGGGCGGCCAGCCTGGCGCCGGGGTCGAGCCCTCCGGCCGCAACCAGCACACCCGCCGCCGCCAGGGCAAGGGCCGCCAAGCGGATACCAATGGATCGTTTCGTCATCACCGCACTCTAACACCTACACCGGGGGAAAAAGAAAGGCAGCCCGACCGGCCGCCCCTCCCCTACGCCCATGGGCGGGGACTAAGCCTCGGCGGCCTCGGCCTCGTCCTGCACGGCACCGGAATCCTGGCCCTTGGCGTCCTCGTCCCGGTCGACCAGTTCGATATACGCCATGGGCGCACTATCGCCGTAGCGCGGGCCCACCTTGAGAACCCGGGTATAGCCGCCATTCCGTTCGGCATAGCGGGGGGCCAGGGTATCGAACAGCTTCGCCGTCAAGGCGCGATCGCCGAGCACGCTCAGGGCTTGGCGCCGGGCATGAAGATCGCCGCGCTTGCCAAGGGTGATCAGCTTATCCAGATAGGGCTTCAGCTCCTTCGCCTTGGGCAGGGTGGTCTTGATCTGTTCGTGCTTGACCAACGCCGCCGCCATGTTGCGCAGCATCGCCTTGCGATGGGCCGAGGTGCGGTTCAGTTTCCGGCCGCTCATCCGATGACGCATCTAAGTTCTCCTTCAAGCCGAACGGCGGCGCTTCAATAGGGCTCTTCCAGACGCTTGGCCAGTTCCTCGATGTTTTCCGGCGGCCAGTCGGGAATTTCCATCCCCAGATGCAGCCCCATCTGGGCCAACACCTCTTTGATCTCGTTGAGGGATTTGCGCCCGAAATTGGGGGTACGCAGCATCTCGGACTCGGATTTCTGGACCAGGTCGCCGATATAGATGATGTTGTCGTTCTTGAGGCAATTGGCGGAACGAACCGAAAGCTCCAGCTCCTCCACCTTGCGCAGCAGATTCTTGTTGAAGGCGGGTTCCGCGGCAGCGGCCTCCTCGGCGACCAACTGGGGCTCCTCGAAATTGATGAATAGCTGCAACTGGTCCTGAAGGATGCGCGCGGCCAGCGCCACCGCGTCTTCCGGCGTCACCGTGCCGTCGGTCTCCACGTCCAGGCTGAGCTTGTCGTAGTCGGTGAACTGCCCGACGCGGCTGTTCTCCACCCGGTAGGCGACCTTGCGGACCGGCGAATAGAGCGCGTCCACGGGGATCAGGCCAATGGGTGCGTCCTCGGGGCGATTCTGGACCGCCGGCACATAGCCCTTGCCGGTGTCGATCATCAACTCCATGGAAATGGACGCGCCCTTGTCCAGGGTGCAGATCACCAGGTCGGGGTTGAGGATCTCGATGCCGCCGGGGCATTCGATCTGGGCGGCGGTCACCTCGCCCGGGCCCGACGCCTTGAGCTCGAGACGGGCCGGCCCCTCGTTCAAGGCCCTGATGGAGAGCTCCTTGACGTTGAGCACGATGTCGGTGACATCCTCGCGCACGCCGGGGATCGAGGAAAACTCGTGGAGGATGCCGTCGACATGGATCGACGTTACCGCCGCGCCCTGGAGCGAAGACAGCAGCACACGGCGGAGCGCATTGCCCAGGGTCAGGCCGAAGCCGCGTTCCAGCGGTTCGGCGAACACGGTCGCGTTCCGGCTCGGCTCGGCCCCCGGTTCCACGTTGAGCCTGTTGGGTTTGGTCAGTTCTGTCCAGTTTTTCTGAATCACGAATGCATCCTCATCCTTGCGCGGCATCGCGCTTGCAAATTGAGCGATCCGCCGCCGGCCACCGATAGGCCCGGCGGCGGTGGGAACCATGGGTGACCCCGCGCCGGGGGCCGTACCTGAATCCGCCGTCTATACCCGGCGGCGCTTGGGTGGGCGACAACCGTTGTGGGGGATCGACGTCACGTCACGAATGGAGGTGATGGTGAACCCCACGGCCTGCAGGGCGCGAAGGGCCGATTCACGTCCCGATCCCGGGCCCTTGACCTCGACCTCCAAGGTCTTCATGCCATGTTCCATCGCCTTGCGGCCGGCATCCTCGGCCGCCATCTGGGCGGCATAGGGAGTCGATTTGCGGGACCCCTTGAAGCCTTGAGAACCCGCCGAAGACCAGGCAATCGTGTTGCCCTGGGCGTCGGTGATGGTGATCATGGTGTTGTTGAATGTCGCGCTCACGTGGGCCACGCCCGAGGCGATGTTTTTACGGTCGCGCCGCCTAGTGCGCGCAGGAGGTGTCGCCATTTTCTATTCCCGAATAGACAAAATTACTGTTTAGGTCATTTTCTTGCCGGCGATGGGCCGCGCCTTGCCCTTGCGGGTGCGGGCGTTGGTATGGGTGCGTTGGCCATTGACCGGCAAGCCCTTGCGGTGGCGGAGGCCGCGATAACAGCCGAGATCCATGAGACGCTTGATATTCATCGCCACCGTGCGCCGCAGGTCGCCCTCGACCCGGTAGTCGCTGTCGATAATTTCACGGATGCGGATGACCTCGTCGTCGGTCAATTGATGCACCCGCTGGGCCTCGTCGATGCCCGCCCTTTGGCAAATTTTCTTGGCAAAGCTGGGGCCGATGCCGTGGATATAGGTCAGGCTCACTTCGACCCGCTTATCGGTTGGAATATTGACGCCAGAAATACGTGCCAAACCTTTGACTCCCAAGCAAAAAATGTGATTTCGGAATAGCCCGCAGACCCTCGAAAAGGCCAGCGATTATAGGAAAACAGGGCACCAAGTCAATAGCTTAGCTCCCATTTTCCTGGTTTTCCAAAATACCGTCGATGGCGCTCGCCACCTCATCGATTCCACGCATGCCGTCCACCGACCCAAGCATGCCCCGCGCCCGGTAATAGGGCAGCAACGGCGCCGTCAGACCATGGTAGGCCTCGAGCCGCGCCGCCACGATCTTGGCGTTGTCGTCGTCGCGCCGGTTGAAGGCCGTGCCGCCGCAGGAATCGCACACGCCCCCGGTCTTGGGGGGCTTGTTGGTATCGTGATAACCGGTGCCGCAATTGGCACAGGTGAAACGGCCGGAAATGCGGGCCACCAGGGCATCGTCGTCGACACAAATTTCGATCACCCGGTCGAGTTCGAGCCCGCGGCCGGCCAGCATCTTATCCAGCGCCTCGGCCTGGGGCACGGTGCGGGGGAAGCCATCGAGGATGAACCCATTGGCGCAGTCGGGCTCGGCGATGCGCGCGGCGATCATATCGACGATGATCTCATCGGAAACCAATTCGCCGCGGTCCATGACGGCCTTGACCTGATTACCCAATTCGCTGCCCGAGGCCACCGCCGCGCGCAGCATGTCGCCGGTCGACAACTGCTTGAGGCCATGCATCTCTTCCAGCCGCTGCGCCTGGGTCCCCTTGCCGGCCCCCGGCGGGCCGAGAAGGATGAGGTTCATCGGCGGCGTCCCCGCAGCCGCGATTTCTTGATCAGCCCTTCGTATTGATGGGCCAACAGATGGGACTGGACCTGGGACACCGTGTCCATGGTCACGGTCACCACAATCAGCAGGCTGGTGCCGCCGAAAAAGAACGGCACCGCCAGCTTGGAGATCAGGAATTCCGGCAGCAGGCTGATCATGGTCAAGTAGCCGGCGCCGACCACGGTGAGGCGCGTCAGCACATAGTCGAGGTATTCGGCGGTGTTCTTGCCGGGCCGGATGCCCGGGATGAAGCCGCCGTGCTTCTTCAGGTTATCGGCGGTATCGGCCGGGTTGAACACCACCGCGGTATAGAAAAACGCGAAGAAGATGATCAGCGAAGCATAGACGATCAGGAACAAGGGCTGGCCGCGTCCTAAATAAGCGGTGACGATGTTCAGGAATTCCGGGCCCTGGCCGGCGCTGAACCCGGCGATGGTCACCGGCATCAACAAAAGCGCGGACGCGAAGATCGGCGGGATCACCCCCGGGGTATTGATCTTCAGCGGCAGGTGAGAGCTTTCACCGCCGTACATCTGGTTGCCCACCTGCCGTTTGGGGTATTGCACGATGATTCGCCGCTGGGCCCGCTCGATGAAAACGATGAAGGTGATGACCACCACCGCCAGGATGAATACCGAGATGATGACCAGGGCGGACAAGGCCCCGGTGCGGCCCAATTCGAGGGTCTCGACGATGGCCGAGGGAAGCTCTGCGACGATCCCGCCGAAGATGATCAGGGATATGCCGTTGCCCACGCCGCGGGCGGTGATCTGCTCGCCCAGCCACATCAGGAAAATGGTGCCGCCGACCAGCGTGATCACCGTCGACAGGCGGAAGAAAAACCCCGGATCCGCCACCGCCGCGCCGGCCGAGGACGTCATGCCCTCGAGGCCCATGGCGATCCCGTAGCCTTGCACGGTGGCAAGAATGACGGTCCCGTAGCGGGTGTATTGATTGATCTTCTTCTGGCCCTGTTCCCCCTCTTTCTTGAGCGCCTCAAGCTTGGGCGAAACCGCCGTCATCAACTGCATGATGATGGCCGATGAAATGTAGGGCATGATCGAGAGGGCGAAGATGGCCATGCGTTCGACCGCGCCGCCGGCGAACATGTTGAACATACCGAGCAGGCCGCTCTGCTGCTGGTTGAAGATATCGGCGAGCACCTGGGGATCGATGCCGGGCAGCGGCACGTAGGTGCCGAGCCGGTAGACGACGAGAATTCCCAGCGTGAACCAGATGCGCTTTTTCAGTTCCGTCGCCTTGGCGAAGGCGCCGAAATTGATATTGGCGGCTAGTTGTTCAGCGGCAGAAGCCATTGCATCACCCGTTCATTTTCCCGGCGCCGGCGGCGCCGGGCGTCAATCCCCGGAACCTTCGGTCCCGGGCTTGGCCGGCGCGCCCTTTCCGGCGGCTCCTTGATCATCGGACGCCGCATTCTCGTTGCCCTTACCCTTGGCCTGGGGCGCCTCACGCCTGGGCCGGGTCAGCTTTAGGGTGCCGCCCGCGGCTTCGATCGCGGCCGCCGCCGAAGCCGTCGCGCCGGCAACCTCGAGGGTCAGCTTGGCCTTGATTTCACCGTTGCCCAGCACCCGCACGCCGTCGCGCAAATGGGTGATCAACCCGGCCTCCTTGAGAATCGCCCCGGTGATCGGCTTCGCAGCATCGAGCACCTTTTTGTCGATCGCGCGCTGCAACCTGTCGAGGTCGATTTCCGAGAACCGCGCGCCATGGATGTTGGTGAATCCACGCTTGGGCAGACGCCGATGGATCGGCATCTGGCCGCCTTCGAAGCCCTTCAAGGCGACGCCGGAACGCGACTTCTGCCCCTTCGTGCCGCGCCCGGCGGTCTTGCCGTGGCCCGACCCGATGCCGCGCCCAACACGGGTGCGGGCCTTGCGGGCGCCTGGCTTATCGCTGAGTTCATTCAGTCTCATGGCCGTAATTCCTGATGGGCCTCCAGGCCCGTTAATCGCCGTCCTCGACCCGAATGAGATGGGCGACCTTGGTGATCATGCCGCGCACGGACGGGGTATCGGGTAGTTCCCGGCTGCGGTTTATCTTGTTGAGCCCAAGCCCGATCAGGGTCGCCCGCTGGTCCTTGGGCCTGCGAATGGCGCTTTTGATTTGGGTCACGCGGACCGTTTTGTCAACCATCGGTGGGCTCCTCTGTTTTCGCCGCGTCCTCGGCTTCGGCCTCGGCCTCGGCCTCGGCCCCGGCTTTAGGGGCGGAACCGAACAACTCGCTCACTTTTTTCGAACGCCTGAGGGCAACCATGCGGGGAGAGTTGAGGTTCTTGAGCGCGTTGAAAGTGGCCTTGACCATGTTGGAGGGATTGGACGAGCCCATGGACTTGGTGACGATGTCGTGGATGCCGACGGTCTCGAAGACCGCACGCATGGGGCCGCCGGCGATGATGCCGGTACCCGCCGGCGCCGCCCTCAGGATCACCCGGCCGGCGCCGAAACGCCCTTCCACGTCATGGTGCAGGGTGCGGCCGTCCCGGATGGGCACGCGGATCATCCCGCGTTTGGCCTGCTCGGTCGCCTTGCGGATGGCCTCGGGCACCTCGCGGGCCTTACCGGCGCCGTAGCCGACCCGCCCCTTGGTGTCGCCCACCACCACCAGGGCCGCGAAACCGAAACGGCGCCCGCCCTTCACCACCTTGGCGACACGATTGATGCTCACCAGCTTGTCGACCAGTTCGCTGTCCTGGTTGTCCTGTCCATGCCTGCTCGGTCTGCGTGCCATACCCGGCCCCTTTAAAATTTCAATCCAGCTTCGCGTGCGGCGTCGGCCAGCGCCTTGACCCTGCCGTGGAACATATATCCGCCACGGTCGAAGACCACGGCTTCGACGCCGCTCACCTTGGCGCGGGCGGCGATCAGCTTGCCGACCTCCGCCGCGGCGTCACGGTCGGCGCCGGTCTTGGCCTTGCCCTTGATGTCCTTGTCCAGTGTCGAGGCCGCGGCGAGGGTCACGCCGTTGGCGTCATCGATGACCTGGGCATAGATGTGCTTCGACGAACGAAACACGCTGAGGCGCGGCCGCTTGGTCTTGCGGTTGAGCTTCGCCCGCACCCTGCGTTGGCGACGGCGGAACAAGTCTCTTCTAGTCAACATGATCCTGGGTCCTATTTCTTCTTGCCTTCCTTGCGGCGGACGTATTCGCCCTCATAGCGCACGCCCTTGCCCTTGAACGGCTCGGGCGGCCGGAAGGACCTGATCTCCGCGGCCGCCTGGCCGACCTTCTGGCGGTCGCAGCCGCTGATTTCGATGGCGGTCGGCCGCTCGCACTTGATGGTGATCCCCTCGGGGATGGGAAACTTGATGTCGTGGGAATAGCCCAATTGCAACACCAGGGTCTTACCTTCCACCATGGCGCGGTAACCGACGCCTTGGATCTCCAGCTTCTTGGTGAAACCCTCGGCGACGCCGGTCACGACATTGGCGACGAGGGTCCGGCTCGTGCCCCACATGATCCGTGCCCGCCTGCTGCCGTCCCGCGGCAGGACGGTGATGGCGCCGTCGGCCAGCACGGCCTCGACCTCGTCCACCAGGACCACCTTCAGTTCGCCAAGCTTGCCCTTGGCGGAAACCTCCTGGCCGGCGACGCTGACGGTGACGCCTTCGGGAACCGGAACCGGATGCTTGCCGATACGCGACATGTGAACTCCTTCGAACCTTGCGGCCCTAAAACACTTGGCCCTAAAACACTTGGCCCCAGAACTCCGGGCCCTAAAACACCTGGCAAAGAACCTCGCCGCCGACATTGGCCTCCCGGGCCTCGTTGTCGGACATGACGCCCCGGGGCGTCGACAATACGGCGATCCCCAGTCCATTGAAGGGCCGGGGCAGATCCTTGATCTTCGAATAGACCCGGCGGCCCGGCTTGGAGACGCGCTTAATGGTCCGGATCACCGGCTCGCCCTCATGATACTTGAGTTCGATCTTGATCTCGGCCAAACCCGGCGACACCTCGTGGCGCTCGAAACCACGGATATATCCTTCCTTCTGCAGCACCTCCAACACGTTGGCCCGCAGGTTGGAGGCCGGCGTGACGACGGTGGCGAGTTTCCGGTTCTGGGCGTTCCGGATACGTGTCAGCATATCCCCAACGGGGTCGTTTATTGCCATACCCTAAATCTCCTTACCTACCAACTCGACTTGACCATGCCCGGAATCTGGCCGTGGGAGGCCAATTCACGGAGCGCGATGCGGCTCAGGCGGAATTTTCGGTAAACCCCGCGAGGCCGGCCGGTAATTTCACATCGGAGCCGGACGCGCACGGCGCTGGAATTCCTCGGCAGCTCGGAAAGCTTGAGCCGTGCGGCAAACCGTTCCTCGGCGGGCAGTGATTTGTCCTTGGCGAGGGCCTTGAGTCTGGCGCGGCGCGCACTGAATTTGAGCACCAGTCTCTGGCGCCTTTTGTTCTTCTCGATGGCACTGATCTTCGCCATAAAAAGAAACCTCCGTCTTGCTATCTTCCCGCCGGTCAGTCGCCGAACGGGAAATCGAATCCTTTGAGGAGAACCTTGGCTTCCTCGTCGGAACTGGCCGTGGTGACGATGGTGACGTCCATCCCACGGATCTCGTCAATCTTGTCGTAATCGATCTCCGGGAACACGATCTGTTCCTTGAGACCAAGGGAAAAATTCCCCCGGCCGTCGAAACTCCGCACCGACAGCCCCCGGAAATCGCGCACCCGCGGCAGGGCAATGGTGACAAGGCGGTCGAGAAATTCGTACATCCTGGTGCGCCGCAGCGTCACCTTGCAGCCGATGGGCATGCCTTCGCGCAGTTTGAAGTTGGCGACCGATCTTTTGGCCCGCACGATGATCGGTTTCTGGCCGGTGATGGCGGCGAGCTCGCTGGCCGCCGAATCAATCTTCTTGGAATCGGCGATGGCCTCGCCGACGCCCATATTGACGACGATCTTGGTGATCTTCGGCACGCGCATGGGGTTGCCGTAGGCGAACTTCTCCTCAAGCTGCTGCCTGATGACGGAATCGTAATGCTGCTTCAGCTTGGGCACGTAGTTTTCGCTGGCATCGGTCATCATAGCTTCCTTACAAACTTACCCTTTCCCGCCCTCGGGCCGGTTCAAACGTCGATCACTTCGCCGGACCGCTTGGCGACCCGAACCTTGCGCCCGCCGTCGAGCACCTTGAAGGTGACCCTGGTGGGTTTTCCCTCCTTGGGGTCGATCAAAGCCACGTTGGACACGTGGATCGCCGCTTCCTTGTCGACGATGCCGGGCGGCTGGCCCTGGCCGCCGCGGAAGTGGCGCTTGACCATGTTCACCCCTTGCACGATGACGCGGTCCTTGGCGGTAACGACCTTGAGCACGCTGCCCTGCTTGCCCTTGTCCCGGCCGGTGAGAACCATCACCATATCGCCCTTCCTGATCTTTTTCATGGCACCAATCCGTACTTTCCTTGAACCCCGGGGCTTAGAGCACTTCCGGCGCGAGAGAGATGATCTTCATATAGCCCTTACCGCGAAGCTCGCGGGTGACCGGACCGAAGATACGGGTTCCGATGGGCTCGCCCTGGCCGTCGATCAGCACCGCGGCGTTGCGGTCGAATCGGATGGTGCTGCCGTCGGCGCGGCGGATTTCCTTCGCCGTGCGGACGATGACGGCGCGCTGGATTTCACCCTTCTTGACGCGGCCCCTGGGAATCGCCTCCTTGACGGTCACGACGATGACGTCGCCGACCCCCGCCGACATGCGCTTGGAGCCTCCCAGCACCTTGATGCACTGGATACGGCGCGCGCCGGAATTGTCGGCCACCTCCAGGTTGGTTTGCATCTGGATCATCGGATCAACCCTTTCACAACTAACCGGTGCGCTTTTCCGCGTCCCCGGTCAAAACTTGCCAACGCTTGCGCTTCGAAATGGGGCGGCATTCCTCGATGCGGACCCGGTCGCCCACCTTGCAGGCGTTGGCTTCGTCATGGGCGGCGAATTTCTTCGACCGCATCACCACCTTCTTGACCAGGGGATGGATGAAGCGGCGTTCGACACGCACCACCACCGTCTTATCGCCCTTGTCCGAAATTACCGTACCCTGCAAAATCCGCTTCGACATCGTCTTCCTCGTCCCCGCCGCGTTCACGCGCCCGTGGCGGCATTAGCGTTCAATACCGTCTGGATGCGCGCGATATCGCGGCGCACCTGGCGCACCCGCGCCGTATTCTCCAATTGACCGCTGGCCGCCTGGAAACGGAGGTTGAAGGCCTCCTTCTTGAGGGCCACCAGTTCGGTGGTCAACTCGTCGTGGCTCTTGGCCCGGACGTCGGCGGCTTTCATGCCTAACCCTCCCCCGCCCTGCGGGCGACGAATTTGGTGCGGATCGGCAGCTTGGCCGATGCCAGTTCCATGGCCTGCTTGGCGACATTCAGATCGACGCCATCGATTTCGAACATGATGCGCCCGGGATGAACCCGGCAAGCCCAATATTCGGTCGCGCCCTTGCCCTTGCCTTGGCGAACCTCGGCCGGTTTCTGACTGACCGGCACGTCGGGGAACAGCAGGACCCAGACCCGGCCGGCCCGTTTCATGTGCCGCGTGATGGCGCGCCGCGCCGCCTCGATCTGGCGCGCCGTGATGCGCTCCGGCTCCAAGGCCTTGAGGCCGTAAGACCCGAAATTGAGCCGCGTGCCGCCCTTGGCGGCGCCGTGAATCCGGCCCTTATGGGCCTTGCGGTATTTGGTTCGTTTCGGTTGCAGCATCTCTTCTCGGCCCTTGGCTTAACTCATCCGCATGTTGGGCCCGTGGGGGGCGCCGGTTCCGGTCCGTCCAACTTGCTGTTCCATGGCTTTCTTGTCCTGGGCCATGGGATCATGGGCCATGATTTCACCCTTGAAGACCCAGACCTTGACGCCGCACGCGCCGTAGGTGGTCCGCGCCGTGACCGATCCGTAATCGATATCCGCCCGCAAGGTGTGAAGCGGCACCCGGCCTTCGCGGTACCATTCGGTCCTGGCGATCTCGGCGCCGCCGAGCCGGCCCGCGCAGTTGATGCGAATGCCTTCCGCGCCCAGGCGCATGGCCGACTGCACCGCCCGCTTCATGGCGCGGCGGAAGGCGATCCGGCGCTCCAGCTGCTGGGCGATATTCTCGGCCACCAGCTGGGCATCGATCTCCGGCTTGCGGATCTCGACGATGTTGAGATGAACCTCCGCATCGGTCAGTTTGGCGACCTCGGCCCGCAATTTCTCGATATCGGCGCCCTTCTTGCCGATCACCACGCCCGGCCGGGCCGTGTGGATGGTGATGCGCGCCTTCTTCGCGGGCCGCTCGATGACGACCTTGGACACGCCGGCCTGGGACAGGGTCTTGAGCAGATAATTGCGGATGCGAATATCCTCGTGCAGGAGATCGCCGTAATCCTTGTCGGCGTACCAACGTGAATCCCACGTGCGATTGATGCCGAGCCGAAACCCGATCGGATTGACCTTCTGACCCATTACGACGTCTCCTCGCGTTCCCGGACCACCACCTTGAGGTTGGAGAACGGCTTGATGATG
>SMXQ01000047.1 GCA_004356985.1 Alphaproteobacteria bacterium | reverse complement strand
ATCTGGCTGCGGCGCAGCGGCCTTGCCGGCAACGTCCCGCGCGGCCGGCGGTCCAAACGCGACCGCGCGCGGGCCAGCCTGGCGGCGGCCAAGGACGGCGTGCTGAGATGCGATTCGCTTGGTTGCATCGCCAATGTCGGGGGCCGGGTGGTCGCCCTGATGAGCGATCCCGGCGCGGTGGGTGAGGATTGCCCCCGCGCCCACCTGGTGATCGCCTTCAAGTCGCTCTACGGTTTTCCCTGCCGGGGGCCGCGCCGGATCATCACCCGGCGGGATCTCTCCCGCGGGGGCACCCATGCGGTATGGTTCGAAGACGGCGGCGGGATCAGGGTCGAGACCGTGGCCGCCAGCCGCGGCGTCCGTCCCTGGACCGGGGGGCGATTGCGTTGAAGGAAGGTTTAAGTGGCGCGGTGGCGCGGCGAAATCAGTGGTAGCTGCGCATCAGGCCCACCAGGGTGCCCTGGACCTTGACCTGGTCGGGACCGAAGATACGGGTCTCGAAGGCCGGGTTGGCCGGTTCCAGGGCGATGGACTTCCCCTTGCGGCGCAGGCGCTTGAGGGTGACCTCGTTGTCGTCCACCAGGGCGACCACGATGGCGCCGTTCTCCGCCGTTTCTCCCTCGCGGATGATGGCGACGTCGCCGTCGAGGATGCCCGCCTCGATCATCGAATCGCCGGCCACCTCGAGGGCGTAGTGATTGCCCTTGCCGACCAAGCCGGGGGGGACGGCGACGGTATTTTCAGGATCGCGCAGCGCCTCGATAGGGGTGCCCGCGGCGATCCGCCCGAAAAGCGGCAGTTCCACGGATTTTCCGGTCGAGGCGACCGCCGCGCCGCGCAGGCCGTCGCTCAAGCCGCCCTTGATGACCCTGGGATCGAAGCCGGGCGGGGGGCTGGCGGAGGTGGAGTCGGCGAGGCGGAGAATTTCCAGCGCCCGCGCCCGATGAGGCAGGCGGCGTACGAAACCGCGTTCCTCCAGACCGGTGATCAGGCGGTGAATACCGGATTTCGACTTCAGTTCCAGCGCGTCCTTCATTTCGTCGAAGGAGGGACAGATTCCCGTGTCCTGGAGCCGACCGTTGATAAAGACGAGAAGTTCGTGTTGTTTCTTGGTCAACATGGCATGCCCCTTTCACGCTATCTATGCGGCCCCTGCCGGGAAACACAACATATGGAACAAAACAAAAACATAACACATGTTCTAGTTTAGTTCTTTTGCCTGGTCAAGCCCAAATGCGGGTTGCAAGGAACCGATCGCCGGGGGCCCGCGCCATGGCGCGGGTGTGGACGCGGCTCAGGCGCCCGGGATGTCGTCGAGCCGGATGACGTCGACCCAATCGCCGGCCGAGGCGGCGGGTGCGCCGGGGGGGCGAATGATCAAGCCGTCGGCGCGCGCCAGTGCCGACGCCATGGAGGAATCCTGGATCGCCAGGGCCACGACCACGGGGGTGCCCTCGCCATCGGCCGTCAAGGTGGCGCGCATGTAGTCTTCGCGGAAATTATTGGCGCCGATATCGGCGCCGAGACGGGCGCGGATCACCGGCAGGCCGGTCCCGGCCAGGCCCGCCATCTTGTCCAGGGCCGGACCCAGGAAGAGCAGGGCGCAGACCATGGAGGAGACCGGGTTTCCCGGTAGGCCCAGGACCGGGACGCCGGCCAGCGACCCGAACATCAGCGGCTTGCCGGGCTTCATGGCGATGCGCCAGAAATCCACCTCGAGCCCGGCCTCGCCCAGCACCTTCCGCACGAGATCGCGGTCGCCCACCGAAACCCCGCCCATGGTGACCAGCAGGTCGGCGCCGCGCGCGCCCTGGGCCAAGGCCCGGATCGAGGCTTCGTCGTCGGCCGCGATGCCGAGGTCGATGGCGATGCCCCCCCGGCTTTCGATGAAGGCCGCCAATGCGGGGCCGTTGGAGCTGACAATCTGGTTGGGGCCGAGGGGGTCGCCGGGGCGGACCACCTCGTCGCCGGTGGCCAGCAAGGCCACGCGCGGCTTCCGGGTGACCGCGATCCAGGGGTGGTTCATGGCCGCGGCGAGACCGATATCGCGGGCCCCCAAGCGGCGCCCGGCCTGGAGCAGCACCTCGCCTTCGCTGAAATCGATGCCCGCCCGGCGCACGTGCTGATTGGCGGGCGCCCCTTGGTTGACCGTGACGGCGGGGGTGCCGAGGTCGGTGTCTTCCTGAACGATGATGGTGTCGGCGCCCGCCGGCACCGGGCCGCCGGTGAAGATGCGGACCGCCTGGCCCGGTCCGACGGTGCCCGTGAAGGCGCCGCCGGCCGGCGCCTCGCCCACCACCTCGAGCCTGACCGGAACCTCACCGACGTCCTGCGCCCGGACGGCATAGCCGTCCATGGCCGAGACCGCATGGGGCGGTTGGGTGCGCCGGGCGGCGAGATCCCGCGCCAGAACCCGGCCGGCGGCCGCGGTCAACGCCACCATCTCGGTCGCCACCGGCGCGAAGGCGGCGCAGATGCGGGTGCGCGCCTCTTCGACGGAAATCAGGTCAGCCACCGCCGTCCCCCGCGCCCGCGCCGCTACCGCCCCCCGCGTCCGTGCCGGCACCGTCATCGGACGCGCTGTAGGTGCCTGACCGTCCGCCGGCCTTGTGGACCAATCGGATGTCGGTGATGCGCATGGATTTGTCCGCCGCCTTGCACATGTCGTAGACCGCCAGCGCCGCCACCGCCACGGCGGTGAGCGCCTCCATCTCCACCCCCGTCCTGGCGGTCACCTTGCAGGTCGCGGTGATGTTTATGGCGTTCTCCATGTCTTGCGCCTCGGCAAGTTCGACGGCCACCGAACTCAACGGCAGCGGATGGCACAATGGGATCAGATCGGGCGTCTTCTTGGCCGCCATGATGCCGGCCAGGCGGGCGACCGAAAAGACATCGCCCTTGGCGACACCGCCCTCGCGGATGGCTTTGAGGGTCTCGGCCGCGACAAGGATGCGGCCCCGGGCGGTGGCCGTGCGCTGGGTCACCTCCTTGTCGCCGACATCGACCATGCGGGCGTTGCCCTTTTCGTCGAGATGGGTGAATTCGGCCATGGTTCAGGCCTCCAACGCCTGGGATTCCGGCAAACCGGCGGCGAGCATCGCACGGGCGGCGGCGGCGGTGTCAGGCGCGCGCATCAGGGATTCGCCGATCAGGAAACAGCGCGGCCCGGCGGCGGCCATCCGGGCGACGTCTTGGGGCCGGGAAATGCCGCTTTCGCAGACCAGGACCGCGTTATCCGGGGCCAGCGGCGCCAGGCGCTCGGTGACCGCGAGATCGATCTTCAGGGTCTTGAGATCGCGGTTGTTGATGCCGATGAGGCCGGCCTCTAGGCGGGCCGCGCGTTCGAGTTCGGCCTGGTCGTGGATCTCGACCAGCACGTCGAGGTGCCAATCCCTGGCGCAGGCCTGGAGCTCGGCCGCCAAGCCGTCATCGAGAACCGCTAGGATCAACAGCACGCAGTCGGCTCCCATGGCGCGGGATTCCGGGATCTGGTAGGGATCCACCATGAAGTCCTTGCGCAGCACCGGCAGGGTGACGGCGCCCCGCGCCGCCATGAGGTCTTGTTCGCAGCCCTGGAAATAAGGCGCGTCGGTGAGCACCGAGAGGCAGGTGGCGCCGCCCGCCGCATAAGCCTTGGCCAGGGCGGGGGGGTCGAAATCGGCGCGGATCAGTCCGGCCGACGGGCTCGCTTTCTTGATCTCGGCGATCAGGCCGAGGCCGCCGCTTGCCGCCTTGGCGGCAAGGGCGGCGCGAAAACCCCGCGCCGGAGGCGCCGCGCGGGCCGTTTCCTCGACCTCGGCGCGGGCGTGGGTCGCCTTGCGGGCGGCCACGTCCCGGGCGGTGCGGGCGCAAATCTCCATCAGCTTGTCGGGCACGGCTTGTTCCGATCCCCGCGGCTCAGCCCTGGTTGGTGATGGCGACGAGCCGGGCGAGGGTCTCGCGCGCCTTGCCCGAGGCAATGGCCTCGGCGGCCAGCCCGGCGCCTTCCTTGAGGTCGCCGGCCTTGTCGGCAATGAGAAGGGCCGCGCCCGCGTTGAGCAGCACGATATCGCGGTAAGCCCCGGGGGCGCCTTGGAGCATTTCGGTGATGGCCCGGGCGTTGGTCTCGGCATCGCCGCCCTTGAGATCGGCCGGGTCAGCCCGGGGGAGCCCGGCGTCCTCGGGCGTGACCTCGAAGGACGACACCGTGCCGTCCTTGAATTCCGCGACGAAGGTGGCGCCGGTGGTGGTGATCTCGTCGAGCCCGTCGGAGCCGTGAACCACCCAGGCGCGCTGGCTGCCCAGCCGGCCCAGGACTTCGGCCATGGGCGCGGTCCAGCGGCGGTCAAAGACGCCGATAAGCTGGCGCTTGGTGCCCGCGGGATTGGACAGGGGGCCGAGAAGATTGAAGATGGTGCGGGTGCCGAGCTCGACCCGGGTGGGGCCGACATGGCGCATGGCCGAATGATGGCGCGGGGCCATCATGAAACCGATATTGGCCGCTCTCAGCGCTTCTTCCACGCGGCCGATCTCGGCCTCGATATTGACGCCGAGCGCCGCCAGCACGTCCGCCGAGCCTGATTTGGAGCTCAGCGCCCGGTTGCCGTGCTTGGCCACGGGCACGCCGGCGGCGGCCACCAGCAGGGCGGCGCCGGTGGAGATGTTATAGGTGCCGCTGGCATCGCCGCCGGTGCCGCAGGTGTCGATGGCGCCTTCCGGCGCGTCGACCGAAAGGGCCTTGGCCCGCATGATGGTCGCCGCGCCGGTGATCTCGTCCACGGTTTCGCCGCGCACCCGGAGCGCCATCAGGAAGGCGCCCATCTGCGACGGCGTGGCATCGCCCGACATGATGATCTCGAACGCCTCTTCGGCCTGTTGGCGGCTGAGGCTGGCCCCGTCGGCGACCAGGGCGATCAGCCCCTTGAAATCTCGCGCTTCTCCGCTCATGCGGCGAGCTCCCACCTTGCGGCGATGGTGATGAAATTCTTCAACAGCGCGTGCCCGTGTTCCGAGGCGATGCTTTCGGGGTGGAATTGGATGCCGAAGATGGGAAACTCCTTGTGCGCGAACCCCATGATCAGCCCGTCCCCGGTCTCCGCCGTGACCATTAGGCAATCGGGCAGGGAAGCGCGGGCGACGATCAGGGAATGATAGCGGGTGGCGTCGAACGGCGTGGGCAGCCCTTCGAAGACGCCGCTGCCGTCATGGGCGATGGCGCTGATCTTACCGTGCATGGGAAGGGGCGCGCGCTCAACGCGCCCGCCGAAGGCCTGGCCGATGCATTGGTGGCCGAGGCAAACCCCGAGCATGGGCCGCTTTCCCGCCGCCGCGCGGATCAATTCGAGGCAGAACCCCGCCCGGTCGGGATCGCGGGGCCCCGGTGAGATGACGATGCCTTGGTCGCCCAGCGCCAACGCCTCGTCGATGCTAAGCGCGTCGTTGCGGCGCACGGTCACCTCCGCCCCCATCTCGCCCATGAAATGGAGGAGGTTGTATGTGAAGCTATCGTAGTTATCAATTAGCAAATACATTTCAGTAACTTGAAGATTATTTCTAAACTGAAATAGAAGGCTTGATCGCCCCTTATAGCAGCTTGCCCCGGGGGAAGAAAGCACGCCCCGGCGAGATTACCCCTCGACCGGGCCCCGATTCTACGGCCGGACGATGGCGTAATTGTATAGCTTCTTGACCCCTTCGGTTTCCCGCGCCACCTTGACGGCCTTGTCCATCTCCGGTTGGGAGCGCGCCCGGCCCATCAAATAAACGTTGGAAAAGGCGTCCGCGGCGACGCGGAAATTCACGTCGGCGATGCTGAGGGTGCCCACCAGGTTGAGGCCGACACTGATGTCCAGGGAAAGCGCGTCGACCCATGACAGCAGTTCTTTCTTCTCTTCCCGGCGCTCCTGTTCTTTCTCCGTCATGTGGGTCACGTGCCAGTAAAGCTTTTTGACGCCGGTGATCTTTTTCACCTCGGCGAGGAACTTGTCGTAGAGCTTGCGGTCGTTGAACATGCCGGTGATCAACAGCCGTTGTTCGTAAATCTCCGTCGATGCCTTGATGGTGCCCAAGTCAATCATGATGCCGTTGACCTCGGCGACGATCCTGTTGTCCTCCAGGATGTCCGAGGTT
>SMXQ01000046.1 GCA_004356985.1 Alphaproteobacteria bacterium | reverse complement strand
GCCGACGCCCCGCCGCTGTTTCCCGATTACCAATTCCTGCACGTCCCCGACGATCACCGCTACACCTCCAAGACCCACATGAACTGCAACTATCTGCAGGCGCTTGAGGGGGATATCGACCCGGTCCATCTGTCGTACCTGCATGGGTCGGTCACGCCGCCCGACATGCGGCCGGTGCCGGGGGATACGCGGTCGGCGAGCTTCCACTACGGCAACGACCGCCGGCCCACTCTCGACATAGAATTGGCCGATTTCGGCGTCCGCATCTTTTCCATCCGCCAGGCGGAGGGGCAGAATAAATATGTCCGGGTGACCAATTTCATCATGCCCAACAAGGCCGCCATCGTCGGCAACGAGGGCCGCTTGAACCAGGGCAACCAGATCAATTGGCACGTGCCCACCGACGACACCCATCACCTTCGCTTCGACATCACCATCAACCGCGAGCGGCCGCTGGACATGAGCCGCTATACCGGCCAGATCGGCACCGAGGTCTCGCCCGACGGCACGCTCACCCGCAACCGGGGCAACCGCTACCTCCAGGACCGCGATGAAATGAGCGAGACCTTCACCGGCATGGGCGGCTATTTCATGGCCCATGACGCCTTCGCCAGCGAGAGCCAAGGCCCCATCCACGACCGCACGCGGGAGCATCTCGGCACCACCGACAAGTTCATCGCCGCCGCCCGCCGCCAGATTCTCGAAGGCATCGCCGATGTCGAGGCGGGCAAGGAACCCCGCCATTCGATCCGCGACGAAGCGGATAACGATCTTTCCCACATCGTCGTGCTGTCCGAGGTGGTGGCCGAGGACAGCGACCACATGGGCCTGTGGAAGAAATATGCGTCTGAAAAAAGGGCGAACGGGGCATAACCGCGCCGCGCGACGCGCCAGGGTATCGGGAATAACCAGCGCCGGAGGGGGAGGGCCATGACAATCCAGTACCATGATCTCAGGACGTTCATCGAACTCGTCAAAGAGGCCGGTGAATACGTGGAGATAGAGGACGCGGACTGGGATTTGGAAATCGGCGCCCTGACCGAGGCCAGTTCGGAATTCCTGGCCGACCCGCCCATGCTGGTGTTCGACCGCATCAAGGGGCATCGGCCGGGATACCGCGTCGCCAGCCTGACCGTGGGCAGCCGAAAGCGGGCCGCCCTCTCCATGGGTTTTCCCCTGGACAAGACCAAGCTTGAACTGGTGCGGCTTCATTCCACCAAAATCAAAAATGTCGAACCCCTGGCGCCCAAGGTGGTCGCCGACGGTCCGGTGATGGAGAACGTCATCGGCGAAGGGGGCAGGAACGCGCTGGATATTCTCCAATTTCCCTCCCTGCGGTCGCATTTGCACGACGGCGGGCGCTATATCGGGACCGGCGATTCGCTGATCAACCGCGACCCGGAATCCGGTTATGTGAACCTCGGCACCTATCGGATGCAGGTCCATGGGCCCGACCTTTTGGGGCTTTGGATGAGCCCCGGCCAACAGGGAAGGCAAATTTGTCAGCGCTATTGGGACATGGGCAAGGCCTGTCCCGTGGTCGCCATATTCGGCGGCGACCCGCTGGTCTTCCAGGCATCCTGCATCAAGTTTCCCTGGGGTTATTCGGAACTGGATTATGTCGGCGGTCTTCGCGGCACGCCTTTGGAAGTGATCGAGGGACCCATTACCGGCCTGCCGATCCCCGCCTATTCGGAAGTGGCCATCGAGGGCGAAGTCCCGCCGCCGTCGGAACAAGCGCACGACGAAGGTCCCTTCGGCGAATGGCCCGGCTATTACACCGGCGGCACCCGGGGCACCGGCGAGCCGCAGCCGGTGATCCGCATCAAGGCGATCTATTACCGTAACGATCCCATCCTCATGAACCAGGCGCCGCAATGGCCCGGCGCGCCGACCCATGGCGTGGCCCAGCGCGCCGGACTGCTCTGGGATCAAATGGAGGCCGCGGGCATCCCCAACATCACCGGGGTTTATTTCCACACCGGGTACCTCATCGTCGTCGCCATCAAGCAACAATATGCCGGCCACGCCAAGCAGGCCGGCCATGGCGTCATCTCCTGTTCCGCCGGGGCGCGCAACGGCCGCTACGTGGTGGTGGTGGATGAGGATATCGATCCGACCAACCTGAAGGAGGTGGTTTGGGCGATGCAGACCCGGGTCGATCCCGCCACCGACATCGAGGTGGTGGAGAAATGCTGGAGCACGCCCCTGGACCCCCGCATGCCGCCTGAAAACCGCGCCATCAAGGACTACACCAATAACCGCGCCATCTTCTATGCCGTGCGCCCATGGACCTGGCGGGAGGACTTTCCCTTGGTCAACCGGGTCGAGCGTTCGCGCCTGCGCGAAGTGATGGACAAGTACCGCGATATCCTGCCCTTCCCCGAAGGCGTTTAGCACGGCACCTGTTCTAAATGACGGTCCGCGCCCGGGTCGTTTGATGAAAGGCCGGGATCGTTGAATGAAAGGCCCGGATCGTTTGGTGAAAGGAATCAATAGATGGACCATGTGAGCTTTCCCTACCGCGCCAGCGCCCATCTTTCGGTCTTGCACGTCATCGCCGAATCCGGCTCTTGGGAGAAGTATGGCATCGAGGTGGAATACGACCGCCATATCAGCTCCACCGAATCCCACAAGGGCATCACCAGCGGCGGCGTTGATTTTGTCGGCGGCAATCACGTCTCCCCCTATGGCCATGTGGCGCGGGGCAGCGATTGGATGTATCTCGGCCAAACCATAAATGTCGTCAAGCACCGCCTTTGCGTGCGGCCCGATTCCGAAATTTCGGGGCTCTCGGACCTCAGGGAAACCAAGATCGGCACCCGCGGCTCGCATCCCGCGCTCAACGACTGGCTGTTCCTGAAGCAGAACGGCCTCGACGTGGACCGTGACGATATCGAAATCATCAATCAATTGAATATCCCCAAGGGCGAGATGGACGCGGTCCCCGGCCAGGAAGGCGCCAATAGGATGGAAAAATGGCAATGGGTTCAATCGGGCGAAGTGGATGCGACGTTGCTGACGCCGCCCAAGAGCCTGCAGGCGGAAGCCGCGGGAATGAAAATCATCGAAATCGAGCCCCTGCCCATGATCCATTTCACCACCCTCTCGACCTCTCGGAAATTCGTCGAGGGGCATCCCGAATTGGTCGAGCGATTCCTGAAGGGCCTGCTGGAGGGCATCGCGTTTTTCAAGAGGGAACCGGAGAAAACCAAGAAGATCATCAAGCAACGCCACACCTCCGAGGGCCAAATGGATGATGCGGCGGTCGACATCGTTTACGGCGAACTCGCCGAGGCGCTGGAGCCGAAGCTTTATCCGACCATGGCGGCGATCGAAAATGTCTACCAGGAGGCGTTGCGCCAAGACCCCGAAGCGGCGCGCATCAATCCCCTGTCGGTGTGGGATCTCCATTACATCAAGAAGCTCGACGATAGCGGCTTCGTGGACGCGCTCTATGAATAGTGGCGCCGTGGGCGGGCATGGCAATATATTGGGGCCAACGAATGTGGCAACAAGCGAACTAAAACCCTAAAGCCGGGGGACAACCCCGGCATGCCAAGGAATATGACGAGGAGGCCTACAACGATGTTTCACGATCAAAATATTCCATGCGTTTCACTCGCCAAGGCGGTGACGCGCATAACCCTGGCCGCCGCTGTTTTGGGCGTCGCCAGCCTTGCCTTCGCCCCGCAGGCGATCGCCGCGGGGGATTTCTACAAGGGCAAGACCCTCACCGTCATGGTGGCGTCGAGGGCGGGCGGCGGCACCGACACCACGGGGCGCCTGGTGGCCCGGTTCTGGGGCGATTACATCCCGGGCAAGCCGAGAATCTTGGTGCGCAACAAGACGCTTCAGGTCCTCACCGCCAATGACTTGCAGCATAAAGTCCGGCCCGACGGCTTGACGGTCGCGGTGTTCGCCGGCGGCGGGTCGCTCGGCCCGGTGCTTCGCGGGTCCTCGGCGGTCCGTTACAATCTTCTTGAGTTTGGCCATGTCGGTTCCTTGGACCGTGGACCGTCGGTTCAAATCATACGGAAGTCGGCGCTGGCAAGGATGCGGGACCCCAAGGGGGAACCAATCGCCATGGGCTCGGTCTCCACCGATCGCACCCAGGATTCGACGGCGGTCTTCGGCGCCGAGTATCTCGGCTGGAACCTTAAATTCGTGCTCGGCTATCCCGCCTCAAATGCCATCTACCTGGCCTATGGCCGCGGTGAGATCGACATGTTCGGGTCCGGGACGGTCACGATTCTCAAACGCTTCATCAAGGATGAGGGCGCCATGGCCTTGGTCACGGAAACGGCGCGGCCCGATTTCCCGGGTGTGCCGGTCTTCATAGACTTGCTGCGCAAGAAGAACCTGAGCAAGGCCGAATGGGCTGCTTTCCGCCAGTGGAACGGCGCGGGCGCCGTCGACAAGTATTTCTCCCTGCCGCCCAAGACCCCGAAGGATCGGCTGGCCATTCTTCGCGCCTCGTTCGCCGCGGCGACCAAGGATCCCGGGTTCAAGAAGCAGGCGGCGCACACATTCGGCGGCGGTTATTCGATCCTGACCGGCAAGCAGACCCACGACGCCATCGCCGGCGCGATCGCCCAGGATCCCCAGGGGCTCGTGGTCATTAAGCGGCTTCGCGCCAAATACGGCCTGCCCAAGGTTTCCCGCAAGGCCAAGCCTTTGGTGGTGGTGACCTTCGACAAGGTCCAGCGTGGCGGGCGGGTTCTACTTTTCAGCCACAAGGGCAAAAAGATGAAACTGCGTGTCAGCGGCAGCCGTTCGGAGATCACCGTGGCCGGCAAGCTGGCGCCGCGCGGCGCCCTCAAGGCCGGCATGACCTGCCTGATGAATTGGGCCAAGCGTGGCGATCGCATCGAGGCCCGCAAGGTCAATTGCCTCGCCAAGGTGACCTTCGACAAGGTCCAGCGCGGCGGGCGCATCCTGCGCTTCGTCCATGACGGCAAGAAGATGAAGCTGCGGGTCAGCGGCGGCCGTTCCGAGATCACGGTGGGCGGTAAGTTGGCGCCGCGCTCGGCGCTCAAGGCCGGCATGACCTGCAGCCTGAATTGGGCCAAGCGCGGCGACCGCATCGAAGCCCGCAAGGTGATCTGCCCGTAAGGTATCAATATCTTTTAGTTCGCTACCTTTAGGCAGAGGAAGACGCCATGTTCGAAGCCTTGTCCCTGGGCGCGGCCTTGCTCGTCCAGCCGGAGCCGCTCGGCTGGCTGGTGCTCGGCGTCGTCCTCGGCGTGTGGGGCGGTGCCTTGCCCGGCGTGGGCGGCCCCGCCCAGCTCGCCGTGTTGCTGCCTTTCGCCATGCTGATGGAGCCGGTCAACGCCATCGCCTTCCTAATCGGCGTCACCACCGTGGGCAACACGGGATATACCTTTACCTCGGTGCTGATGGCGGTGCCGGGGGGCTCGGGCTCCCAGGCGACCGTGCTCGACGGCTACCCCATGGCGCAAAAAGGCGAGGCGAGGCGGGCGCTAAGCGCGGCCTTCATGGTCTCCATGATCGGCGGCATCATCGGCGCCCTGGTGCTGTTCGGCTCGATCCCGATAATGAAGGCGATCGTCCGCAGCTTCGGTTCGCCGGAACTGTTCATGTTCACCATCTGGGGCCTTTCCATGATCGGCACCATGAGCACCGGCGCGCCGCTCAAGGGGCTTAGCGCGGCGATCCTCGGCGTTATCATGTCGACGGTGGGCACCGACATCAAATCGGGCGTCATCCGCTTCGACATCGATCAGCCCTACCTATGGGGCGGGATCAGCGTCATCCTTATCTCGCTCAGCATCTTCGCCATTCCCGAGATGATCGCCCTGGCCGCGCGCAAGGGCCGCGTCGCCGAGGTCAGCGAGCTCGGCACCACCGGGCTTATGGAAGGGATCAAGGATGCCTTCCGCCACAAGTGGCTGGTCTTGCGTTCGGCGGCCATCGGCACTTGGGTGGGGATATTGCCGGGCCTGGGCAGCGACGTCGCCGATTGGTTCGCCTACGCCAGCGCCAAGCAGACGGAGAAGAATACCGAAAACTTCGGCAAGGGCGACGTGCGCGGCGTCATCGCCCCAGAATCATCCAACAACGCCAAGGAAGGCGGCGCGCTGCTGACGACCCTGGCCTTCGGCATCCCCGGATCGACCTCCATGGCGTTGCTGCTGATCGCCTTCGTCGCCGTCGGCCTCAACCCCGGCCCGGCAATGCTGGAGGGCCAACTTCACTTTATCATGATCATCATCATCGCCCTGGTGCTGTCGCAGATCCTGGCTTCGGGCATCTGCTGGGCGATGGTGAAACCGGCCGCCTATATCTGTTTCTTCCCCTTCTACGTCCTCGTGCCGATCATCGTCGGGCTGACTTTTCTCTCGGCCTTCGCCGCCCATTTCTCGATTCTCGATATCGTCGCGCTGCTTGGGCTGTCGTTATTCGGTTATTTGCTGAAGGTCACCGGCTGGCCACGGGCGCCGATCATTCTCGGTTTCGTGCTGGGTGAAAAGGTGGAGCTTTACCTGTGGCTGTCGGTGGCGCGCTACGACATGGAATGGATATGGCGTCCGGGCGTCCTCATCCTGGGCACCCTGATCGCTTTTACCTTGCTGTGGCCCATCTGGAAGGCGCGCCGGGCGGCCCTGGCGCCCGAGCCGGCGGGATAGGGGGCGTCATGCGATTCAAGCCCAGCGATCTGTTCACGGTGTTCATCATCTTGGTGCTGGCCGCGGCCGTGGCCATCGCCTCCCAGTGGGAGCTTCGGGCCTCCATCATCATCCTATCGCTGGGCAGCCTGGGCGTGGTGCTGGCGAGCGCCCAACTGGTGATGGACGTTTTCCCCAGGCGGCGGGCCACCGCGGCGCCGGCGCGGCCGACCATGGAACTGCCCATCTTCGAGGACAAGAACCCCAAAGAGACCTTGCGCGGCACCTTCGAAATTTGGGGCTGGCTGGTCGGCTTGCTGGTCCTTATTCGGATCATCGGCCTGGACTTGGGGCTGCCGGTGTTCGTCCTTGCCTATGCCAGGTTCTACGGCGCCAGCTGGCGGCTCTGCGCCATTCTCGCTTTGATGATCGGCACCTTCATCTTCGGCATCTATGATCAGATCATGCATGTCTACTGGCCGGAATCGGTTCTCGGCGACCTGTTCCTGGACGAATTTTTCGATCGCTGAGGCGCGGCGAGGCCATTGGCGGGGGCCCAAGTACGCGGTAAACTGACAGCGCACAAAAGAAGGATGGAAATATGGCAGAAATCGTCGGCTGCATGGCCATGTCGCACGCGCCGCAATTGTTGACTCCGCCCGATAAGTGGTCGGAACTGCCGACCCGCATCAAGGGGCCCTACCATCCCAAACCCGGCATCGAGGCGGAGTTGACGCCCGAGTCCATGAGCGCCCATGCCGCGCGCTGCCATGCGGCGATCGGCGCGCTGCGCGATCGCCTCGCCCAGTGGGCGCCCGATACCGTGGTCATCCTGGGCGACGACCAGAACGAAAACATCCTGCGTGACAACATGCCGCCGTTCACCATTTTCATCGCCGACGAGGTCGATGCCACATTGAGGTTCCGCTATTTCGGTGAAAAGGATACCGATCAGATGACCCGCTACCGGGTCAATGGGCCGCTCGCCAACGAATTGGTGACCGGCCTCATGGGCCAGGGTTTCGACCCATCGTGGTCGCGGGAGACGCGCTATCACGCCGGCCTCGGCCATGCCTTCGGCCGGGTGCTCAATTTCCTCATGCCCGAGGCCGACCGCGCCATCATCCCGGTGATGGTCAACACCTACTTTCCACCGGCGCCCAGCGCCAAGCGCTGCTTTCAGTTCGGCGCCGCTCTGGGGCGCTCGATCGCCGCCAGCACCAACGCAGAGCGCGTCGTCATGATCGCCTCGGGCGGGTTGAGCCATACCTTGATCGACGAAAACCTCGACCAGGATTTCATCGCCGCCCTGGTGGCCCAAGACGCAGACTACCTCATGGCGATCCCCGATGACGTGCTGACCGCCGGCACCTCGGAAATCCGCAACTGGATCGCCGTCGCCGGCGCCGCGGGCTTTGGCGGCACCATGGTCGATTACGTGCCGTGTTACCGCAATGCCGACGGCGTCGGTTGCGCCATGGGATTTGCCTACTGGGAAAGCCAAGCCGCCTGACCGAGGGCCAAAATCAATCAAAACCAAGGGAGACCATTAGATGATCATCGACATTCATGCCCATTTCACCGCCCCGGAAAAGTTGTTCGCCTATAAGGCCAACCTGCTGGCAAGCCGGGGGCGCAGCCGTGGGGTGGTCAAGCTCAGCGACGATGAGATCACCGCCGCGCTCAACAAGCCGGTCCATGGCGGCACCTCGCATCTTGCCCAACTCGATGAGGTGGGCACCGATGTCCAGATCATTTCGCCGCGCCCCTATCAGCTGATGCATTCGGAAAAGCCGGAACAGGTGGTCCACAACTTCACCCAGTCGTGCAACAACCTGACCGCGCGCCAATGCGAATTGTTCCCCGATAAATTCGTCGGCATGGGGTCCTTGCCGCAGAACATGGGCGTCAGTCCCACCAACTCCATCGAAGAGCTGGAACGCTGCGTCAAGGAACTCAACATGAAGGGAATCCTGCTCAATCCCGATCCCAGCGAAGGCCTGGGCGAGGCGCCGCCGGGCCTGGGCGACGAATACTGGTACCCGATTTACGAGAAGCTGGTCGAATACGACATGCCGGCGCTGATTCATGCCGCCGGGTGCCGTTCGCACCGCCACGACTACACCCTCAATTTCATCATCGAGGAGAGCATCGCCATCGTCAACGTCCTGGATTCCAGGGTGTTCGAGGATTTCCCGGCGCTCAAGCTGATCATCTGCCACGGCGGCGGCGCCATTCCCTATCAGATCGGCCGTTTCCGGGCCGGGCGCATCAAGCGCGGCAGCAAAATCCCCTTCGAGGAAAGCCTGCGCCAGCTCTATTTCGATACCGCGCTCTATACCCAGGACGCCCTGGCCATGCTGTTCCGCTGGGCCGGCCCCGACCGCTGCATGTTCGGCACCGAACGCCCCGGCGCCGGCACCGCCAAGGATCCCGAGACGGGGACCTGGATCGACGACACCAGGCCCATGATCGAAGGCATCGAGTCGCTCAGCGATGGCGACAAGAAGATGATTTTCGAGGACAACGCGCGCCAGGTCTTCAACCTGGACATATAAATCATTGGGAAGGACGTGAACGGAGATGACGGGTAATTCCGACGATGCGGCGCGGGCGCTGGTGGCCAAGTCGTGCCGCATGATCGGCGGGCTGGAACTGACCAAGGCGGCGACCGGCCATGTCAGCCAGCGCGCCGAGGACGGCCGCCACATTTTGATCCGCGCCCGTGGGCCCGACGAGGTGGGGGTGCGCTACACCACCGCCGAGGAAGTCATCATGGTCGACATGGATGGGCGCAAGGTCGATGGGCCGGACGGGCTGGCCGTGCCCCAGGAGGTGTTCATCCATACTTGGCTCTACAAGACCCGGCCCGAGGTCAAAAGCGTGGTCCATATCCACCCGCCGACCGTGGTGCTGTTCACCATCTGCGATAAACCGCTGATGCCGCTTTACGGCGCCTACGATCCGTCGAGCCTTTACCTCTGGCTCGAGGGCATCCCCACCTATGGCCGGTCGGTCACCATCAGCAACGACGAACTGGGCAAGGATTTCACCGACGCCATGGGGCAAAAAAGAACCTGCCTGATGCGCGGCCACGGCATCACCACCGCCGGCGCCAGCGTCGAAGAGGCGACGGTCACGGCGATCAAGCTCAACGAGTTGGCGGAAATGAACTATCGGGCCCATCTTCTCGGCGATCCCAGGCCCATCCCCGAGGAGGACCTCACCGAATACCGCCGCCGGTTCCAAGAAAGGGGTGGCTTTTCCACCTCCCCCCACGGGCAATCCTCCTGGCGCTATTACGAGCGCTTGTCGGGTGCCTGAGGCGGCGGCAAGATCGCCTGGCCGCCAACTCAGGGTGGGCATCGCCGGGCTTGGCGTCGCTTCTTCCCAGGTGCTGCCCGCCTTCGGCAAGGACAAGCCCTACGTCCTCGCCGGGGGCGCCGACAACCGCGCCGAGGCCAGGGCGGTCTTCGCCAAAACATACAATCGCCCGGTCTTCGCTTCGGTGGCGGAACTGTGCGCCCGGGACGACGTCGACGCGGTTTGGATATCGACCCCCAACACCCTGCACGCCGAGCACGCGATCTGCGCCGCGCGCAACGGCAAGCACGTCATCTGCGAAAAGCCCATGGCGGTGAATTTGCGGCAATGCGACCGCATGATCGCCGCCGCCGCCAAGCACGGGGTCCAGTTCCTCCAGGGCCATTCGAAGATCTACCAGGCGCCCATCAAGGCCATGCGCGAGGTGGTGGCGAGCGGGCGCATCGGCCGGGTGATCCAGATCAGCGCGTTTAATTCCAACGACTGGCTGCAGCGCCCGCGCCTGGCGCCCGAACTCGACACCAATTTGGGCGGCGGGCTGGTCTACCGCCAGGGGCCGCATCTGGTGGATATCGTGCGCTTCATCGGCGGCGGCATGATCGAGAGCGTGCGCGGCGTCACCGGGCGCGCCGATCCCCATTTCGACACCGAGGGCCATTTCAACGCACTGCTGCAATTCGAGGGCGGCGCCGCGGCCAGCCTCTCCTTCAACGGCTACGGCTATTTCGACGCCGCCGAGTTGACCTGGGATCTCGGCGAAAGCGGCTTCGTTCAGTCCGAGGGGCGCCAATTCGCCCAAAGGGAACGGCTGACGGGGCCGGCCGATATCCAACAGAAAGCCGCCGTCGCCCAGCAACGAACGCCGGCCGCCAGGCCCCAATCGGCGCGCCGCCAGCCGTTCTTCGGCCTGACCGTGGTGGCCTGCGAGCGCGGCATGATCCGCCAGTCGCCGGACGGGATCTACCTCTATACCGAGGACGGGCGCGAGGAGATCCCTTGCTCCAAGGGCCACGGCCGGGAGTTCGAGCTGCTCGAATTGCGCGACGCCTTGGCCCAGGGGCGCGGCGTCTTCCCCGACGGCAGCTGGGGCAAGGCCACCTTGGAGGTCTGCCTCGCCATCATGGCCTCGTCCAAGGACGGACGGGCGCGCCGCATGCGCCATCAGGTGCCGGCCCCCTAGGGTCCCGGTATTGGGTGGCGCGGCATTTGGCGCTATTATTTATGGAACGAGGACCCTATGGATTTTCG
>SMXQ01000004.1 GCA_004356985.1 Alphaproteobacteria bacterium | reverse complement strand
TCAGCCCCGGCACCATGGCGCCGGCGAACAGGTCGCCCACCGACACCGTGTCGGGCGCGAATATGCCGCGCTGGAGCTGCGATTGCTGATAGGCCGAGGACAGCACCTCTCCCAGCAAAACCAGCACGATGGAGGGCGGAATGATCTGCCCCAGCGTCCCCGCCGCGCAAATCGTCCCGGCGGCGAGGCTGGGGTCGTAGCCGCGGCGCAACATGGTGGGCAGCGACAACAGCCCCATGGTCACCACCGTCGCCCCGACGATCCCCGTCGAGGCCGCCAGCAGGGCGCCGACGCAGATCACCGAAACGCCAAGCCCGCCGGGAAGCCGGCGGAACAGAAAGCCCATGGAGTCGAGCAGATCCTCGGCCACCTTGGAGCGTTCCAGCATGACCCCCATGAACACGAACAGCGGTACCGCGATCAGCACCGGGTTGGTCATGCGCCCGAATATCTGCTGGACATAGGCCCCCAACAGGCCCAAATCGAAGACCCCGAGAAGGTTGCCGATAAAGGCGAAAATAAGCGCCGATCCGGCCAGGGTGAAGGCCACCGGATAGCCCACGACGATCAGCCCGCAGGTCACGGCGAAAAGCGCGAGGGCCAAAAACCCGCTCATGGCCGGCCGCCGCCCGCGCCGCCGCCGCCAGGACCATCCGCCGCGGACCCGTCCCCGATCACCGCCCATGCCGCCGCCGCCATGGACAGCCCCTGCAGGGCGATCAGGCCGGCGAAGACCAGAAGCAGGGATTTGAGGAGAAATACCGCGGGGATGCCGCTGGTCTCCGGAGAACCCTCCAGGACCGCCCAGCTTGCCGCCACATAGGGCCAGGCCTTGACGATGATCAGGCCCGCCACCGGCCACAGGAAAACCACGGTTCCCAGAAGGTCGACCCAGGCACGCTGGCGCACCGTTGCCTGGGCATAGAAGATGTCGACCCTGACGTGGCCTTCATGCAATAAGGTATAGGCGGCGCCGGCCATGAACAGCGTCGCATGGATATAGACGATGGATTCCTCGATCCATATCCATCCGACCCCGAACACGTAACGCTGCAGCACGGCGACGAACTGCACCGCCACCAGGGCCAACGCGCACCACGCCACCCCCCGGCCCACCGCGCCGTTGATGCGATCGATTAAATCGCAAACCGGATTCCCCGCCTGGCCATGGGCCCCATTCACCGCCACCCGCCACCCCGTTTCTCCGCACCCCTGAGCTTGGCCGCGCAGTATGGCGGGCGGCCCCGGCACTGTACAGGCCGGGCCGGCGGACGTGCTTCTCCGCCAATTGGCTTTCCTTTATCCTCGGGCGGGATGCTGGCCGATAGTGCCCGGATCGCAGGACGGGGAGGAAAGACCGATGACCGTGGGCCTGGAAGAGATCAGGCAGGCGGCGGCGCGCATCGCCGGCAAGGCCGTGCGCACGCCGATGCTGGAGGCACCGCTGCTCAACCAGCGGGCGGGATGCCGGGTGTTGGTCAAGGCCGAATCCCTGCAGCTCACCGGATCGTTCAAGTTCCGTGGCGCCTACAACCGGATCGCCCAGTTGACGCGCCAGGAACGCGGCCGCGGCGTGGTGGCGTATTCCACCGGCAATCACGCCCAAGGGGTCGCCGCGGCGGCCCGCAGCGTCGGCACCGCCGCCATCATCGTCGTGCCCAACGACATCCCCGCCATCAAGAAGGCCAATACCCTCTCCTGGGGGGCCGAACTGGCGTTCTACGAACGTGGCGTCGAAGACCGCGTCGCCGTGGCCGAGGCCATCGCCGATAAACGCCGCGCCGTTATCGTCCCGCCCTTCGACGATGACCGCGTCATCGCCGGTCAGGGAACCATCGGCCTGGAGCTGGTGGACCAGGCCGCGGCCCTGGGTGTGGCGCTCGACGCCGTGGTGATCCCCTGCGGCGGCGGCGGGCTGTCCGCCGGGATCGCTACGGCGGTGAAGGCGCTCAGCCCCGAAACCCGGATATTCCTGGTGGAGCCGATCAATTACGACGACACCTTGCGGTCCATGGCGGCGGGCGACAGGGTCGCCAACGATCCCGGACATGGAACCACCTTTTGCGATGCCCTGACCGCCGAGATGCCGGGTGAACTGACCTTTGCCATCAACCAACGCCTGGCGGACGGCGTCCTGGCGATCGACGACGACCGCGTCGCCGACGGTCTTTACGCGGCGTTCGCGGACTTGAAACTGGTGGTCGAGCCGTCCGGCGCCATCGCCCTGGCCGCCCTTGTCACGGGCGCCTTGGGCCAAGAATTCGATGTCGCGGGAAAAACCATCGCCGTCATCGCCTCGGGCGGCAATGTCGACCCCCTCGCCTACCGCGACGCCCTGCAAAAAGCCGCCGCGCGGCGGCGCGCGCACTGACCGCCGGCGATTTCCGGCGCCTTCCCGATTGCGGTGAAAACCGTCAGCCGGAGGCCGCCACGACCTCGGGCTGGGTGACCCCTACCTTCTCCGGCTGGGTGGCCTCCACCTTCTCCGGCTTGTGACGGCAATGGCCTTCGAAAAAGGCCCCGGATTCGATCATGATCACCGCGTGGATGATATCGCCGTCGACCCTCGCGGTGCGGCCGAGTTCCACCTGATCGGCGGTGATTTGCCCTTCCACGGTGCCGCGGATGCAAACCGATTCGGCGGTGATCTGCCCCCGTACCGTGGCGCCTTGGCTCACGGTCAGGGAACGCGCGTGAACGTCGCCTTCGATGACGCCGTCGACCTGCACGTCCCCTTCGGAAACGAGATCGCCGACGATGCGTAGGTTGGCGCTGATAATGGACGGGACGCGGCTACCGCGCCCACTCTTAGAATCCTTCGAGAACATGTTCACCTGCCTCCATGAACTTCGCCGGGTCGTACGGCTTTCCATTGACCAGAATTTCATAATGGACATGGGTCCCCGTGGAACGCCCGGAATTTCCCATCTGCCCGATCTTAGCGCGGAATCCGACCCTCTGCCCGCGTTTGACGAGGATCCGGCGCAGATGGCCGTAACGGGTGCGAAGGCCGAGACCATGATCGATTTCCACCACGCGCCCGTATTTTCCGTTCCACCCCACCTTGACGACGACGCCCGGCGCCGTGGCGCGCACCGGCGAACGGTAAACGCCGGCGAGGTCGAGCCCGTAATGCATGGCCCAGCGCCGGTTGATGGGGTCGCGGCGCTTGCCGAAACGGCTGGCTACATAATAGTTGTCGGCGGGCGCCGTCAAGGGCAGCCGGGCGATCAGGACACCGAGGGTCTCCCAGCGGTCCAATTGCTGGTCGATGACGCCGAGGACGGCGGGCACCGTCATCTCCGCCCCCGTGCCCGGCATCGCCGCGATGAAGGGACCGCCCTGGCCGGGCGGACCCGTGCGCCCCAACTTGGCAAGAAAGCCATCCACGTCGAGCCCCGAAATCGCCACCAGCTTCTTGGCGCGATCGAAATCGTCGATGCTCTGGGCGGCGAGAAAATGCATGACGCCGCGTTGCGATCCTTTGACCGCGGCAAGGCGGCGTTCCAATTTATCGAGGCGCGAAATCAGCCGCCGATGTTCGCGCCCCGCCGCCGCCCGCCGCGGCCCGGTCAGCGGCACCGTACCTGGGCCCCCCGGTGCCGCGCCGGCATCACCCTTGGGCCCGGCATTCCGCCGGAGGACGCCTTCGAGCGCGCCCAGTTGGGCCAGCAGCGCCCGGCGCGAGCTCTGCAATCGTTGCCGCGTCAAATCCTCTTGACCCAGGCCCGCGGCGCGCGCCTTCAGCGCGTCCCCCGAAGATATCCGGCGATCGAGCAACGCCATGAGATAGGCATGCTTCGCTTCCAATGTCCGGGCGACCGAACGGAAACGAGATTCCGAGTCGTCGAGCCTGCTCTTGAGATCGCCGTAGGCCGCGCCGATGGCGCCGATCTCACGGTCTTTGCCGGCGATCGCGTCATCGAACCGCATCTGGGCGGAAATCGAGAACCCGAACCATCCGGCCAAGCCCAGGACCACCACGGCGATGACCGACTGCCCTCGCGTGGTCAAAATCATGAAACGGACCCGTCCGTCGGTGCGGAATATGACTTGGCGTTCAGGAAAGATGCGGGCCAGGCGGCCCGGTTCGCGGAAGGGCAACCGATCCACGCCCGCCGCCCTCACTCCCGATGGGGCCGCCCTATCTGCGCCGCTGGTCACCGTCCCCCCCCCAAGCGCCCGGCGGGAAGCGCGAAACAGCACCCGACCGCCCTGGCATAAACCTTATGGGGCACATGGAACGGGCCCCTAGTTGGATAGATCTCCCAAGTATCCCCGGACGGGCGTATTTGCCGGTTCACCCGTCTTGATAAGGATTGTGGACGGTAACAATCCTGCTCGCCGTGCGCAAGCCCATCATCACCGTTTGCGGCGGCGATTTAGGCCCTCTCGCGGGCCGCCGCGGGCGCCTCCGCTCACCGGCATCAAAGAAGAGGACTGGCCCTCACCGCCTCAGGGCGGGCTGGCGCCACACCCACAGGGTGGTCACGAAGGTTCCCGCCAACGCCGCCGCCGCGACCACCGCGAAACTCATGGCGAGGCTGAAATATTCGGCCACGGCGCCCATGACGACCGGCACGATCAGCGACCCAAGCCGGTTCACCGAAGTGCGCAGCCCCACGCTCTTGCCCTGGTCGCCCGGCCCCACCGTCCGCGACAACATGGTCAACAAGGTCGGAAAACCAAGCCCCACCCCGGCCCCGTAAAGGGCGGCCGCGACCAAAAGCGGGGCGAAGCTCTCCAACAACGGCGTGACCGCCATGAATACCGTCGTGGCGATGGTGGCGCCCACCAGGATCGAGATGATGGAGACCCGCCGGGCGAGAGTCTTGATCAGCGGCGGCGTGATGGTCGCCACCAGGTTTGCCGTCCCCAACAGGACGCCGATCAAGGTCTCACCCATTTCGATCTGGCCCAGATAGACCACGTAAAACGAGGTCTGGACGCTGGCCACGCCGATGCGGATGAAGGTGAAGCTCATCACCATCACCACGACCGGCAACAGGCACAGTGCAAGGGCGCTTTTGTAATCGGCGGCCCGGGGGACGAGATCCGCCCACACCGGCTTGCGGGCTTGCAGCCCCAGCTCCTTGTCCCCCGGCGCGAGAAGGGTGAACAGGACCATCATCAGGGCCCACAGGCACAGCAGTCCGAAGCCAAAGGAATTTCCCCCGAATTCGATCACCGCGCCGATCAGCATGGGCCCGACGAAGCTTCCGCCGCTGGAGAAAAACACCAAGCGCCCGGCGTGGCCGGCGTGGCCCCGCATGAGGTTGCCGTAAAACGTCTGGGCGCCGATCCAGCATAATCCCTGGGCCAGACCGAACAGTAACTGCAGGGCGATGATCGCCGCGATCCATGGCATGAAGGGATAGATGGGGAACAGCGCCATGGCCGCCAACGCCACGGCAAGGGTCACCCGCCGGGTTCCCAAGCGGTCCATGAGGACGCCGCCATGGATGGAGAACGCCAAGGGCAGAGCCGATCGCGCGCCGATGGCGATGCCGATCCACAGCGGCGAGGCGCCCAACTGGACCATCCACAACGGCACCACGATGGACGCCATGTGATGCATGGAGAGGCTGAAAAACGCCGTCCCGTAAATGCCGGCGACGGCGCGGCCGAGGGCGCGCCCCCGCAGCCGTCCACCCGGCCCCCGTCCGCCGCCGCCGCTTGCTTCGGTCGCGCCCAAAATACCCCCGATACCGCCCTCCGGGGCGAAGACATAACCCATCCCCCGGGCCGGCGAAAGCGCCATCCATCGG
>SMXQ01000045.1 GCA_004356985.1 Alphaproteobacteria bacterium | reverse complement strand
ATACCGTCGCCGGGATCAAGAAGAAGCTTGAGAACGGTCTCGGCAAGACGCCGCGAAAAAGCAAGGCGTCGGGGGAGGATGCCGGGCCCCGCGGCGGGTGAACGCGCCCCTGACCCTCGCCGCCCCGGCCAAGCTCAACCTTTATCTTCATATCACCGGCCGGCGGCCCGACGGATATCACACCCTCGACTCCCTGGTCGCCTTCGCCGGCCTCGCCGATAGGGTGACGTTGGCGGAATCTCCCGATCAATCGGGCGATCAATCGGCCGCCTTCGCCCTGGCGGTGGGTGGCCCGTTCAACGCCGGCCTGAGCCGCGGCGAAGACAATCTTGCACTCCGCGCCGCCCGTGCCCTCGCCGCGGCGGCCGGGGGCGGGCCAGGCGGCGCCCTGCGAATCACCCTGGAGAAAAACATCCCCGTCGCCGCCGGCCTCGGCGGCGGCTCCGCCGACGCCGCCGCCGTGCTCGCCGGGCTGGCGTCGTTGTGGCGGGTCGATGGTTCGCTCCCGGCCCGGGTCGCCGCCGGCCTGGGCGCCGACGTGGCGGTCTGCCTCGGCGCCCGGCCGAGTTTCATGGCCGGCATCGGCGCGGCGCTGGGCCCGGCGGTGGCGCTGCCCGAGGCCGCGGTGGTGCTGGTCAATCCCGGGGTGGCGCTGGAGACCGCGGCGGTATTCCGCGCCTACCATGAAATGGGCCAGGCCGACGGCGACCGCCCCCGGCCCGCCCTCGAACCGGCGCCCGAGGATGCCCGGGCGCTGGCGCTGGCGCTTGAGGGCACGGCCAACGACCTCACCCCGGCCGCCCTCACCCTGGCGCCGGCGATCGCCGACGTGCTGGCGGCGATCGGCGCGGCGGAAGGCTGCCGCCTGGCCCGCATGACCGGCAGCGGCGCCACCTGTTTCGGCCTGTTCGACCATGGGGCGGCGGCCCGAGCCGCGGCGCAATCCATCGGCGGCGCGGGGCGGCAATGGTGGTGCTGGGCCGGGCCCCTGGCGGCCCCTCGGCAAGCCGCCCTTGACCCCCGGCCTTGAGGCGGGCGCACATTGGGGTTATCGCGCGGCGGCGCGTGGGATGGATCGCGCGGCGGCGCGTGGGATGGATCGCGCGAAGGCGCGTGGGATAAGATTGCGCGCGGGCGTGCATTGGGCGTAATGTGCGGCCCTTCCGGGGCGGGCAATTTGGGGCGTAGCCAAGTGGTAAGGCAACGGGTTTTGATCCCGTGATTCGCAGGTTCGATCCCTGCCGCCCCAGCCAGCCTTTTCAAGTACTTAGCGTCATCCCGCAAAAGAACAAATCACGAAATTGGCACCCGATTGGCACCCGGCCTAAAACTGGCTTTCCAGCGCGGCGTCCATTGCTGCCGCCGCGTCGGTGTCTTTGTTCGTGAACAGGTGCGAATAAACAGAAAGCGTGAGCGCCGGATTTGCATGGCCGAGGCGGCGGCTCACCGATACCACGTCCAGCCCGGCCGCGATCAGCGCGGAGGCGTGAGAGTGCCTTAGCGCATGGAACGTCACCTTGGGAAGTTTGCGGGCCTTCACGGCGTGGCGCCAGCGGTTCGATATGGTGTAGGGGGCGGGCATGGCGCCGTCTATGCAGCCAAACACGGCATGCTCGGCGGGAAGAGGACCGGCCCCAAGTTTCAAGCGCAATTCCAGCGTTTCCCGTCGATGCTCGCGAAGGGCGGCAACAGTGAAGGCCGGCAGGCTCACGGTGCGCCGCCCGGCGGCCGTCTTTGGCGCCTTCACCCGCAACCCTTCCTTTGTTTCCTCGAGCGAGCGTTCGATGCGAACCGTGGCGCCGTCCAAGTCGATATCGGCCCAGCGTAGGGCGGCAATCTCACCGCGGCGGGCGCCAGTGCCCAGCGCAAGGGCGGCAACAGGGTAAATCCAGTGCCCTTCCAGCCTCTTGAGCGCATCGGATATCTGGTTCGCAGTAAGAGTCTCGATTTCCTTTCGCTCGGGCGCCGGCGGCTTGATCGCGGCGCACACATTGCGCTCGACTAGCTCCACGGCGACGGCGTGGTTAAGCGCGGTCCTGAGAACGCCGTGCGCGTGCCGGATGCTGCGTACCGACAAGCTTGAATTGCCAAGAGTATGTAGCCAAGAGTCAATATCGGCCGGGCGGAGTTTTTGTAGGACAACGGCGCCCAGGTGCGGCCTTATCTGGTGCTTGACTAGTCCACGGTAGCGCTCCAAAGCCTTCGGCGCGACCGTGCGGGGGGCCGTATCGGCGAGCCAGCCGTCCAGGTACTCGCTCAGGGTGGCTCGGGACGGCTCGATGGCGATGCCCTTGTCTTGGCGATAGAGAAGGGCGCGCAACTCCTTTTCAGCGTCCGCACGGGTGCCCCTGATCGTTTTGTAAGCGATCTTGCGCTTGCCGGTGACCGGATCAGGGCCAAGATCGTACTTGACGCGCCACGAGGCCTTGCCGCGGCGGGTGATGTTGCCTTTCATGAATCGTCCTCCTTCCTTTCCGTGATGGTTATTTCGCCTTTCGGCCGCTTGAGCCGCGCGGCTATGGGGCCCAAAAGCCGGCGGATCGGTTCCGCCTGTTCGCCCTCGGTCGCGGTGGCCTCATAGCGCTTGTCGGCCAGCATTTCGGCGATGCTACCGCCTATCATCTGCCCGCCATATCGCGCCAACGCAGCCAATGCGGGATGCTTGCGTTCCGGTGGCGTTGGATCTCCTTCGGGCCTGGCGGCCACCAGAATCGCCCCCACCGCCTTCATGGCCTGATCATAGGCGTAGGGATCATCGGCCCATTGTTCGGCTGCCTCTAGGGTGGAATTTTTTACAAAGCCCGCCGCGCGCCCGGCATCGCGCATTGCCCAGCCTAAAGCCATAAGAAGCCCCGCAAGCTGGCGGCCATAGGCGAGCTCTAGCACTTCCGGAAGAAGTCCCTCGCGCTCGAATGATTTTTCAAGGCGGTGTTCGACCTCCTGCGCAAGCGAACGGCCGCTATCGGTGGCGGCACGCTCAAGCTTCTCTCGAACGGCGTGGGTTGTCCGCATGTTCAAGGGATGCCGCTTTCCGCCGTCGGGCAGGTCGGAAACCGGGTGCGATCCTCGGCTTTGCGCGCGCTTGGGCATGGTTTAGCTCCATCACTTTAAGTCCCAATGCGTAACCTATTACGCAAAGTACTTGCAGTCAAGTTCCGTCCCATGCTATCAGGTATCTGCGTGATAGGTAACGCAGGAGATCGAATATGCCTGAATGGCTTGCAGAAATTTTAGCGGGTCCGACCACGACCGTGCCGCTTGCCGGCAAGGCACTCGGACTTTCCAGGAACGCTTCTTATGAGGCTGCGGCGCGGGGTGAGATCAAAGTCCTAAACTTCGGGCGGAGAATGGTTGTTCCGACAGCCTGGCTGAAAAAGCTTCTTCAACTCGACAGTAGCGAGGCTCCGTGACCCATGCCCGCACGAAAAAACCCCGCCGCCGATGAGGCGCGCGGGGCTTCGGAGTTTGTTCAAGTCGCCCGACTGAACACCTCCGAATTTAAACCTGATAACGAAGAGATGCAAGCGGCGCCCGTATTCGATCCGGCGTTCTTCCCCATCTTGGCCCGCCATTGGCCATCCGCCGAGGCGAGGTGGGCAGCATGAATGGCCTCCCGGGGAAACCCGCCACCAATTCCAACCGCCTTCCCGTTCTGGCAGGCGAGATTAACCGCGCACATAAGGCCGCCCGCGAGGCCGCCCAGACTTCATTGGAGCGTGCCATCGAGGCCGGGGAGCGGCTTATCGAGGCCAAGGCCCTCGTTGCGCACGGCCAATGGCTCCCGTGGCTTAAAGAGCTTTGCGATCTATCGGAGCGGAGCGCGCAAGTGTACATGCGCCTGGCGCGCCACAAGGACGTGACCAACACCAAATCCGCAGCCGTTGCGGATTTGACCATGCGCGCCGCTGTCGCGGAGATCACCGAGCCGAAATGGCCCGACAAGTTATCGGAGAAATTTAAAGCCGTGAGGCATCTTCCGTTTATCGGACACATCAAGATTGGCCTCCGCGAAGATGCGGCCGGGTGGGATGAAGTTTGGATCGCGCCATCTTATCAGCACAACGGATTTTGTTATGTCACCCACGCTTGGACGGAGCGATCGGACGGGGGCACGATGCTGACCGGCACCAAGAAGCCCGTCCGGGTGGACTTCGTATCGACGATGATCGTCGAGCATCTGTCTTACGATTTGGTCGGGACGGACTGGTTTGACATTCCGCACCCGCCCTGGACCTACAATCTGCTGATCTTCGAAAATGCCGCTGCTTATATCAACACCTTTGGGCTCCATGATGAAGAGGTGATCAAGGATCTGGCAGAGATTATCGAGTCGAAAGCACCATCGCCAAATCCAGCCGTCTTCAAAGCGGCGACGAGATCGTCCCCCGAGCCCATTTGTACGCTGCTCATAGATGGCCTCGCGGCGGCGTCGTCATGACGGCCGACACCCAACAGGCCCAAGCACCGCCCGCCCGCGTTCCGGTCGGCTTCACCACCCGCATCGTGCTGGTGGGCGGCGGGCGGTTCATACACGACCCGGCGGGGGAACTGGCGCAGATTGCCGGCCTGCGGGACCGCTTCGATGCGATCGAGGACTTGGTGGGGTGGTTTCCCGACACCCCCGGGCGCTGGTATCTCCGCGAGGGGCTGTCGCCCGTCCTCGGCGCCCGGGAGCTCGCCCTGGCTGCTTCCTTCGGCGATGCCATAGCCATCCATCCCACCCCTGCGGCCTGGGTCGCCGCGGGCGGTGAGGGCGTTTGCATTCTCGATTGGCGGTGCTCCTTGGCGGGGTGCTTCGAAGGCGTGACGGCGATCACCACCGGCCACCTCGAGCCCGGCGTGGCCCGGGAGATCGAAAAGCGCCTCAAGCGGAACTTCTGGCGGGGCCTGCCCCGTATCGGAGGGCGCCGTGGTCGATGATTCCTATGGTGGCTTCGACGCCCCAAACCCCAACCACGTTGTTGTGCCCGTGCGGCTCGTCGACCCAATCACCCTCCAAGGGGTCACCGTCCCGGCACGTTCTTGGATTGTCCAGGACTGGATCCCAAACTTTCAAGTCACCATGTTGGGCGGCGACGGCGGGGTAGGCAAGTCCCCGGTGGCCCAGCAGTTGATGACGGCCTGCGCCACCGGGGGCAAGTGGCTCGGCCTCGACGTCAAACGGTGCAAGGCAATCGCCATTTTCTGTGAAGACGACGCCGACGAGATCCACCGACGCCAGGTCCGCATCAACGAAGCCATGGGGCTCGAGTTTGGCGATTTGGAAAACATGGCTTGGGCGTCAACGGCCGGAGAAGACAACATTCTGGCCGCCTTCGACCGAGAGACATGGGCCCTCCGCGAGACGGAAGTTCTCCGCTCTATCATCAAAACCGCCATGGATTTCGGTGCCGAGCTGATAATTTTGGACAGCTTATATGACTTGTTCAGCGGCAACGAAAACGACCGCGGCCAAGCGCAGCAATTCATCGGCTTTCTGCGCCAGATTGCGATAGCGATTGAAGGCGCCGTGCTGCTGACGGCGCACCCGTCCGTTCGAGGCATCGATTCGGGCGCCGGCACGTCGGGCAACACGGCTTGGCATAACGCCGTCCGTAGCCGCCTCTACCTCCACCGCCCGAAGGAACGGGACGATGAGACCCCCGATGACAACGCCCGCATTCTCAGCCGCAGGAAGGCCAATTACGCTGGGACGGGAGATGGCATCGACCTGGAATGGAAGGACGGTGTATTTGCGCTTCCCTACCAGGCCACCGGCGCCGTCAAGGGCATGGAGAAACGAAACGCTGAGATGGCGTTCATGGATGCCCTCAAGGCGATTAACAAACGTGGCCAGCGTGTCAACGCGAGCCTCAACACCGGCAGCTACGCCCCTCGCTTCATGGCCCGGTCAAGCATGTCGCAGACTGCTGGGTTCACGGAGCGCGATCTTGTTCAGGCCATGAACCGGCTCTTCGACCAGGGCCGCATTGTCGTGAGAGAGGAAGGGCCGAAGTCCCGGCGCCGGGGCTTCATCGATGAGGGCAACGGGGAGCTGTTATGACGCTCTTCCGCGCTCTTCCACGCTCCTCCGCGCCTAGCCGCCGCGCCTATAAGTACTTCGTACATATATGGGTGCCCCTTTGGGGGACACCCCAATATACCAAGTACACCAGGGAGAGCGAGGCTGGGACCACCAGGCATTCAGGTGGTGCTGGTAGCCATGGTGACGACGGAGCAAAGGGAGGGGGGCCAAAGGAAGAATTCACCAGCCTCGCCGGGTCCGGTATGGGCCCTACGCTCACGCTGTCGCGAAATAGGCATAGGGGGGTCAAATGCCCGTGGGGGAGGGGCTATCCGATGAAAAAAACCACGGATTTCAATGACCGGTGGCAAAGCCTCCTTTTCATAAACGGCCGGTTTTTTTGTTTGGGGAAAATTATGGGGGCACGAGGGTTAGGGGGGCCACGGCCTATTTCTCAAAGGTAAACAGCCACCGCCCCGCCCGCCCGCGGGGCACGACTGAGGACATTTACCGGCCCGCCTCGCCGTTAACCTTATGTCCGCTTTTAGCCAAAAGCGGACATAAGGACCCAAACCGGATCATGCCTTCTCTCAAAGTCCTTTTGAACTATCATGGCCAGTGGACGACGATACGGGGACAGGCTAGGGAAGGTATCGAACATGGACCGCTT
>SMXQ01000044.1 GCA_004356985.1 Alphaproteobacteria bacterium | reverse complement strand
GCACGCTGCGCATGACGCCCGATGCACCGCATCGCGCTTCGAACCGCGCCTACCCTGGGAGCCGTCGTGCCAATGCACGCTGCGCATGAGGAGCCCCATCAAATTGATTCAATTTGGTCGGAAAGTGCTCTGGTGTGGAGAGCGGCGCGGGCGAATTCAAGGAGGCCGCGCGCGGCCCGCCCGAAAACCCAAAAAACCCCTTTTTTCCGGGCTTTTTCGGTACGAGCGTAACCCTTCATTAAGGGCTCCCGCGCTATCTTTCCAGGGGGGGCGGTCCCCAAGCAGCCGGGGCAGGTCAAGGGTGCCAAGGCGGTCATCTGGAACATGGCGGAGACCATCGTCAAACAACGGAACCGGGATCCCCTGGCGGCCTTGCGCCAGGAACGGGACCGCTTCGTCGCCCTGGCCTTTTCGTCCGCCGACATTCTGATGGAATTGGATCCCCAAGGTGCCATCGTTTTCGCCACGGGTTCCACAGAAGCCCTTCTCGGCATCGGTCAAAACGATCTTGTCGGCCGGCCCTTCATCGCCATCATTGCCGAGCGCGACCGCGCCATGGTCGGAGAAGCGCTCGCCCTTGCCCGCACCGGGACCAGGCTCAACGGTTTGGTTCTGCGCATGGACGGCGTCTTGGGCACGACGCCCCCCATGCTGCTGCTGGGTTATCGATTGCAGGAACTGGAAGGGCATTATTTCCTCGGACTGAGGTTGGGCGCCCAGAACGCCGAGGCGTTCGCCGCGCCGGCCAGCGAAGGGCTGACGGAATCCGGTCTGCCCGACGCCCGGTCCTTCGCCCGGCTCGCCGGGGACAAACTCAGGGAGTTGGTTGACCAGGACACCGAATGCGAACTCACCATGATGCAGCTGGCGGGCATCGAGGACCTGCGGGAACGGCTCGATAAGGAAAGCCGGCAAAGCCTCAATGATGCCATCGGCGGCGCGCTGAGGGCGGGTGCCGTGGGCGGCAATCTCGCCGGCGAAATCGATGCTAAAAATTACGGCCTCATCCACCGTCAGGAACTGGATGTGGAAGCGCTGAGCGCTCGTCTGGCCCAGATCGCGAGCGACGCGGACCCCCTAAACACAGGCGTGCAAGTCGGCCGCACCACGGTGGGCTTGGATGCAGAAGCCATCCGCGGCGGCGAGGCCGCCAAGGCGCTCGGCTACATCTTCACCCAGTTCGCCCAATCGGATTCCGAGGAGTTTTCCATCGCCAACCTGTCGGAAGGGCTCACCTCCATGGTGGACGCCACGGTGGCGCGCATCACCGAATTCCGCACTATTTTGAACAACGCGGACTTCGCCATCGCCTTCCAGCCCATCGTCGATCTTCGCACCAGACGCCCCCATCATTTCGAGGCCCTGGTCCGTTTCCAATTGCCGGGCTCGGACAGCCAAAGCCCCTATGAAGCCATCACCTTCGCCGAGCAGGCCGGCCTGATCTGCGATTTCGACCTTGCCATGTGCGCCAAGGTGTTCGAATGGCTGGACCAGGCCGGGCTCCAGGGCCATCGCTACAAGGTGGCGGTCAATATTTCCGGCTTGTCCATCGGCACTCCGATCTTCGTGAGTGCCCTGCACCGGCTTTTGGAACAATACCGGGGCCATCGTGACTCCATCCTGTTCGAAGTCACCGAATCGGCGAAAATCCAGGATCTCGGCAAGGTCAATAAGGCCCTGCAAAGCTTTAGGCAGGCCGGCCACAAGGTGTGTCTGGACGACTTCGGCGCCGGGGCCGCGGCGTTCCAGTACCTGCGGGATCTGCAGGTGGACATGGTCAAGATCGACGGCGCCTACGTCAAGGGGGCGCTCAAGACGGAGAAGGGCATGGCCTTCCTCAAGGCCATGGCCGGGCTTTGCAGCGATCTCGGCATCGAAACCGTCGCCGAAATGGTCGAGGAGGAAAGCTATGTCCCCTTCCTCCGGGACTGCGGCATTGATTTTGGCCAGGGGTACCTGTTTGGCCGGCCGTCCTTCGACATCGGCGATTTCGAGGCGCCCCGCGGCGCCGGCCTGGGCCGGAAACGGTCCGGGGTGGGCTGAGCCATGGCCGCCCCTCTCTCCAAGGACCGCCCGCCGGGCGGCTGGGCATCGGCCGGTGGGCAGGATTTGGGCGCCCTCGAAGCCAATCTCCGCGATGCGCTCACGGAATCGCGCCAGCGTTACAAGGACCTGGTCGAGATCTCCAGCGATTTTGCCTGGGAGGTCGGTCCCGAGGGAAGCTTTGTTTTCGTGTCGTCCGCCGGGGCCTTGGGATGGAATGCCGATGACATTCTGGGACGTCCCCCCGAGGACTTCATCCATGAATTTCCCGGCGTCGAGGATGACGCGGGCGCCAACCCCTTTGTCGCCCGTCATCCCATCCAGGACGGCGAGGTTTGGTTCAAGCGGGCTGACGGGTCCAGGGCCTGCCTCGCCATCAGCGTCCGGCCGATCATCGGCAGCGCCGGCGAATGGCTTGGCGCGCGGGGTATTTGCCGGGACGTCACCGAGGACCGGGAACGCGATGCGGCCCTCGCCCGTGCCCATGTGCGGGAACGTCTGACAGGGTACATCATCCGTGCCATTCGCGACGAGGTCGATCCCCTGGGCATGATGAACGCCGCGGCCAGGGCGATCTCGCGGGCGTTGACGGCGGAATACGCCGAGATCCACCGGCTCGGTGACCAACGGCTGTCCGAGGCCGCCCGTTTCGGCAACCGGCCCGCCCATGGCTTCGGCGCCGATCTCCTGGGCAGGGCCATGGACGCGCCGGGAGCGGTGGTTTCCAAGATCGGCGGAGGCTTCGGATTGGCCGTGGCGACCCAGTACGGCGGCGCCGCCAACGGGGCTCTCGCGCTGTGGCGCGCCACCGCCATCGGGGGCTGGACCGATGACGAGCAGGCGCTTGCCGAGAGCACCGCCGAGCATCTGGGAATTGCCATCGAACAGATCGTCCAGCATGAAAAACTCCAGCGATTGTCCCGTACCGACGGCCTGACCGGCCTTCTCAACCGGCGCAGCTTCGTTGCCGATCTGGTGCGCCGTCACGGCCGCGTGGCGCGGGGCGGCCCACCCGGTGCGCTGGTCTATTGCGACCTCGACAACTTCAAGAAGGTCAACGATACCCATGGCCATGACCGCGGCGACGCGGCGATCTGCGAGCTCGCCCGCCTGCTGGAAGACGGCACCCGGGGCGGCGATCTTGTGGCCCGCCTGGGCGGCGACGAATTCGCCTTGTGGCTGGATGCCACCGATGCCGAAAGTGCGGGCTCGAGGGCCGAGGAACTGCTTGGCCGGGTCCATGTCCTGGCGCCTTATTCCGGCGGCCCCGATGCCCCCTTGGGGATGTCCCTTGGCGTCGCGATGCTGGAGTCGGGCAGTGCGGAAAGCCTGGAAGAGCTCATGGCGCGCGCCGATTCAGCGATGTATGCGTCGAAAAAAAACGGCAAGGGGATCTTCACCATGGCGCCGCCGCCCGGTTCCCGCGGTTCCCCCGAGGTGCCCGGCCCATGACGTCTTCTCCCACCAGGGGCGGGCGCCGGAAAGACGTGGAGCGCCCCCTCGGCTACCAGGAATCGCGGAAACTGGCACGGCATCCCGACCTTGCCCAGCGCCGGCGGCTCGCGGCGCGCACCGACGTGCGCCCGGAAATTCTCTATTTCCTGGCCGAGGACCCGTCCCCCCTGGTGCGGCGTGAAATCGCCGTCAACGAGGCGACGCCCGCCCATGCCGATGTTTTGCTCGCACGCGACGGCGACGAGGTCGTGCGTTGTGAACTTGCACGCAAGATTGCCCGCCTGGCCCCCCATATCAGCGTCAACGAACGTGATCAGATCTGGGCGCTGACCGTGGAAGCGCTTGAAATCCTCGCCCAGGACGAACTGGCCCGGGTGCGCCAAGCCCTGGCCGAGGCCCTGAAGGACGTAGCCGAGGTGCCGCGCCACATCATCCAACGCCTGGCCCGCGACGTGGAGCAAGCGGTCTGCGTCCCGGTTCTCGAATTCTCGCCGCTGCTGACCGACGACGACCTGCTCGAGATCATCGATTCCAGCGGCGTCAGCGGCGCCGTATCGGCCATTTCCAGGCGGGCCCAGGTATCCGGCGACATCGCCGACGCCATCGCCCATGCCCGGGACGAGGACGCGGTCGCCCAGCTTCTTGCCAATCCCTCGGCCCAGATCAGGGAGGAGACGCTCGATTGGATCGTCGAGCGTTCACGGGAGGTCGAAATCTGGCAGATGCCCCTGGCGAAACGCCCTAAACTGCCCCGGCGTGCCGTCCGCAGGCTCGCGGAATTCGTGGCCAATGCGGTTCTGGCCATGCTTCACTGCCGTGACGACCTCGATGCCGACACCGCGGACCTCATCGACAAGGCGGTGCGCGCGCGCATGGAAAATCAGCCGCCGCCGGTGGACGACGCGGCCCAAACCGGCGCCGACACCGCAGCCCGCCCGAAGACCACCGCCGGCGGCCCCGGGCCCGCCGAACGCAAGCCCGTGGATCGCGGTCACACCGTGGGAATCGTCCACCGGCTCCATGCCATGGGCGAACTCGACGACGAGCGCCTCGATTTCGAACTCTGCAGCGGCAACCGAGCCTTCCTTACCGCCGCCCTGTCCCTGATGGCGGGGATTCCCCCGGCCTTGGTCACCCGCATCGCCGATTCCCGCAGCGCCAAGGCGATTACCGCGCTGGCTTGGAAGGCGGGTCTCAAGATGCGCTTCGCGATCAAGCTCCAGGCACAATTCGGCAACGTGCCGCTGCGGGAAATCCTCCAGGCCAAGGACGGGCTCGACTATCCCCTCTCCGAGGACGACATGACCTGGCAGCTCGAATTCTACGCTGGTTAGGAAGTGCCCCGGCCCTAGTCGGCGTGGATCAGGGTACCGATGCCGGCGTCGGTGAAGATTTCCAGAATCAAGGCGTGGGGGATGGTGCCGTCGATGATGACGGCGGCGTCGACGCCGCCGCGCACGGCATCGACACAGGTTTCCAACTTGGGGATCATGCCGCCGTTGACGCCGCCGTCGGCGATCAGCTGACGCGTTTGCGACACGGTGAGCTCGGGGATCACATTGCCCGAGGCGTCCATGACGCCGGGCACGTCGGTCAAAAGCAGGAACCGCGTCGCGCCGACGGCGGTGGCGATGGCGCCCGCCACGGTATCGGCATTGATGTTGTAGGTTTCGCCCTTGGGGCCGAGGCCGATGGGCGCGATCACCGGAATGATGTCGGATTCCTCGAAACTCTCGAGCACATGGGGGCGGATCAGGGTCGGCTCGCCGACGAATCCGAGATCGAGAATTTTTTCGATGTTGGAATCCGTTTCGCGGTGGGTGCGGCGCAATTTTTCCGCCCGAATCAGATTGCCGTCCTTGCCCGACAGGCCAACCGCGTTGCCGCCGGCAGCGTTGATGGTGGTGACGATCTGCTTGTTGATGGACCCCGACAACACCATCTCGACGATTTCCACGGTGTCCCGGTCGGTCACCCGCAGCCCGTCGATGAAGGAGCTCTTGATCTTGAGCCGCTCCAGCATTTTGCCGATCTGCGGGCCGCCGCCATGGACCACCACCGGGTTGATGCCCACCTGCTTGATCAGCACCACGTCGCGGGCAAAACATTGGGCAAGGTCTTCATCGCCCATGGCGTGGCCGCCGTACTTGATGACGAAGGTTTCCTTGGAATAGCGCCGCATGTAGGGAAGGGCTTCGGACAGGGTCCGCGCCTTTTCCAGCCACCTGGAGTGGGGTCGATTCTTTTTCTGGGTCATGGCGCGCGCACCTTAGTGCACTATCCCGCCAAAGGGAACCATTTGACCGGGTACGCCCTAACCCCGTTGCCGGGGCGCCGCCAGGCCGGCGACCAGCGCGCGGAGCTCTGCGATCCCCGCGCCGGTCCGGGCCGAAGTCACGACGATGTCCGGGTGCGCCGCGGTATGCTTGGCGATCTCGGCCGAGATATCTTCCGCCAGTTCCGCCAGTTCCCGCGCTTCCAACTTGTCGGCCTTGGTCGCCACCAATTGGTAGCTGACCGCCGCCGCATCCAGCGCCGCCATTACCTCGCAGTCGCCGGCGCCGATGCCGCGCCGCGCATCGATCAACAGCAAGACCCGGCGCAAGCAGGGCCGGCCCTTGAGATAGAGCATCACCAGGCGCGTCCAGGCCCGGGCGCGTGCCTTGGAAGCTCGAGCATAGCCGTAGCCCGGCAGGTCGGCCAGCACCAGGCGCCCGCCGAGATCGAAGAAGTTGATCTGCTGGGTGCGGCCCGGCGTCGACGAGGTGCGCGCCAGCGCCTTGCGCCCGGTAAGCGCGTTGATCAGGCTCGATTTGCCGACATTGGAGCGTCCCGCGAAGGCGACCTCATCGAGGCCCGGCGGCGGCAGCTGCTCTGCCGTCATGGCGCCGGCGATAAAATCGCACGCGCCGGCGAACAATTTGCGCGCGGCTTCGATTGCGGCTTCGTCGATGTCGGGTTGGTCGTTCACCCTGGCCCCCCGGGTGGCTCTAGGTCTTCCCCGGTGCGCTCTGGCCCGGCGCCACCCCCATGCGTCTCATGATGATCCATTGCTGGGTCATGGACAAAGCATTGTTCCAGGTCCAATAGATCACCAGGCCGGCAGGGAAGGGGGCCATGATGAAGGTGAAGAAGATGGGCATGAACATGAAGATTTTGGCCTGTATCGGATCCGGCGGCGTCGGGTTCAGTCTCATCTGCAGGAACATGGATACCCCCATGACCAGGGGCCAGACGCCGATGGAGATGAAATCGGGGATCATGGCGGGAACCCCGAACGGCAGCAGGCCGAAAAGGTTGATGATCGAGGTCGGGTCCCGCGCCGACAGGTCGTGGACCCAGCCGTAGAACGGCGCGTGGCGCATTTCGATGGAGATGAACAGCACCTTGTACAGCGCGAAGAAGACCGGGATCTGGATGACGATGGGCAGGCAGGAGGCGGCCGGATTGACCTTTTCCCGCTTATAGAGCGCCATCATTTCCTGGTTCAGCTTCTGCTTGTCGTCCCCGAAGCGCTCTTTCATTTCCAAGATCTTGGGTTGCAGCTTCTTCATTTCGCTCATGGAGCGGTAGGACTTATTGGCCAGCGGGAAGAATAGGATCTTGACCATCACGGTGATCGCCAGGATGGCCAGCCCGAAATTGCCGAGGAACTTGAACAGGAAGTCCAGCACGTAGAAAAAGGGCTTGGTCAGGAACCACAGCCAGCCGAAATCGATGGCGCGGTCGAAGAGGAAAATGTCGAGGTTTTTGGAGTAACCAGTCAGCAGGTCCAGCTTCTTGGCGCCGGCGAAGACATGGGATTGGGCCTCGGCGCGGCCGCCCGGGGCAATGCGCAACGGCACGCCGACGTAATCGACCTGGTATTTGTCGACCTTGCCGGCCTGCCAATGGAGGAACCGGGCGGTCATCTTGGCCTTCTGGTCGGGGATCAGGGCGGTGAGCCAGTATTTGTCGGTGATGCCGATCCAGCCCCCCCGGGAGGTCTTGTCGATCTGGCGGGCATCGACCAGGTCGCTGTAATCCAGTTCCTCCAGTGTCTCGTTGAACACGCCCAAGGGGCCTTCATGAAGGATATAAAAGCCCGATATTGACGGCGTGCCGGTGCGGTTGATCAGTCCGTAAGGGGTCAGTGTCACCGCCTTGGAGCCGCGATTTTGAACCCGCTGGGTGATGGTGAACATATAGTTTTCGTCGACCGCGATGATGCGCGTGAAATGAAGCCCCTGGCCGTTGTCCCAGGTCAGGCGCAAGGGCGCCTCCGGCCCCAGGCGCCGGCCCGACGCCTTCCATAGGGTGTCGG
>SMXQ01000043.1 GCA_004356985.1 Alphaproteobacteria bacterium | reverse complement strand
TTGGAAAGGGCTTCAAGCGTCGGGGAAATCTGCGCGACCATGGCCGAAGGCCTGTCCGACGAATAGGCGCCGAAGACGATCTTGGTCTCGGCGGCGGCATCGAAGGCACCGAAGGAAAGAACGAGGCCGCAGATTGCACCGACGCGTACCACTTTATTCGCATGTCGCATGCACCGGAGCGCATTAAAAACCATGGCGGCACCACCATTGCTCACCGCGATCACCCCGCCCCTAGCGTCCGATATTCAGGAGCCCGCGGGCCCACCAATCAGGACGGCCGGGGCGTCCTTTCATGACTTCACGACGATATTTTTCCGGCAATGGATGACGGGAAATGAGGCTGTTAAACAGGGCTTGAGAAACCAGCGCAACCAGTCTTACGATCACCGCTTCGGACAGGTAAGGCCGCGCGATGATCGCTTCGTGAACTGTTTCATTATGGGGAAAATCATCGAGTACACCCATCAGTTGGGCCTCTGGAATTTCGATGGTGCTATCGGTCAGCCAGTCGACCAGGGACGGCTCAATCTCTCTTGCTGCAAGACTTTCCACAAGCGTTGCGCCGTGCCATGACGGTGAATCTTTAATTACGGTATTCATGGCGATTAATCCGTCCCCTGCTCTGGCAAGAGGTGCTCTGAATTCGCGTTTGGATGGTTTCTCAACTCAGCCCCTCAGGAAATTTTCGCGGCCATCTTCCAGCTCAGCCCGTGGTGCCATAACCGCATGCGAAGTATTTTGTATGTCCAATTTTCCCCAATATCTTGTAGCATCACCTCAATTTGGCACAATATGTTGGGATAGAAAAGGGGTAATCTTCCCATGCAGGGATAAAACCCGCGGTAATATTCTGGCCCTTCGGATTTTTCGATCGGTCCCTGCAACGGCCGCTCGGCTCGCGGAATGGGTTGGCGGTTCGTCCGGGTTTGGTTCTTACCATGGGAATTTCGATCGTCGCCCTGTTGGCGCTCAAGGGGGTCGCCCTGTTGGCGCTCAAGGGGATGGAACGCCGCCCCACGGCCTGCCGACAGGGGCGTGTGCAAGGGCGATGGTCGCTTTGCCATCGGGCTCACCCCTGTCATCGCGGAAGGTCGAAGCGGACAACCGCGTCACCGTGCCGGGAATGGCGCCGAAGCGGACAGCGGCGAGCCAGGTGATTGAGCCAGGTGATTGAGCCAAGTGATTGAGCCAAGTGATTGAGCCAAGTGATTGAGAAAGAGCGAAGGGCGCTGATATACTAACCAGTGCGATTTTCCAACCGTTGAGGAGCGTGCCATGGAACGCAGGAAATTCGTCCGCAACTGCCTACTCTTCCTTTCCGGCCTGGGATTGGCGGCCTGCCAGCACGAATACCGCGAGGAGCCCTTTGGCCGCCCGGTCCGGCGCCGCGGTCCGCCGCCCTTCGCGCCCGCCCACGGCTACCGCCATAGGTACCGCCGCGGGCTCGATCTGGTGTTCGATACCGGGCTCGGCGTCTATCTGGTTGTCGGCGCGCGGCGGACGTATTTCTACCAGGGCCGCTTCTATCGCTTCCGCGGGGGCGAGTGGGAAACCAGCCGCGACTACGACGAGACCTGGCGCCGGTCCCGCGCGCGCCGCCTGCCGCGGAACCTGCGCCGGCGGGCGGGAAGGTGGACGGAGGATCGGCGGGGCCGTGGCCGCGACCGTGACCGGCGCCGGCGCGGCGGCCCACCGCCCGGTGCCCCCCGCCATGGCTATCGGCACCGCTACCGCCGGGGCGTCGATTTGGTCTTCGATTCGGGACTCGGCGTCTACCTGGTGGCGGGCACGCGGTTTTATTATTACGATGGCCGGTTCTACCGCGTTCGCAAGGGCGAATGGGAAAGCCGGGCCGATCATGATGGCCCCTGGCGCCGGTCCTCGGGCCGCCGGCTGCCCGCCCGCCTGCGCAGGAAGGCGGGGCGGTGGAAGAAAGAGCGCGACAAGCGCCGGGAGGACCGGGAGCGTCCCCGGGGCCGCCGCCGGGAGGGGTACTAGAGCGCTTTCCGGTCACATCAGGCAGCCGCGCCGCTTGACGGCGCTGATGTCGACGGCCCCCGCCCGGGGCCGGCCGTTGACCTTGATGGCGCCGAGCACCAGCCGGCCCCGGCGCTTCCAGTAGGCGGCGGTGATGGTCTTGGCGCCCCTGTAGGTGCCGCCGATCACTTGGTTCAAGCCGCCGAGGATCACCGCGTCCACGTTCCTCGGGAAGACCCGCACCAGGCGGCCATGAATACCGTGGCGGGCCGATATGTCGCGCGCCCGGGCGCGTTCGGCGGCGATCGTCCGGCCCGCCGGGTAACGAATGAAGCCGGAATAGCGGTCGAGGTTGATGTCCCAGGGCACACCCCTTGGCCCGGTTTCCCCGAACAGCCGGCCATCGGTGGTCATCACCGCGTTAAGCATGCCGAAGCATGCCCTGAATTTCCGGTAAAGCCGGTCGCGGGCCGCCTCGTTTTCCGGCCAGGCGATTTCGATGGTGGGCCCCTTGCCGTATTCAAGAAGCCGAAGCAGGGTGCGGCCTTCACGCCGGGTGGCACGGGTGGAGAGGACGGTTCCCCCTGGCGCGGGGCGGCGCGGTTTCGGTTTTGACGCCGCCTTCGGTTGCGAATTGGGCGGCGGCTCGGCCTTGGGTTTCAGGCCTTGGGAGGTGGGCGCCAAGGCAGCGCGGGGGACCAGCCGGGGTGGCGCCGGCCCGGCGCGCCTGGCCAGGGGCGGTTTGGCGACGTGCGGTTTGGCCGGGGCGCGGGCGCGCCGGGGCTGGGATTTTCGCTCGGGCGGCTTGATCTTGGCTGGCGCTGGGGGCTTCGGCGGGGGCGGCAGCCGGAAGGCGCGCCCGCCGCGCCCAAGGCGGGACGGTGGGGACGGGAGTTTCGCCTTAGCGAGGGTGACCGGGGGCTTGACGGCGCGGCGCTGGGCCGGGCCCAGGTGGCGGTCCAAAATTAGCCCGAGAACCACCGCGCCCAGGACCAAGGAGACCAGCACCGAAGTCCAAGCCGGAGACCCGCGCCGCTTCCCCGCCATCGCTATTGACCGAGCGTGCGGGCGTAGAACAGCTCCATTTCCTCGGACAGCGCGTCAAGCTGCTTGCGCCGTTCCTTGGGCGTCAGCACCGGTGTGGCGGTCTCGGCTTCGGGCTTGGGCCCCGGGGTGAGGATCGCCGGATCGATCCCCCGCAGGATTTCCGCCCGGCGCATCGCCGCCGCCGCCTCTTTCGCACGGCGCACCGGAATCAGGGGTGCCGGCGTGGCGCGGGGGGCCGCCAGCGGGCGCGGCCCCATGGTGCCCGCCCGCGCCATGGCGCCATCGCCCGGGCGGCCTTCGGCGAACGTCGCGTCCACGCGCCATTGGACCTCCGCCACCGCGGGGCGCGGCGCCATGGGGGTGCGTGCCTTGGCCGCCGGCGTCACCGGCGCCGGCTTGGCCATGGCGCGCGCCGTCGGCGCGGCAAGGGACGATGCGCGGGCGGCTGTCTCGGGCGGGGTCCGGGCGACCCAGCGCCGGCCGCGATCGACCACCCGGCCGGCGGCCTGTTTCATTTCGCTCGCCGCGTCATGGATGGCGCCCGCCGCGTTGGTTACCGCGGCGCGGTCCGTGGTCATCAGGTAGACCAGGGCGGCGGCCACGGTGAGGTTGAAAATCAGGAACTTCATGGTGGGGCTCCTTGTGTTAGTTGCGCCGAACCAAGCCGCCACCCTCGATGCAGCGGTTGCGCGCATCGGTGACGATCAGAAGGCTTCTAAGCAGTGCCGAGATGGGCAGTCCGATGACCGTGGTCATGAAGGCCATGGAAAAATTGGCGGTCATCCTGCGGATCACCGATTGGATGGTGTCGGGCGTGAGATCTTGGCCGGCGAGGCTGCCGATGCCCAGGCTGATGCCCAGCAGGGTGAAGGTCAGGGCCAGGGTGGTAACGCCGTTGGCGGCCTGGACACCGGCCTGGAACCAGACCTCGGTCGCCGGGGTGGTGCCGTCGCGCAGCAAGCGAATCCAGGAGAACAGGCAGATCAAGATCAATGACGCCAACAAGCAGACGAAGGTCCAGCCCAGCACTTGGCCCGCCCAGTCGGTGATCTCGGCGGCGGAAGAAGCCGTCGCCATGGCGGCGAAGGCGAGGGCGATGGCGAGGCCGCCCAATAGGAAGCTCACCGCCCGGGAGCCGGCATCCAGGGTCTTGAGCACCGTGCCCACGTTACCGCCTCCCAACCTTGGCGTTCATCAGGCTTTGGGTGGAAACCCCCACCTGATACATCCAATGGTCCAGCAGCGCCCGGTCGCGTTCGATGGACGCGTGGACTAAGAAGGTGAGATCGTAGTTCTCATAGGCGGCGCGAACGGCGGGGCTATTGCGCCCCACCAGTTTCTTGTCCCGCAGCACCATGCGCTCGAGGTCGATGAGCCGATTCCGCGACAAGGCCACCTTGCCTTGGCGTTCCTTGGCCGACATCTCGGCCGAGAGCATGGCCTGCATCAGCATGGCGCGTTCGCGCTCGAGATTCTCCAGGCTGCCGGCCTGGGCGGCGGGCAGGGGCCCGAGGAGGACGGCCGCGGCGGCGGCGCAAAGCAACAGTTTCCGGGTTGACATGGTTGATCTCCTTTATCGCGTGACGAATAAATCGACGGCCTTGGTCAGGCCGGCTCCGGTCTCGGTGGTCTCTTCCCCGTCGCCTTCGACGCCGGCCACGTCTTCCGACAGCGCCATGGCGTCAAGGGACACCAGCTTGGCCATGAAGCCGAGGATGGATGCTTCCTGGCCGAGGGTGGCGAGCTCCGCCTCGGCGGCGGCGATCAGGCCGCGCAGGTGGTCTTCCTTGCTGAGCCCGGCGGTATCCGTGCTCGCCTGGTCGTTCATGGGATGGGCACCGATGGCCTGGACCAGCCGCTCGATGGCGGACAGGTTGGCGGCATAGGCGGTGGCGTAACGGCTTTCCCGGCCCATGGAGGAGCGGAAGAACACGGTGTCTACCCGGGCGCTGGTGGCGTCCAGCCGGCGCAGCGCGGCTTGCTGTTTTTCCACCAGCGCCACCTTTTGCGGGGTCATGGCGGTGCGCCTGTAGCCGAGCTTGGCCAGCAGCCGCTCATAGAGCTTGACCCTGGTGCGGGCCCGTTTCCGGCGCAGGGTCTGGCCGCGCGCCACCAGTTCCAGATAGGCGCGCTTCTCGGCCAGGAAACGGTGCCTAAGGTCGACCCTGAGCTCGCCGTCGGCGCGTTCCATGGCCGCTTGGAGGTCTTGGAGGGTCTGATGCTTGAGACCGACGGCGTTTTCGGATTCCGCCATCGCCGCGGCCAGGCCGGATTTGGCGTAATCGCGGTCCACGGCTTTCTTGAGATAGCTCGCCGGCAGCTTGATCAGCCGTTCGCTGGACGCCGGCGCCCAGCCGGCGCCGCCATCTGGGGCGGCCCGGGCCGCCCCGGCGGCGGCCAATGCCATGGCTATCGTTAGGATTCCGGCAAGGGCGGCGCGGCGGGGACGGGCAACCGCGGCCATGGCGGCAGGCCCGGGGTGCGGAGGGATCGGGGGGAACAACCGTCGCATGGCTATTTGTCCTTCCAATAATGCAGGCGCCGCATCTCGCTCTTGAGCTGGTCGCTGACGTTGAGGTTGGCGAACTCACCGAAGGTCCAGGGTTCGCTACGCCCCAACAGGGCTTCCATGGTGCTCATGTACGACGAGCCGTCGGCGTAGTAGAGATCGCGGTGGGGAAAGGCGGCCTGGAACTTGTCGAAATTGTCCCGTGCCCGGGCGACGTCGCCGCCCTTGAGGTAGTTCTGGACCGAAAGCGCGTAGGCGTGCATGCGTTCGCCGTCGGTGATGGCCCCGTTGGCGCCCGGTCCCAGATCGGCCTCGCATTTCTCCAGCACCCGGGCGCTGGCGAGATAGGTTCCAGACGATCCCGACGCCAGGGCCTTTCTGTCCAGTTCCATGCCTTCGGTCCGGCAGGCCCGGTATTCCCGGATCACCTTCATTTCCTCGAAGCGTGCCTGGCGAAAGCCGATTCCTTCGGCGGCGTCGTTGTCGGTGCCGAGGAAACATGCGCCGAGGGAGAACGTCAAAACGAGGGCGCATGCCCCACGCGCTGCGAGGGATTTCGCGTTCCGTCGTGATTCCATGGTGGGGTTCCTTTCTTGGTCCGTTGAAAATCGTGTGGGGGTCGCCATGGCGGTCGGCTCAGACCCTCCCGCGCGACAGGCGGGCGCGATAATGGGCGCGCAGGCGCCGCACCCGGTGGACGTAAGCCCGGGTCGCCGGGATGACCCGGGCGCCGGGAAGATCGCCCACCGCCGAGCCGCCGTTGTAATAGGACAGCGCCAAATCGACCCGGCCGCGGTAACGGTCGAGCAGGCGTCTCAGGAAGTGGAGGCCGAGCCGCACATTGATGCGCGGGTCCCAAAGCAGGGCGGGCTCGATGCCGTACTCGTACTTGGCGGTGGCCGGCATGATCTGCATGATTCCCCGCGCGCCGGCGCGGCTCTTGGCGCGCGGGTTGAAATTGGATTCCGCATGGGCGACGGCGAGAGCGAGGGCCGGGGAAACACCCATGCGCACCGCTTCCGCCACCACCAGGGCCTTGATCCGAGAGCCCCGGGCGTCGCCCCCGCCCCATCCCTGATCGGCGTTGCCGTCGGCGGCGCAGGCGCCGGCCAACACCGCCACCACGGCCACCACGGCCAAGGGCGCGAACAGGGCCCCGGTCTTTTTCGCCAGGGCGGCGCAAGCGCGGGACAACCTAGCGGCGGCCATTCTGGCGATCCTCCAGCGCCCGCCGCCAGCGGCGGTCCAGGGTGGTGACCACCAGGTTCTTCGCCTTGATCCCTTGGCGCGCCTTCATGGCGGCGGCCATGGAAAGGTCGGGTGGAAGGGCGAGGATGACCCGGGAAGCGCGGGCGATGGCCGCCGTGTCCAGGGGGCGCAGGGTGCGCCCGAGATAGCGTCCGCCGTCATAGATGACCAGCAAATCGTCTTTTTTCACGGTATCGGCGGCGGCGGACTGGGGCGCCGGCGGCGCCAAGATGATGGTGTCCATGGCGCGCTTTTGACCCAGACCCACGCCCATGGAGATCATGGTCAGCACCATGACGGAGAAGAATCCCATGGCCATGGCCAGGGCGATTTCGGTCATCGCATTTCCTTGGGTGGCGTCGTTCAAGATATTCTCCCGTTGGGTTCATCAGGCCTTATGAAAGGATCACAGCGCGATTTCCGCCCGGCTCCAGGATCGGCGCAGCCGGCGCATGACCCGCCTGGTCAGCCGGCCGTGGTCGGCCAGGCCTTGGTCGCGTTGGAAGGCCCGCAATGCGGCCCGGGTTCTCATCCGCGCCATGCCGTCGGCGGGCCCGGGGTGGTAACCGAGGTCGGCCAGCAGCCGCTGGGCATCGCGGATTCTTGCCCGCGGCTTTGGGTCTGGCCCCGGCAGGGGCGCGCTCATGGGTGCAGACCGCCGCGCCGCATGACCCCATGGCCGGCCCACAAAACGCTGCCCGGTGGCGGCGAACAGGGTGCCGTCTTCCACGCTGACCGCCTGGTAGGACAGCACGTAGCCGGCGTTCTCAATCCTCAGCCGGCCGACCATGAGGATATCCACCCGGGCGTTGCGCTCCAGATCATCGGCCTGCCCGTCAATGCCGATCTCATCGGCGATGGACTTGAGAGCGCCGCGGGCGACGAACCGGTAGGACCGTGACCCCTGGCGGATGAGGGCGGCCAAGAGCCGGGCGTTGAACGCGCTGGCGACCGACGGCGGCACTTTTGTTTGCTCCCTGGGGAACGGCAGCACGGCGATCCTAGGGCGGCCATAGCCGCCGATGGCGGGGATGTCGGAGAACTTGGCCGCGCCGATCCCGGCGAGAAGGTGTTGGGCGAAATACCTGAAGGCGCCCTGATCGGTGGCCGGCGCCGCCGCCCGGGCCTGGGGCGCCAATGGTGCCGCCGCCATGATCCCGAGAAGTGCCGCGAGTGCCCATGCCGTGCCTGGTTTGCTCATGCCCATGGTCTCATCCCCTTAGCCCTGGCCGCGCGCCGCCGCGCCGCTTCGGCCTTATGTGACCGTCCGCCAATTGCCGTCTTCGGCGCGGCAGGCGGTGCCGTGGAGTTTTTCCTCATAGCCGTCGATCCAGCCCCAGACGGTGTAGTCGCGGCAATCCTCGCCCCAGGCGTTGCGGTAGGTGCGGGTCGGCGTCATGGTGTAGAGGTTGCCGTTATCGGGGTTGCTCCATTCCACCGGCAGGCCGGTGCGGGTGGATTCGAGGACAACCGTCACATGGTCCTGGTCGGCCTCGTCCATGGAGCGGCCGATTCGATTGCCGATGATGCCGCCGACCACCGCACCGCCGACGATCACGGCGGCCTTGCCGTGGCCCTGGGAAACGCCATCGCCGATGATGGCCCCCAGCGCCGCCCCGATCACGGTGCCGATGAGCGCGTTGTCTGCGCCATGGCCGTGGGGTTTCCAATACCTGTGCCGGTGCGCGGTATACCGGCGCCGGTCCCAACGGCGGGATTTGCCGTATTTACGGTAAACCTTACGCCGGTCCCAACGGCGGATTTTACGGTACCCCCTGCCCGGCGGCGTCCAGCGGCGCGGGTTGCCCTGCCAACGGCGATGGCGGCTCTGCACCACCTTGGTGCGCCGGGTGGCCTTATGGCGCCGCGTATAGGACGTTTTGAGGAAGATCTTGGGATTGGCGCCCTGATGGGCGGTGGTGCGGTTGGTTCCGCGACCATCTCCGGCCCGCGCGCCGTCCACGGTCAGTCCCACGGCGAGAATGCTGAGCGCGGCCAGCAGGGCGGTATTTTTTATCGACAACATGGCACATCCCTTTCCATCAAGGTTCGTTGATGCGCCCAGTAGACGA
>SMXQ01000042.1 GCA_004356985.1 Alphaproteobacteria bacterium | reverse complement strand
GATGGATACGGTCTTGCCGGCATAAAAATCGGCGGGCGCCGCGTTCACCGGTTGCGCCATGATGGCGCCGACGCCTAGGGCAGCCGACGATGCTAGTGAAATCAAACCTGTAATTTTCATGATCCCTGTCTCCCTGTTTTAAAATTTGGCGACTTATCCCGTAATATTAGACACGATTTCGAAGATATCACCGCTCTAATTTCAATCTTGGAATGTCGACAACGCCGACCGCACTTCACGCAATTGGGCGGGCGGCGAGCGGTGGACCTAGTCTTGATCGAACCGCTCTCCCCCTAATTTCCCTGTTAGCAGGAAAAATACAGGGAATTTCCCATCGCCAACAGGGAACCGGACAAGCCGACGATTCCGGGCGATTTTTCCCGCATGGCGCCTAGGACATGAGCCGAGAAGGGGCGTCTAGGACATGAGCCGAGAAGGGGCGTCCGCCGCCGGTTCGGCGCCGACCACATTGGCCATCATGGCGGTGGTGGAAAAATGGCCGATGGTGTGGACGATTTCCACCAGGCGGACGGTGCCAAGGGCCGCCTCGGCGGCCTTGAATTCCCCGTCGGACAGGGTTCCGGTGGCAAGCAGTTCGCGGGTCGCCGCGTGCACGGCCGCATCGGTCTGATCGGCGAATTCCGGTTGCACGCCCTGGTTTATGGCGCCGATAACCGCAGGGTCCAATCCGGCGCCCAGCGCCGTCTTGGCTTGGGCGCTCCAGGGATAGGCGGCCTTCCAGTGGCGCACCGTCATCAGTGAAATGATGCGGACCTGCGCACCTGTCAGCGAACAGTCGAGGAGATGCGCGCTGGATTCATTGTGCAGCCGCCACACCTCGGCCGAATAGGCATAGCCGATGGCCGGCCCGAAACCGACCCGGGCATTGTTGGCTGAGATTCTATCGAGGATGGCCTGCTGATCGGCATTCATCTCGTCTCGGCTTAATACCGGTATTCTGGTCATGTGTCCGCTCCCTGTCTCGATTTGGCAAATTATTCGCCACGCGCATCGTTGGCGTGGGCAAGCCGTTTCATTCCACGTCCTCGGCCACACCCTGCCGGCAGCGTTGCAACCCCGCATCCAGTTCGTCGCGGTTCAGGTTTCGACCGATAAAGACCAGGCGCGAATGGCGTGCCTCGTTTCCCCAAAGCCCGACATAGTCGCCTTCCAGCATCATGTTTACGGCCTGCAAGACGAGCTTTCTGTCTTCGCCGCGGATGGAAAATATCCCTTTCGTGCGGAGGATGTCGTTGCCTTGGCGCGCCAGCAGGTCCTGCAACCATTCCTCCAGGCGGGCGGCGTCCAGCGGGGCGCCGCAGGTCAGGGAAACGCTGGTGATGCCGGTGTTCTCGATGTGATGGTGACGATCATCATGGGGGGCCAAATCCGGGGGAAGCTGCGCTTCGACCCGGTCCAGGTCGAAACCGTGCCGGTCCAGAACCTCGCTGGCCGGAACTTTGGACCGGTTCGTTCTGGTAATCGGCGCGAACGGGTTAAGCTTGCGGATGCGGGCTTCGATGCCGCCTATCCCGGCGGAGGCATCGTCCACCTTGTTCAGGACGATGTGATCGCTGAAGGCGATCTGGTCGGCGGCATCGGTGCCGTCGGCCAGCTGGTCAAGAATACGCACGGCGTCGACCACACACAGGACCGAATCGAGGCGGCATTGCGCGCCGATGACCTGATCGATCACCAATGTTTGTATGACCGGGCTGGGATTGGCCAATCCGGTGGTTTCGATGATGATCCCGTCCAAGTCCGGCTTTTCGGTCAATAGGTTCCGCAGCCCCCGGATCAGGTCGCCCCGCACCACGCAGCAGATGCAGCCGCTTGAGAGTTCGATCAGTTCCTCCGCGCCGGTTTCGATCAGGTCGCCATCGATGCCGATATCCCCAAACTCGTTCACGATAACCGCGAAACGCCCGGCCGACGGTTCCGACAAAATCCGGTTGAGCAGGGTCGTCTTGCCGGCACCGAGAAATCCCGTCACGACGGTGACGGGAATCCGCGTGTCACTGGTGGCCATGGGGCCGGGCAAGGCTTATTTCCATGGCATCAGCGAGGCGTGAATGACCTCTCCACTGCCGCCGACCGCGTTGATGGCGTCATGGGTCTCTTTGAGGCTGAACCGGTGCGTGGTGATCAAATCAATCTCGAAGCGATCGGAATTGAGCTGTTTCAGCGCCAGTTCGCAGCTCTCGAAGTTATGGCCGCGGGCGGCCTTGACGGTGATGTACTTGTTGCCGATCTTACCTAAGGGAAAGTTCGGAAAATCCGGGACGTCCTCGCCCTGGATCTGCAGCGTGCCGCCCTTGCGCTTGAGAGCCTCGATGCCGAACAGCACCGGAATGGTCCCCGCGCCCGCCGTGCAATCAAGAGAAACATCCATGCCCTCGCCCGAGGTGATTTCCATGATCCGTTCCAGCGGGTCTTCTTCCTCGACATTGATGGCATAGTCCGCGCCCAGCTTCTTGGCGACGTCGAGGCGCTTTTTGTCCTTGTTGGTGCCGGTGATGATGATCAGCGACGCCCCCGCCTGCTTACAGGCAATCGTGTTGCTGAGCCCCTGCTGGCCCGGCCCCTGGATCAGCACACGGCTGTCATAGCCCACGCCGCAATCGAACAACGCCCATTGGATGCCGTTGGCCATGGGGGTCACGACGCCCGCCCGTTCCGGCGAAAGACCGTCCGGCACTTTATGGATGACCGAGTTCCACGGCAGATACATGTATTGCGCGAATCCACCGAACAGATGGGGCGCCCGTTCGGCCAGGGTATAGCCGAACCGCAGCCCCTCGGGAAATTTGCGCCAATCGGTGTACATGCACAGGCGATATTCGCCCTTGTGGCAAAATTCGCAATTCATGCAACCGACATAATGTTCGACGAAGACCAGGTCGCCTTCCTTGAGCCCGCGGCGCTTCTGGAAGGTCTTGCCGGCCTTGGCGATGGTGCCGATGTTCTCATGTCCCATGATGACCGGGCCTTCGAACGGGGGCTTGGAATAAAACTTCACATCGGTGCCGCAGATGCCGGCCACTTCCACCTTCAGAAGGGCGGCCTCATCGGCAATATCCGGCATGTCATATTCGCGGAATTCGGTGGTCTGAGGGGCCGTCCGCACGGCCGCCATTACCTTTTCTACCACGCTTATCTCTCCTGCTGGGTTGTTGACCAAGAACTACCAAAGCGGCAGAGTGCAAGCAAGTTAGAAGTCGCGCGCGGCACTGCGCGGCGGGTAATTCTCTCAAGATTTGAACGCGTCGCGCCGCAATCGGCATGCGGTCAAGGTTGGTGAAATGTTTCGACGCCTTGGGCCTGAGAAAGACACCCTCGGGGACATCATCCGGATCGAGGGCCTGGTACGGGAACGATTCCGGATCGGCGCAAGCGACATCATTCTGGTTTCACAGGACCCCGGCACAAAACCCGGGTTTCCCCCGCATGAGACCAACGTGATATTCTGGAACCATGAGAAAAGATACCGCCTGAAGATATTCGCGCCTGTCTCACATGTCATGGGGGCGGACCTGCCGGTTGACTGGCTCCTGCCCGCGCTGGAGGATAACGGCGATTCGGACTGTTGCTAATTCGAAGAAAGACAAGGAAACCAATGAGTAAAATCACCTTAAAAGCGGTCTCCCGGACCCAGGGCAATAATCGGGCGCTGAAAGAAGGCCGGGTCACCCTGCCGGATTTTGATCTCGAGTTCGAGGAAGTTCCCGTGCTGGTGCACGGGTTTCGCCGAATGGTGCGTGAACTGGCCTATGACGTCTGCGAAATGGCGGTGACCACCTATATCTGCGCCAAGGCACATGGCGTGAAATTCACCGCCCTGCCGATCTTCCTGGTGCGCGGCTTTCATCACGACGCGATCCTCCACCATGTGCCGTCCGGCCTGAAATCGCCGGCCGACCTCGCCGGAAAGCGGGTCGGCGTGAACCGCGGTTACACGGTGACCACCGGCGTCTGGGCGCGGGCGATCATTCAGGATGAATATGGGGTGGACCTGTCTTCGGTCACCTGGACGCCGTCGGGCGATGAACATGTGGAGGCCTATGAGGCCCCGGAAAACGTGAAACCGCTCAAGGATAGCGACCTGGAAGGCCGGCTTTCGTCGGGCGGCCTGGTCGCCGCCGTCGGCGCCAAGGTCGATCACCCCGATGTCGCGGCGATGATAGACGATCCATTCGCGGCGGGCGTGTCCGCGCTGAAGACCCGGGGGTTTTATCCGATCAACCATGTCGTGGTGGTGCGTGATGCCCTGCTGGAAGAAATGCCCGAGGTCGCGACCCAGATCTTCGACGCGTTTGCGGCTTCCAAGCGGCATTATGTGGACGACCTGAAGGCCGGCCGGATTGCAGAGCCGTCGCGGGTCGACAAGGTGCATCTGGCGGCCATGGAATTCATGGACGACCCGCTGCCATACGGGATCGCGCCCAATCGCCAAACCCTGGAGGGGCTCGTCGGCCACGCGGTGACGCAAAAGATCATCCCGCGTCCTATGGCGCTTGAAGACCTGTTCGCGCGGCCGGTCGTCGATTCCGTCGCCTGAGCGGTTGAATCAGGGGTCAGGCGGCGATGGAATCGAGAAAATCCAGCACCCGCTTGGGGGCGTTTTCTTCCGTTTGCCGGTCCACCGGGACGTCCCAATATTCCGCGCCGCTCAGGCATTCCTGCAGGTAACGGGCCGCCGAGGTGGCGTGAAAGTCATCGTCCCCGGGCACGATGAGGCTGGGAATATCAAGGTTCATCAGATCCTCCGGCTCGGCACCGGGCGCCGTGTCACGATCGATCAACCCGCGAACCATCGCCGTGACGGTGACAAGATACCGCGCCTTGTCGAGCGCGGCATACGATTCGGCAAATTCTGCTGAGTTGCGGATGGGTTGGCCCCAGGGTCCGCCGCGCGGATCGCGCGAAAAGTTCTTATCATGGCTCCGAACAAGGTCGACGACGCCCGGCAGGCCAAATTCCTCGACAAAGGCCAGATGGCGGGAAAACCGCTGGTGGCTGCTGATGCGGTATTTCGCGCCGCCGACGGGCCAGTAATGCACCATGGACAGGGTCCGCTCTGGATGGGCCACGGCGAACGCGGCCACCGGGCAGCACCCCATGCAACCCCCCATGATATGGGCTTTTTCCACGCCCAGCGCGTCCAGCAGCCCGGCGCCCTGGCGCACGAAGTGGTTCCACGTAATGCGCTCCACCCGCCCGCCGGACTGCCCGTTCTCGCGCCGGTCGAAGACGATGCATTTATATTTTTTCGGAAGATGGTCCAGCAGCTTGATACGCTTGTAGACGGCGAGTTCCGTCCACTGCTCGATGCGGGCGTCAAACCCACCCGGTGCATACATCAACAGCGCCGGGCCGTCGCCCATGACATCGTATCGCGTTCGGATTCCATCTGTGTCGACGAAAGGCATGGTTTTGATCTCTTTCCCACGGGACGAGGTTTGACCGGCCGCGCTTGAACTTTCACCTCGCCGGAAGGCGACTGTCAATGATTCATGGTAGAGCCGAAGGGGGGCACATGGATACCCTGGTTCCCCCATGGGGAACTCCGGTCCATTGACGAAGCGGCAGCAATTTCTTAGTTTCTTTCGGGCCAACAACCGATTGGCGCTGGCGATTTACGCGCGAGAATGCCGTCGACCATTTGGGAAACTGGCATTGTCATGAAAATTTGGCTGAATGATCCAGGACAACTTGGGAAATGCGGCGTAAAAATCGCCTTTCGGCGGCAAGTCTGGATATTGAGGTATTACCGGGAGACCCCCCATGCTTAGCAAGGAAGTGAATGATCTACTGACCCAGACGGATAAAGGCACGCCGATGGGCGAGCTCTTCCGTCACTATTGGATTCCGGCCTTGCTGGACCGCGAGCTTCCCGAAAACGATTGCCCGCCGGTTCGTGTCAAACTATTGGGCGAACACATGGTCGCGTTCCGTGACAGTGACGGCCGCTATGGCCTGATCGAGGAATTTTGCGCCCATCGCCGCGTATCCCTGTGGTTTGGCCGCAACGAAGAAAGCGGATTACGCTGCCCCTATCACGGCTGGAAATACGATGTGACGGGCCAGTGCATCGAAATTCCGTCGGACCCCGAGAAAACCATTTTTCGCAATTCCATCAAGCTTCAGGCCTATCCCCTGATCAAGGTCGGAGACGTGCTCTGGACCTTCATGGGCGTAAACGACAAGCGCCCGCCGGACCCAACATGGGAGTTCGCCACGGTCAGCCCGGAACAGACCGTTACCACCAAGCGCTTTCAGGAATCCAACTGGCTGCAGGCTTTGGAAGGCGGCATCGATTCCGGCCATGTTTCGTGGCTCCATTCCAACGAGCTCGAGAGAGACCCGCTGTTCAGGGGCGCCAAGGTCAACCAGTACAATCTGGACGACGTCACACCGGTGTTCGATGTTTCTCCATCGGATGGGGGGCTCTATATCGGTGTTCGCCGGAACGTCGAAGAAGGCAAGTACTACTGGCGGATCACCCAATGGGTCATGCCCTGCTTTTCCATGATTCCGCCCCGCGCCGATCACCCGCAGCACGGGCACTTCTGGGTTCCCATCGATGACGAAAACTGCTGGACCTGGAGTTACGACTATCATCCGGAACGTCCGCTGACCGCCGAAGAGCGCCAAGCCTGCCTGGACGGCAAGGGGGTTCATGCGCCGGTTATCCCAGGCACCTTCTTCCCCGTGCAAAACAAAGGCAACGATTACCTGATGGACCGGGAAGCCCAGAAGCGCGGTGAAACTTATTCCGGCATCGCCGGTTTCGGCATCCAGGACGCCAGTCTTCAGGAATCCATGGGGCCGATCATCGATCGGTCCAAGGAAAACCTGGTCGCCACCGACAAGGGAATCGTCATGACGCGCAATCGTCTACGCAACGCAGTTACTGAATTGCGCGACAACGACACCATGCCCCCGGGCCGGGAGCCCGAACATCAGAAGGTCCGCTCGGTGTCGGTCATTCTGGACCCCGACCAGAACTACGTGGAAGCGTGTCGCGACCACATGATTGCCGCGGAAGGCAAGATGCGAACCACGGTTTAGGGCACTTCCGGCCAAGGTCAGACCTTCAACCGGCTGAATACCCTCAAGGTGTTTTCGCTGAACACCTCCTTGCGTTGGGCATCGTTCAGGTTGGGCGTGCCGTCGATGTAGCGTTTGGTGTCGTCGTAATTGAACCCGGTTTCGGGATCGACGCCGCGCACCGCCCCCACCATTTCGGAGGCGAACAGGATGTTTTTGATGGGGATCACCTTGGTCATGCAGTCGATGCCCGGCTGGTGATAGACGCAGGTATCGAAATACACGTTGTCCAAAAGGTGCTCGTCCAGGGTCGGCTTGCCCATGTCCTGGGCCAGGCCCCGGTAACGGCCCCAATGGAACGGCACCGCGCCCCCGCCATGGGGGATGATGAATTTGAGCGTTGGAAAATCCTTGAACAGGTCGCCCACGATGAGCTGCATGAACACCGTGGTGTCGCCGGCAATGTAATGGGCCCCGGTATGATGGAAGTTGGGGTTGCATGAGCCTGACACATGGAGCATGGCGGGCACGTCAAGGTCCACTAACTTTTCCCACAGCGGGTACCACCATCTGTCGGTGATGGGCGGGTCGGTCCACATGGCGCCCGACGGGTCTGGATTCACGTTGACGCCGATAAAACCCATCTCGTTGACGCAGCGTTCCAGCTCGGCGATGGAGTTCTTGGGTTCGACCCCGGGGAACTGCGGCAGCTGACAGACCGGCACGAAGTTGCCGGGGTACATGTCGCACACCCGGCGCACCATATTGTTGCAGATCTCGGCCCAGTAATGGCCGGTCTGCTCGTTCCCCAGATGATGCCCCATGCCCACCGCGCGCGGCGAGAAGATGGTCAGATCGGTCCCCCGTTCACGCTGCAGCTTGAGCTGCGCCGGCTCCAGCCGTTCACGGATCTCATCATCGGAGATGTTCAAATCGGCGCGCGACGGCAAAAACGACGGATCCGCCTCCAGCCCCGCAAGCTGGGCCTTACGGTAGTCGGTCAGTTGTGCGGGCTCGGTGGTGTAATGGCCGTGGCAATCGATGATCATGAAATTTGTCTCCTTGACTCAATAAGTGGGCGCCGGGGTGGATGATTTTTCACCAGCCTTGCGCCCCGCCAACTCCAGACCCTTGTCGAGGCCGGGCGTCGACCGCACCGCCGCCGCCATCAGGAAGGTGTAGCCTTCGTCCAGGATGCGCTCCACATTACCGGCGTTGACATGGGGGTGGCCGACGGCGACGTTGTTCTCCTTGCAGGTCTTGACGATCTCCGCCATGGCCTCGAGGAGCACGGGATGGTCGTATTGGCGCGGATAGCCCAGCTCCTGGCTGAGGTCGCCCTCGCCGATCAGCACCGCGCCGATGCCCGGCACGTCCTTGAGGATATCGGACAGGCTTTCGATGCCCTTGGTGTCCTCGATCATCAGGATCACCAGGATCTCGCCCCCGGGCGCCAGCGGCCACACGTCGGCCTTGTGATAGTATTCCTGCTGGGACAGCCCCCAATAGCGCAAGGCCGAGGTCGGGCCATCGCCGCGGATGCCGGCGGGCTCGTAGAGCGGCGCGTCGCTCATGCGCGGATAGCGGCAGGCGGCGACCGCGTTATAGGCTTCTGCCACCGAGCTGATATGGGGCCACACCACGCCGTAGACGCCGAGATCGAGAGCCTGCTTGGCCTGCCACTGGGCCTGCTCGTTGCCGTTGGGCGGCACCCGCACCATGGGCGTGACCAATGGCGCGATGGAGCCCGACTTGGCGATCTGGCCGCGATTGAGCATGTATTGCAGGCAATCGCGCAGGCTAAGCGAATCCCAGGGGTTGTGCTCCATCTCGAAGACGATGCCGTCATAGCCGGTCGATGTGCTGAAGGCGATGGCCGAGGGCACGTCCGGTGTGCAAAAGGCCGTGAAGGCCGGCTGCCCCGCCGCCAGGGCGGCGATCACGCCGTTCAGTCTTGGAAGTTCTGCCATTGGTCCCACCACTGTTATTATCTTCGCCGATGACAGTGTACGGAGCGCGCGCCCATGGGACAACTCAAGGCGCTATTTTTTGCGCCCGTCGGCCGACGGCGGCCGTTTCACCGGCGGCCGGTTTGACCCCATGGCAATCCATTCTTATAAGTGACCCTTGAAAATTTAATCTCGAAGCCAGGGATCGAGCGATCATGGACGACACCGCAAACACCAAAGACCCCGTATTCCTGCATGACAGCTATCTGGCGTGGTGCGGCAAACAACCGGTGCCGGTCATCAAAGATTTCGGCATCGACCTGATGAAAATCGAGACCAAGCCCTGGGACCTTTACGGGATGAACGGCGCGATTTGCCTCATGAAGGGTTGTGACGATTTCGTCTCGGTCTTTTGCTTTGAACTGCCTCCCGGATCGAAATCCCGCGAGCTGCATCACCTCTATGAGGAAATTATCTATGTGATGGAGGGGCAAGGCTCGACCCAGATCGAAACGCCTGATGGCGGCAAGCATTCCTTCGAATGGGGCCGCAATTCGCTGTTCTCGGTGCCTCTCAACGCCAAGTACCAGCATTTCAACGGCTCCGGGACCGAACCGGTGCGGCTGGCCTCCATCCATGATTTCCGCTTTCTCATCAATCTGTTCCGGAACGAGGAATTTATTTTCAATACCGAACGGGACTTTCCCGAGCGGCTCGGCCCCAACGGGTATTTCCAGGGTGAGGGGCAAATGATTGAAATTCGTCCCGGCCGTCATCAATGGGAAACCAATTTTGTCGCCGACATCACCAATTTCGAACTGAAAAGCTGGGCCGAACGCGGCAAGGGTTCGTCGAGCCTGCGATGGGTCCTGTCGGACAGCACCCTGGGCTGCCACACCTCCCAGATCGTGCCGGGCACTTACAAAAAGGCCCATCGCCACACCGCTGGCACCAATGTCTTCACCATCGACGGCCAAGGCTATT
>SMXQ01000041.1 GCA_004356985.1 Alphaproteobacteria bacterium | reverse complement strand
ATGCGGAAAACAGGCAGAGATCGGCGGCGGTGATCGCCGCGCGCTTCAGGGGGGCGGCCATCGAAACCCGTTATTACAACCCCGAAATCCACGTCAGCGCCTTTGCCCTGCCCGCCTTCATGAAGGCGGCGCTGGATGAGGTCCGACGGGAAAACCTGCGGTTGATGTGAGGGGAAATGGGCGCGTGGCAGGGGACATTGGCCGCCGCCACGCGATGCGCCCCAATGCTCCTAAAAGTGGTATGTTTTTATCCGTCTTGCCAATGATCTACCCGCATCTACATATTTATTCGACTTATGGCTGGCGCATGCCGATTTTCCAGTAAATAATACAAGACTTCGCTTGGCGGGTCCGTGGCGGAGCAATGGGCGCCTTAGGTTTGGGAACGGCAATCAAGGGTGATGGGACGCGAAGGTTGAACCGGTCACCGAAGCGCACAGAGGAACGTATGCTTAAAATTCTCATTGCTGATGACCACCCGTTGTTTCGCGAAGGGCTGTCCCGGCTGGTGACCGAACTCGATCCCGAGACCGAGTGCGTCGAGGCCGGCGATTTTCCCGATGCCATCAAGGCGGCGCGCGAGGAGGGGCCTTTCGACCTCGTTCTGACGGACCTGAGAATGCCGGGAATGGACGAGTTCGCCGGCGTGCGGGCGCTTCGGGAGGCCTCCCCATCGGTGCCCATCGTCGTCGTGTCGGGATTCGAGACCCGCGCCAATCTCGAGCGTGCCCTGGCGGCGGGGGCCCAGGGGTTTCTGCCTAAATCCGCGCCGCCATCGGTAATGTTGAACGCGCTTCGTTTGGTCATGCTGGGGGAAATCTATGTCCCGCCTTCGCTGTTTTCCAGCGAAGGCAAACCGACAGACGTGGTGTCGGCCGGCCTCGACGCCACCCGCTCGGCCATCGGAGCGCGGGCCAATATCGAAATGCTGACCCAGCGCCAATTGGGAGTCCTGGCGCTGATCGGCCAAGGATTGTCCAACCGCAACATCGCCGACCGGCTGACCATTTCCGAAGGTACGGTGAAAGTGCATGTGGGTGCGATATTGAAGACCCTTGGGGTCAGCAACCGCACCCAGGCGGCGCTGTTGGCGACGGAATTGGGCATCACCCTGGAGGGCACCGGCGGCAATCACGGCGCCACGGCCACCTGATCGTTCCGCCACCGGCCACCCCAAAGCACCGCGGGATGCGGCGCCTTTTTCGGCCATGAATTTCACCGCCACGACGGCGCCGCACGCTTTTCAGAAATTCGTCCGGCCAGGGCAGGACCGCGAGACCGCGGAAAGGAATTCCCGGGCGCGCGATCTCGACTTCCTTTCGGCCAGACTCCGCTCAATCCCTTGGGGTTTGATCTACTGCGCCATAATGGCGGCGCCTCAGGCCAGCGCTTCCCTCAGGACGGCGAGACTGACCGGCTTCGAAAGCGTGGTCACGCTGACCAAGTCCCCCTTATCGGCGAGGTCCTGCGCGGCATCGGCGTAACGGGGATTATGGCCGGTGATGAAGATGATCTTGGCCTGGCTTTTTTCGTGGGCCAACCAATGGGCGAGTTCCACACCGTCCACTTCCGGCATGACCAGATCGAGCACGATCACGTTGGGGTCGAAGGATTCATAGATCTCGGCGAATTCATCGGCCTTGTCGGTAATCTTAACTTCATAACCGAGTCCTTCGGCCACGGTGCGCACGATTTCCATGAAATCGGGCTCGTCATCTATAGCAAGAAGTCGCTTGCTGTTCATCGTCGTGCCTCACTCATCTGCGAATCCACCTTTGGACCCGTCCATCTCATGATCACTTTAGGGCAATCCATGGGTGCTTTTCTACCCACAAACCGGATAATCGGCCGGATCAGTCGGAAAGTCGTCCCAACCCGGCCAAAAGGCGCCCGCCGGACGGATGCCGGCGATGGCCAAACCCACCCGGTATCCGGCCGGGGATTTATCCGGGATGGCCCCCACCCCACCGCGCGCCGACGCGGCATTTGGCAGCCATTGATTTTGCTGTAGAATTCGGGCACCCATCCATGAACCTGTCGGGAACCGGCGATGCCGCCGACAAGAACGATATAGGGAGAAGCAAATGCCGTATACGACCTGGAGGGGTGTGATCGGGTGCATCAAGCCGACCCGGCGCCCCGGATCCCTGGAGGAACTCATCCGCATGCTGCCGGAAGGGATCGGCGTGATTCCGCTTTTCCTCGATATCCGCCAAGGCACCACCGACGAATTCAAGCGTGCCATCGGTCCCTATGAGCCGCTTCTCGATGAATTGGCCAAGGAAGAGGTGGACCTGATGCTGCCCGAGGGCGCGCCCCCCTTCATGCTGTTGGGCTACAAGGGCGAAGCGCGGCTCATCAGGAAATGGGAACGCAAATACAAGACGCCGATCTTTACCTCGGGGTCCAACCACGTGGCGGCGCTCAGGGCTCTCAAGGCCAAACGCGTGGTCGGAGCGACCTATTTCACCGGCCCCATCAACAAGATGTTTTCCGACTATTTCGAGGGCGCGGGCTTCGACATGCTGGCCATGGAAGGCATCGACGCGCCCTTCGATTCGATTGGTCAACTTTCATCGGAAGAGGTCTATGCCCACGTCAAGAAGGTCGTCCTCAAGCACAAGAAGGCCGATGCCATCTACCTGCTTGGGTCCGGCTGGCGGGTGCTGCCGGTGATCGACATGCTGGAACAGGACCTCGGCATCCCGGTGGTTCATCCGGTGCCGGCGCGCTGCTGGGAGATTCAGAAACGCCTCTCCATCAACGAGCCGGTGGCGGGCTACGGATGCCTGCTGGGTGAAATGATTTAGAGAACGGCTTACCGTCCAGTTGAAGGGAACAGGAAACATGACCACCGCAAAGGGTATGAAACCTACCGGAATCCTTCACTTCGCCATCGGCGTTTCCGACCTGGAAGAGGGCCGCAAATTCTATGAAGGCGTGCTCGGCTGCACTTACCTGCGCCAAAACGACGAATCGGTCTTCATGCAAGCGGGGAACGAATATTTCGTTCTCACCAATGCCAAGCACCACACGCCCCCTAATCCGCCCGGTGAATACGAGTTTCACCATGCCTTCATGGTTGACGGCGGTGATTTCGACGCAACCCTTGAGTACTTGGAAGAAAGCGGTTTTCCCATCCTCACCTATGAAGACGAAGGACACCGCACCTTCACCGGCCGCCACGCCTACATACAGGACCCGTTTGGAAATTCCATCGAGATCATCGATTTCCACGGCATCGGCGATTCTTCCAAGGCCGATTTCCCAGGCCGCGGCCGGCGCAGGAAAATGCCCGCGGACGAAGAAAAGGGTTAGGCGGGAATCCCCGCGGCCGGTCGGGCGGCGAACCCGGGCCCTGTAGCCCCCCTGGCCGCCGGATCATAGTACACCGGGTGGCGGGCCGTTTTCCGCGTCCGCCGATCACCCGACGAAGCCTCCCCGTTGCCGATTCAGGGCAGCAGGTCGCGGGCCGCCTCCGCGGGGCTGCGCCCGTCCCGCCTCACCGCTCGACCGATTTCCCGTAATGCCCGCCAGCATGGGGTCCGGTGATAGGGCTTGGCCCGCGAGGCGAATTCGCCGTAGCTCGCGACGAAGCAGGCGGCCCAATAGGCGGGGCCGCCGACGTCGCCGACGGCGACATCGCTGGCCCGTTCCCCCCGCTCGTCGGCGAGCACCGGCAGGGGATAGTTGCAGTGCCAGCCCGGCCGGGCAAACCGCGGCCCGAGGCCCCCGAACCCGGTGCGGTCATAGACGCAGGACATGGTAATCAACTTGGCTTTGCCGCAGTTCCAATGCCAGACGACGGTCCCCTTGTCGACCAGGCGTTCAATCCTGCGGAGGCAATGATTGGCGTCGAACAAGGGATGGGTGATCGGCCGCGCATCGGTCAAGCCCGAACCACCTGCCGATGCCGCGCCCCAACCGATGATCAGGGTCAGCATCGCCGGCAACCATCGCAGAGCGCGAGCCATGCCCCTATGCCGACCACCGGCAGGCACGAAACCGGGCATCGAATCCATTGGGGGACCCGTCATGGTGCGAGAGGCCTAGCAGGGTTGCCCGCTAGGACCATCGGGAAACCCCGCCAGGGCGCGCACCTCGCGGGGGCTCAGTCCCTCTTCCCTGAAGGCCCGGATCGCCCGGGAATCACTGCGTTTAGCGAGCCGCGCCCCCGCGCCGTCTTCGATCAGCGGGTGATGGTGATATTCGGGCGCGGGCAAGCCGAGCAGGGCTTGGAGGACGGCATGGAGGTGGGTCGAGGGAAAGAGATCGGCACCGCGGGTGACCAGGCTGATCCCCTGCGCGGCGTCATCGACGACGACGCTCAGGTGATAACTGGTGCCGATATCCTTGCGCCCCAGCACCGCGTCGCCGAGGAGAAGGGGGTCCACGGCGGTGAGCCCCAACCGGTGATCCGAAAATTCCAGTTCACCGACCAAGCCTGCCGCCTTTGCGGCATCGAGGCGCAGCGCGAATCCCGCCGCCCGCGCCATGGCCGCTTCGCGCTCCGCCGCCGCCAGGCCCCGGCAGGTGCCGGGATAAAGCGGCCCGTCCATGGAGACCGGCCCGGGTGCGCCATGTCGCCCGGGATCGGGCGCGATAACGCCATGAGGCGCGGACCCGGCACGGTTGATCTCGGCGGCGATTTCCTTTCGCGTGCAGAAACAGGGGTAGAGAACGCCCAGGGCATCGAGCCGGTCGAGCGCCGCGCGGTAGGCCACCGCGCGCGTGGATTGGCGCAGCACCGGCCCGTCCCAGTCAAGCCCGAGCCAGGCGAGGTCTTCCAAGATGGCGGCGTCGAATTCGGCACGGCAGCGGCCCCGGTCGATATCCTCCATGCGCAGCAGAAACCTGCCGGCGCCGGCGGCACGGGCGGCGAACAGCGCGGCATGGGCATGGCCCAGGTGCAAAAAACCGGTGGGCGAGGGTGCGAAACGGGTAACGGGTGGGCTCATGGTCCCCCAGGTTTCCGGTCACGGAATTGGCGGTCACGGGGTTGGCAATAGGGTCCTGGCCCCCCAGACTATCGGCCTTGGGCGGCGCCCGCGCAAGGGGCGGCGGCCCACCGCCCTCTCGCGGGGCGGCCGGCGCTGTGATAAGCTTGGCGGTTGAACATGCCTGGAAGAGAGGGCTCAGGGAGGAAAATCATGGATACAACCGTCGCCACGGGTTTCGAAGACAAGTTGGTGGAGGTCGAGGACCATTCCATCCGTTATATCGAGGATGGAAGCGGCCCCGCCGTCCTTTTATTTCACGGCGCCTCGCTGGGTTCCTCGGCCGACGTCTATCGCCGCACCATCGGCCCGCTGGCGGCCGCCGGGTTCCGCGTCATCGCCTTCGATTTCCCGGGATTCGGGCTCAGCGGTTACAGCGAAGACGGCTCGGTGGGCTTGAAGAAGAAGACCGCGCTCGGCCTGATGGACGCCCTGGGGCTGGACAAGGCGGCCCTGGTGGGCCATTCCCAGGCCGGCAACGTCGCCGTCGCCCTGGGCCTCGAGAATCCGGCGCGGATCAGCCACATCATGGTGCTCGGCACCGGTAGCCTGCTGCCGCCGCTGGAAGGCGGCGCCGGCCAGCGCGAGGATGCGGTGGTCCAGAGGATGGACCAGCGCATGGCCCAGGTGGAGCCCGGCATCGAGGACACCCGCAAGCTCCTGGAGGCGACCTTGTTCCATCACGACCTCATTACCGACGCGGAACTCGAGTTGCGCCATTCGCGTTCGGTGGGCCGCAATTTCGAGGCCTTCGTCGCCCGCAACGAATCCCGGGCCAAGCAACCGGCCAAGGGCGGCGGCGGCACGCCGCTGTGGCGGCGGATGACCGAGCTCACCATGCCGCTGTTGCTGATTTTTGGGCGCGAGGACAGGGCGCGGGCCGCCGACCGTTGCGCCCTTCTCCAGGAACTGGAGCCCGGCCTCGATTTGCACATGGCCGAGGGCTGCAAACACCTGGTGCCGTGGGACGCCGCGGATTTGTTCCAGGACCTGGCGGTGCCGTTCCTCAAGGGCTGAGCCCGCTTGCCGGGCGCCAAGGCCAGGCACTAAGGCCAGGCACTAAGGAGAGGTACCATGGCCGGCATGCTGATCGACGGCGTTTGGGACAATGACGCCGAGATCCCGCCCGATGCCCGCGGCGCCTTCGTCCGCGACGCCTCCAAGTTCCGCAACTGGGTGACGGCCAACGGCGAACCCGGGCCGTCCGGGGAAGGCGGGCTCGAGGCCGCGCCCGGGCGCTATCACCTGTTCGTGTCGTGGTCCTGCCCGTGGGCCCATCGCACGCTGATCATGCGCAAGCTGAAGCGCCTGGAAGACGTGGTTTCGGTCTCCATCGCAGATCGGCCCAAGACCGCGGGCTGGACCTACTCGGCGGGGCTCGACGAGCTGAAACCCGGCGCCGACGGGCTTTTCCACCTGCATCAGGCCTACGCGGCGGCCAACCCGGCCTATTCCGGCAAGGTCACGGTACCGACCCTTTGGGACCGCGAGCGCAAATCCGTGGTCAACAACGAATCCTCGGAAATCATCCGCATGCTGAACGGCGCCTTCGGCGCCTGGGCCGAACCCTCCATGGACTATTACCCCGCAGACCTCGCCCCGGGCATCGATGAGATCAACGATTTTGTATACGAACACCTGAACAACGGCGTCTACCGCACCGGCTTCGCGCGCAGCCAGCAGGCCTACGACCAGGCCGTGGACAAGGTCTTTACCGGGCTCGATACCCTGGAAGAACGGTTGGCGGACGGCCGTTACCTCATGGGCGCGCGCATCACCGAGGCCGACTGGCGCGCCTTTCCGACGTTGCTCCGTTTCGACCTGGTCTACTACAGCCACTTCAAGTGCAACCTGCGGCGCCTCCAGGACTACCCCAATCTGGTGAATTACCTGCGCGAGCTCTACCAATGGCCGGGCATCGCCGACACGCTGAACCTGGACGCCACCAAGGCCAACTATTACAGCCAGGCCAAGGTCAACCCGACCGGCATCGTGCCCAAGGGCCCGGACATGGGCTTCCTGGATTTACCCCACGACCGCGGCCGCCTGCCCAAGGCGGCGTGAACGCGGCCGGGGACCGGAGCCTCAGTCGAACCCGAACAGCGCCGCGGAATTGACCTTAAAGGCGGGTTTTCAAGACGTCTTTCCCTCACGTTTAGGCCGCTTTCCCAGGCCTGTCATAATTACAGATTTCACCGATCGGTTCAGCCGGGCGCGCCCACCGAATCCCCCAGGGCCGGGTTCACTTGGACTTCGCGGGCGTTGTTGGCTATCATCGGCGCCTAATTCACGCGCGGCCTTTGGGGTACGGGCTTTGAGCAGTAAATCAAAGGGGAGAGGTACCATGGCGCTCAAGAAGACCAAGATCGAAGTCAACAACGCGGTCTTTTCGCTGGTCTATCACGTCGCCCAGGAAGAGGGCTATTACGCCGAGGAAGGCCTCGAGGTCGAACT
>SMXQ01000040.1 GCA_004356985.1 Alphaproteobacteria bacterium | reverse complement strand
GGCGATGACGAAAACAAGGATCGCCATGCCCGTCAGGTGAAGCTTGCCGAGGGTGATGTCCCGTTGGGCCAGGGGCAGGCACCTGAGGCGGGCCGCGGCGTCGGGCAGGTTCTCGGCGTCGCCTTCCCGGAAACGGAAATTCTTGAGCCGGTTGCGAATCGGTGTTCCGGCGCGGGACACGGCCAGCAGATTAACCCCGTAACGGCTCCTCAGCCTAATGGTCACCAGGGTGTGGCCGATCAACGGCGAACGCGCCGCGACCACCGCTTCCATGACCGATATCTCCTCGCCGCCGAGGACCGCGCCGGGTGTGGCGCGCTTGGCCGCGGCGGTGAGATCGAGAACCTTGAGCACCCGTTCCAGCGCGTCGGGTCCGGCCTGGATCAGCAGCACGTCGCCCGCATCGATGTCGAGGCGCCGCCCGGAAAGCGCTAATCTGCGGCCGTGGCGCAGGACCTCCAGGATCACCGCGTCGTGCTCGTCGGCCTTGGCGTCGAGCTCCCTCAGCCTTTGGCCGATGGCGGCGCTGTCTTCGCCGACGCGGGCCTCGCTCACATAATCCTCGATATGGATGGCTTCGGCCGCCGAGGGCGCGGTCCGGCGCGCCGGCGGGATCAGGCGCCAGCCGATGACGGCGACGAAAACGATGCCGGCGACGGCCACCGCGGCGCCCACCGGGGTGAAGTCGAACATGGAAAACGGCACGCCTTGGATATCGCCCCGGAAGCTGGCAATGATGATGTTGGGCGGCGTGCCGATGAGGGTGACCAAGCCGCCCAGGATGGAGCAGAAGGAGACCGGCATCAGGACCTGGGCGGCGGACCGCTTGGCCCGGGCCGCCGACGAGAGCGCGGCGGGCATCAGCAGCGCCAGCGCCCCCACATTGTTCATGACGGCGGATAATCCGGCCGCCACCGTGCCCAGTGCCCCGATAGGGCCTCGGGGCGCGCCAGAGGCGGCAGCAGGTATTTGGCGACGATGTCGATGGCGCCGGCGTTCTGAAGCCCCCGGCTGAGAATCAGCACCAGGGCGACGGTGACCGTCGCCGGGTGGCCGAAGCCGGCGAACATGGCCTCGGCGGGGACGATGCCCGACAACGTGGCGGTGACCAAGGCCAGGACGGCGACCACGTCGTAGCGCCACCGGCCCCACAGGAAGAGCCCCAATACGGCGGCGATGATGGCGCTGATGAGGATCTGGTCCAGGGTCATGGTCGCGTCCGGCCGATTTTTCCGCCGGGGGGCCCCGGCGCTGGCGCCCAGTCTAGCGGTTCGCGGCGAAAACGCCACGGCCGGAAACTTCACGGCCCGGTTTTATGGCCATGGCGCGCGAATGGTGGGGGCACCATTCCGCTTTCCCCCGGCGGTTGATCCCGGCTATGAAAGGGGCCCAGCCAAGGCCCCCGGGCGTGCGCCGCCCCCAGGCCGAGTTCGAAAGGCGAGAGCATGGTGGAGACTTACAAGATCGCGGTGATCGCCGGCGACGGCATCGGCCGGGAGGTGGTGCCCGAAGGCATCCGTGCGCTGGACGCCGCGGGACGGCGCTTCGGCTTTTCCTTCCAATGGACCGAATTTCCCTGGAGCTGCGCGACCTATGCCGAGACCGGACGCATGATGCCGGAAGACGGGCTGGAGCAATTGATGCCCCATGACGCCATCTTCCTCGGCGCCGTCGGCTTCCCCGGGGTGCCCGATCACATATCTCTGTGGGGGCTGTTGATCCCCATCCGCCGCCACATGCGGCAATACATCAACCTGCGTCCCGTGCGCCTGCTCGCTGGCGTGAAGTCGCCGCTGGCCGGCCGGTCGGCGGAAGACATCGACTTCGTCGTGGTGCGCGAAAACACCGAGGGCGAGTATTCGGAAATCGGCGGCCGGCTTTATGAGGGCACCGATCAGGAAATGGTGGTCCAGGAATCCATCTTTACCCGCCGGGGTGTCGACCGGGTCCTGAAATACGCCTTTGAAATGGCCCGGTCCCGCCCCGCGAAACACCTGACCTCGGCCACCAAATCCAACGGCATCATCCACACCATGCCCTTTTGGGACGAACGATTCCGGGCCATGGCGGCGGCCTACCCGGACATCGCCACCGACCAGTACCACATCGATATCCTGACCGCCCATTTCGTGCTTCATCCCGATTGGTTCGACGTGGTGGTGGGCTCCAACCTGTTCGGCGATATCTTGTCCGACCTGGGGCCGGCGGTGGCCGGTTCCATCGGCATCGCGCCGTCGGCCAATATCAATCCCGAGCGCGAGTGCCCCTCGATGTTCGAACCGGTCCACGGTTCGGCGCCCGACATCGCCGGCAAGGGCATCGCCAATCCCATCGGCCAGATTTGGTCCGGCGCCCTGATGCTGGATCACCTGGGGCAAGCCGTTGCCGCCCAGGCGGTGGAGGCGGCCATCGAGCAGGTCCTCACCGATCCCAAGGCGTTGACCCCGGACATGGGCGGCGGCGCCACCACCGAAAGCCTGGGCGCGGCCATCGCCGCCGCCATCGAGGGCGGGGCCTGAGCCCAACGGCGATGACCGCCATCGCGCCCGAGCCCCTGATCGATTTCGCCGCCGCGGTGTTTCGCGCCCATGGCGTCCCCGAGAGCGATGCGCGCCTGTTTGCCGACAGCCTGGTCCAGGCCGATCTTTGGGGGCACCAGTCCCACGGCGTGCTGCGACTGCCGTGGTATGCCGCGAGGCTGAAATCGGGCGTCATGGCGGCGTTGACCGCGCCCGAATTGGTGGTCGATGGCGGTGCCGTTGCGGTGATCGACGGCCATGACGGCATCGGCCAGGTGTTGGCGGCCAAGGCCATGGACGAGGCTATCGCCCGCGCCAAGGAACACGGCATCGGCGCCGTGGCGGTGCGCAATTCCAACCATTTCGGCACCGCCATGTACTTCACCCGCATGGCCGCGGCGCGGTCCTGCGTCGGCTTCCTTGCAACCAACGCCAGCCCCGCCATGGCCCCCTGGGGCGGCCGCGAAAAATTGCTCGGCAATAACCCGTGGTCCATCGCCGCACCGGGTGGGGCCCATGGGCCGGTGGTCCTCGATATCGCCAATACGGCGGTCGCCCGGGGCAAGCTCTATCTCGCCAAGCAGCGCGGCGAGGAGATCCCGGCGGGCTGGGCCATGAATGCGGCGGGGGCCCCCACCACCGACCCCGCGGAGGGCATTGCCGGGTTGATCCTGCCCATGGGCGATCACAAGGGCTCGTGCATTTCGGTGATGATGGACGTGCTTTCGGGGGTGCTCACGGGCGCCAATTTCCTCGGCGGCGTAAGCGGTCCCTACCAGGCCGAAACAAGGAGCGGTGCGGGGCACATGGCCTTGGCGCTCGACATCGCCGCGTTCCGGCCGCTGGCGGAATTCGAGGCCGATATGGAGAAGCTGATCGGCGATCTCAAATCGGTGCCGCCGGCGGACGGTTTCGACGAGGTGTTATTTCCCGGCGAGATCGAGGCGCGGGCCGACGCCCGCAATCGGCGCGATGGGCTTGTCTTTCCCGAAGATACCCGCGCCGACCTTCGCGACCTGGCGCGCGAGATGGGGCTCGAATCGCACCTGCCGTTTTAGCGCACCGGCGCCATCGCCCGCACGGTCGAACCTGCCCGCACGGTCGAATCGGTCTCCGGCGATGGCCCATAAGCCGATCAGAAAGTCATGTTTTCTTAACCTTCTCAACCTACTAATTCGCCCGGTTTATTTATTTTCGCCTGATTGTCCGGGCGCGATCTTGATCAAACAACCGAAAGGATTTTCACCATGGCTGTCAGGTCAACGAAGCGGAAGAAGCCGAGCATGGTTCGAAAGCCGCAATTGAAATCTGCTTCCACGCGCCGCGCCGGCGCTAAGTCCTCACCGGCCCGCGCCGCGGTCCGCAAGGCAACGCGCAAGCCCGTGGCCAAGAAGCGCACCGTGAAGAAGGCCGTGGCGAAGAAGGCCACGATCCGCAAGGCAACACGCAAGCCCATGGCCAAGAAGCGCGCCGTGGCGAAGAAGGCCCCCATGAAGAAAGCTGGGGCCAAGAAACCCGCGCCCAAGATGAACGCGGTTCATAAGCAGCTTGCCATGCTGCGCAAGAAGCTGGCCAAGGAACAAGCCTTCCGCAAGGAACTCAAGCGGGATGTCGCCAGCCTCAACAAGAAGATCGCCAAGGCCGCATAGCCGACCGGCGCCGCGCGGTTCGCGCGAAATCCAACCAGAAAACGGCGGTCCCCTTGGCCGCCGTTTTTTTAATCGGTACCCGCACCGGTTTCCGCCGGGGCCGGGGATTCGCCCCGCCACGGTCGCCCGGGAAGGCCCTGCGGCGCTCGAAGTGGCGCCGTACGTCGATCACAAACCCTTGATTTAGATAGGTTTGCCACGCATGGCTGCCACTCGCGGTAAGGAGCCCAATGGGGCCGAATGTCGTTGACGGCGGGGGGATTTTGCTTAGTATCCGCGGCGGGCCACGCCCCCCCAACGGGGTGCAACTATTCTGGAAGGAATAGACACATGAAGCCGCAAGTCAGACCGGCGAATCCACGATTTTCATCGGGTCCCTGCACCAAACGCCCCTCCTGGACAAGTGACAACCTGAAAGACGCCTGTTTGGGCCGCTCCCACCGCTCTGTGGTGGGCAAGGCGAAGCTCGCCGAGGTGATCACGCGCTCGCGCGCCATCCTCTCCATCCCCGATGATTGGCGCATCGGTATCGTGCCGGCGTCGGACACCGGCGCCTTCGAGATGGCCATGTGGTCGTTGTTGGGCGCCCGCGGCGTCGATGCCTTCGCCTGGGAAAGCTTCGGTTCGGGCTGGGTCACGGATATCGAAAAGCAGCTCAAGATCGAGGATCTGCGCATATTCACCGCCGATTACGGCGCGATACCCGATTTTTCCGCGGCCGATCCCTCCCGCGACATCGTCTTTGCCTGGAACGGCACCACCTCGGGCGCCCGGGTGCCCGATGCCGGGTGGATCGCCGACGACCGCACCGGGCTGACGCTTTGCGATGCCACCTCGGCGGTGTTCGCCATGGCGTTGCCGTGGGAGAAGTTGGACGTCGCCACCTGGTCATGGCAGAAGGTGATGGGCGGCGAAGCCCAGCACGGCATGATCGTGCTTTCACCGCGCGCGGTGGAAAGGCTGGAATCCTATACCCCGCCCTGGCCCTTGCCGAAGATCTTCCGCATGACTTCGGGCGGCAAGCTGATCGAGGGAATCTTCCGGGGCGAGACCATCAACACGCCCTCCATGTTGTGCGTGGAGGATGCCCTGGACGGCCTTAAATGGTCCGACACCGTGGGCGGACTTAAGGGGTTGATCGCGCGCTCCGAGAGAAATCTCGCGGCCATTACCGATTGGGTGGGGCGCACCGAATGGGTCGATTTCCTGGTGAGCGATGCCGCCGCCCGGTCGTCGACCTCGGTCTGCCTCAAGATCGTGGCGCCCTGGTTCGAGGCGCTCGATGCCGACGCCAAGGCGGCCGCGCCCAAGGCCATGGTGAAGCTGTTGGAGGACGAAGGCGCCGGCTTCGACCTCGACGGTTACCGCGATGCGCCGCCGGGCTTGCGCGTGTGGGCCGGGGCCACCGTGGAGACAGCCGATCTCCAGGCGCTGTTCCCATGGCTCGATTGGGCGGCGGAGACCGTCGCCGGCGAACTCGGCGCCTGAACGCGCCGCCGTTCGCGATCCTCGATTCACCAAGATCGTTCCCGTCCCAAAAGGATAAGGTCATGCCCAAGGTTCTCATTTCAGACAATTTGTCCACTGCCGCCGTCGGGATTTTCGAACAACGCGGCATCGACGTGGATTTCAAGACCGGCATGTCGCCCGACGAACTGATCGCGCGGATCGGCGAATACCACGGCCTGGCGGTGCGTTCCGCCACCAAGGTCACCAAGAAGGTGCTGGCGGCGGCCACCGATCTCAAGGTCGTCGGCCGGGCCGGGATCGGCGTCGACAATATCGACATCGAAGAAGCCACCGCGCTGGGCGTCGTCGTCATGAACACGCCGTTCGGCAATTCCATCACCACCGCCGAGCATGCCGTCGCCATGATGTTCGCCCTTGCCCGCGATATCCCCGAGGCCAATGCCTCGACCAAGGCGGGGAAGTGGGAAAAGAACCGCTTCATGGGGGTGGAACTGACGTCCAAGACCCTGGGCATCGTCGGCTGCGGCAATATTGGCTCCATCGTCGCCGACCGCGCCCACGGTCTCAAAATGAAGGTCCTCGCCTACGATCCCTACCTGACCACCGAGAGGGCCAAGGACCTGGGCGTGGAGAAGGTCGAACTGGACGGCCTTCTGAAGCGGTCGGATTTCATCACCCTGCACACGCCGCTGACCGACGCCACCCGCGACATCATCGATGCCACGGCCATCGCCAAGATGAAGAAAGGCGTGCGCGTGATCAACTGCGCGCGCGGCGAACTGGTGGTCGAAGAGGCCATGGTGGAGGCGCTGGCCGCGGGCCATGTGGCCGGCGCCGCCCTCGATGTCTTCCGCCAGGAGCCGGCGACCGAAAGCCCCTATTTCGCGCTCGACAACGTGATTTGCACGCCGCATCTCGGGGCCGCCACCACCGAGGCCCAGGAGAACGTGGCCCTGCAGGTGGCCGAACAGATGTCTGATTTCCTCAATACCGGGGCGGTGACCAATGCCCTCAACATGCCGTCGGTGTCGGCCGAGGACGCGCCCAAGCTCAAGCCCTACATGAAGCTCGCCGAGGAACTCGGCGGGTTCGTCGGCCAACTGACCCGCAGCGGGCTCAAATCCGTGACCATCGATTACGACGGCGCCGTGGCGGAGCTCAATACCAGGCCGTTGACGGCCATCGTCCTCAAGGGGTTGCTGTCCAAGCTGATGGATTCCGTCAACATGGTCAACGCGCCGGTGATCGCCCGCCAGCGCGATATCGACGTCACCGAGGCGACCCACGAACGGGCCAGCGACTACCAAACCCTGATCCGCCTCACGGTGGAGACCGAGCGTTCGATCCGGTCGGTGTCCGGTACGCTGTTCGGCGGCGACAAGCCGCGGCTGGTGGAAGTGAACGGCATATCGGTGGAGGCGGAGCTCGGCCAGACGATGCTTTATGTCGCCAATAAGGACCGGCCCGGCTTCATCGGCAATCTTGGCCGCACCCTGGGCGAGGCCGGCATCAACATCGCCACTTTCGACCTCGGCCGGGCCGAGCCGGGGGGCGATGCCGTGGCCCTGGTCAACACCGATGGCCTGGTTGACGATGCCACCCTGAAAAAGGTGCGCGCGCTGCCCCACGTGGTCCAGGCCGAGGCGTTGCGGCTTTAGGAAGCGGCCGGGAATCGCGGCGGCGGCCAATTTCGTTGCCGTTGGGCCGCAAACGGGCTACTAAGCGGGCCGGATAGGGTCCCATCGATCCGTGCCCCGCGCCATCGCCCAAGTTCCACAGACGCCATGAACGATCAGCCATCAAATGCCCTGCTGCCTCCGGGCATGAACGATATTCTGCCGCCCGACGCGGCGTTCGAGGCGCGCACCGTCGAGCGCTTGCTGTCGGTGTTCAAGGGCTCGGGTTATGAACAGGTCAAGCCGCCGCTGCTTGAATTCGAGGACAGCCTGCTGGGCGGTGCCGGGGCGGCCATGACCACCCAGACCTTCCGCTTGATGGATCCGGTGTCCCAGACCATGCTCGGCCTGCGCGCCGACATGACCCTGCAGGTGGCGCGGATCGCCACCACGCGCCTTGCCCATGAGCCGCGCCCGCTGCGCCTGTGCTACGCCGGTCAGGTGCTGCAGGTGTCGGGCAGCCAACTGCGCCCGGAGCGCCAGGTGGGCCAGGCCGGGGTCGAGTTGATCGGCTCCCAATCGCCCCAGGCCGACGCCGAGGTGATCGGCCTTGCCCATGAGGCGCTCTCGGCCATCGGCATCGAAGGCTTGTCGGTGGACCTCAACCTGCCGACCCTGGTGGACGAGATTGTCGGCGGGCTCGGGATCGAGGCCGCCGCCGCCGTGCGTTCGGCCCTGGACCGCAAGGATGGCGGCGAATTGGCGGCATTGGCCGGAGAGGGCGGGGCGCTTCTGACCAGCTTGCTAAAGGCCACGGGGCCCGCCCATAAGACCCTTGCGGCCCTGGGCGCCATGGATCTGCCGGCCGCCGCGCGGGCGGCCTGCCAGCGGCTGTCGGAGGTGGTGGCGCTGGTCGAGGACGCGGCGCCGGAGATCAGCATCACCATCGATCCCGTGGAGAACAGGGGGTTCGAATATCACGCCGGCGTCACCTTCGTGTTGTTCGCCATGGGCGTGCGCGGCGAACTCGGCCGCGGCGGC
>SMXQ01000003.1 GCA_004356985.1 Alphaproteobacteria bacterium | reverse complement strand
TCGGCGTACTTGCCCTGGTCGCGGTAGAGCACCCCCAGGTTGTTAAGGACGTGGGCCACCAAGAGATGCTTTGGCCCGAACATCTTTTCCCTGCTCGTCAGGACGCGCTTGAACAGCGCCTCAGCCTCGGTGTACTTGCCTTCCGAATCGTTGGCGACCGCCAGAAAATTAACCAGCGTAACGGTATCGAGATGGTCACGCCCTAACTCACGCTCGGCGAGACGAATCGCCTTCTCGGCGATCGGGATGAACTCCTGATAACGACCCTCCTTGAACAACCACAATGAACAGCTCATCGTATCGTCAAGTTCGGCGGACGTCTTTTGCCCCGGCGCCGGTCCCATCATTTTAGACATTGCTAAAAACCGCTTATAAAGCGGCTCCGCCTCAGCCGAGCAACCGCTGTTATGTAATGTGCCCAGGTTGTCCTTGGATGAGAAAAGCAGTGCGGAAACCGCTGCGATTAACACAATTAGGGACACGAAGGTGATGTGTTTCACGGCATGACCTCCCCCAGGGTTTTAACCAAATCAAGGCTAGGCTGTAGAATTGTAATATTATCCTAAAAACAATTAAACCTGCCCATTGACTGGCTGGGTTATCAGGAGATGAATGTCTGCTTTGGGTCAAAAGCAGACATCAGGTTAACGGCCCAAATGTGGATCAGCCCGCCGCCTCAACCTTGTCCTGCGTCTTTGTTTCGAAATCCCCGGCATCATGGCGTTCGCGGAGCTGTTCGTGTGGTTCACCGCGCCGGCGGTTGACCATGCGGCCGCGCTTGACCGGTTCGCGGGAGTGGATTTCCTCCGCCCAGCGCAGCACGTTGGAGTAGGACTTGGCATCGAGGAACTCCTCCGCTCCGTACTGGTTGTGGATGAGTAGCCCGCCATACCAAGGCCAGATCGCCATATCGGCGATGGTGTATTCGTCGCCACACATATAGCGGTTGTCGGCGAGGCGCTGGTCGAGTACGTCGAGCTGGCGCTTGGTTTCCATCGTGAAGCGGTCGATGGGGTATTGCTGTTTTTCCTCTGCGTAGGCGTAAAAATGGCCAAAGCCTCCGCCGACATAAGGGGTGCTGCCCATCTGCCAGAACAGCCAGGACAGGCATTCCGGTCGCTGCGCCGGGTCGCCTTCGAGGTAGAGCACCAGCACCCGGTCACGGCGGTGATGACCGCGCCGGTGGTGACCATCGGCGCCGACGAGTTCCTGTTTCACGCCATCGCCACCATGCGGCGGTTGGATATCCGTCACCTGCCGGCGGTCGATGGCGCGGGCGCCTTGGTGGGGGTGTTGCGTCTCAAGGACGCATTGTTCGAGACCGACCATCGGCTGATGGAGGAAATCGACGCCCTGGCCGGCGACGGCGGGCTGGCGGGATTGGGCGCGGTCAAGGCGGGCCTGGGCACCATCGCCGGACGGCTGCTGGCCGACGGGATCCCGGTGCCGGAAATCCAGGCGCTGCTGACCGAAGTCAACAACGACGTCATCCGCCGTGTCACCGGTCTCGTCCTTGAGGATATGGCGGCAAGCGGGCCCGGCGCGCCGCCGGTGGAATTTTCGGTGATCGTCATGGGCTCCGGCGGGCGGGGCGAGAACTTCATCCATCCCGACCAGGATAACGGGCTGATCCTCGCCGATTATCCCGACGGCGCCCATGATTCCGTCGACGGCTGGTTCATGGAATTCGCCGACCGCCTCACCCTTGCGCTCGACCGGGCCGGCTTTCCCCTATGCAAGGGCCATGTCATGGCGACCAATCCGGTTTGGCGTAAGACCGTCAGCCAGTGGAAGGCCCAGGTCAACATCTGGGTGGCGACGCGCTCGGCGGCGACGCTCGGGTTTTGCGATATTCTGTTCGATTTCCGGTCGGTTTGGGGCCGGGCCGCCCTGGCCCGGGAACTGCGCCGCCATGTGCTGCATACGGTCGCCGACAACCCTTCGTTCCTTCGCGACCTGGCGGCCGAATCCGAGACCGCCGGGGTGGCGCTCGGGTTTTTCGACCGCTTTATCCTGGTGCGCGACGACCAACCGCACAAAGGTACCCTCAACCTCAAGCAATCGGCCGCGCTGCCGCTGATCGAAGCGGTGCGGATCATCGCCTTGCGCGAGGGCGTGGAGGCGCTCTCCACCCTGGGCCGCATGGACGCCCTGGCGGAGGCGGGTTATCTCGATCGCGACGAGCACGACTATCTCGTCGGCGCCTATCATCACCTGTGCTGGCTCATCCTGCGCCATCAGGTCGCGGCCGCCCGGGACGGCCAAGAGGTGTCCTATTACGTCGCGCCCGAACGGCTCACCCGCCGCGAAAAGGACATTTTAGTGGATGGGCTTCGGGCGATCCGGCGCTTCCGCGAACGGGTGCGCGCGGAACTGACCGGCGACATATTCTGAGGGCGCCGCCGGGCGCTCAGAATTGGGTCTGCAGTTTTCGCACGGCTGTCATTTCGTTGCTGATGGCGATCGCCTGGCCGAGGGATTCGACGCCCCGCGCTTCTAGCCGGTCGAGCATGAGAAGAAAGAATTCGGCGGTGGCCAGGGCGTCGCCCAAGGCGGTGTGGCGGCCTTCCACGGTGATGCCCAAGCGCTGGGCGATGGCGTCCAGGGTATGGGCCTCGGCGTCGCGGTCGAGGAAGACCGAGAACAGCAGCGTGTCCAGAACCACCTGGTGGAAAGCGACGCCGCTTGACTGCTCCTTGAGCTTGAGGAAGCGCATGTCGAAGGCGGCGTTATGGGCGACCAGGATGCTGTCGCCGACGAAAGCGTGGAACTCGGCCAGCACCGCGCCGATGGCGGGTGCATCGCTAAGCATGTGGTCGGTGATGCCATGGAAGCGGATCGACGGTTTTGGAACCGGGAAGCCGGGGTTGACCAACGCCTCGAAGGTGGTATCGCGCCTGAGCGTGCCACCGCTAACGCGGACTCCGGCGATGGCGATGATCTCATCGCCCTGGGACGGCCTCAGACCGGTGGTCTCGGTATCGAACACGGTGAAGGTGAGCGACTTGAGCGCGCGGCCGGAAAGCTCTTCCATGTGCTGGGGAAGTTCGGGCGTGCCGTAATCGTAGAATTCGGGCCGGGCGGGGAGATCCCGGTGATTATAGGCGCGGGCGGCAAGCGCCCGGTCGAGGACGACGCCGATCACGGTCAACACGAAGAGATAAGTCAGGCCGCCGGCGCCAAGTTGCCCGGCGAGGCTGATGGCCGCTTCCCGCGACGGGGCCTGGTCGAGCGCCCGCCAAGCGATCGCCGCCAAGATGGTCAGGCCGCCCACCCCGGCGAGAACCAGGGCCAAGGCGGCGATGCGCCGGGTGCCCCACATTTTTGTGATTTGCCGGAAACCGGTCATGGGTCTAATCATATGGAAGACTGGCCATGCACGAAACCCGGACGGTTGGCGCGCCCCAGGCTAGCGAGGATGCGATGTCACTGTTGCAGACGCTTCTCAGGCCGGACCACGACGAGCACCCCGAACGCGCGGTTGCCGCGCGCGCCGCCAACCTGATCCAGGTCGGCGAATTTCAGCTGATCCAGCTCGCCTATTTCGAATGGTTCGGCGAAGACATGCCCGACGCGGTGGGGGACCGTTTGTTCCACGTCTATATGCTGCAAAACCAGGTTCCCCACTGGGCGCGCCATTACGCGCGCCGGATCCTGGCCCTGGACGCCGCCGGCACCCTCGACGACCAGGACCCGGCCTATCACCGTTTCGACCCGGCGTACCTCACCCCGGTGACCAATGGCGTCAGGCGTTTTGCCATCGCCACCACGGCGGTGGTGATCTGTATCTTTGGCAGCCTGTGGGTGGCCTATGGACTCACCGGCAAGGGCACCTCGATCCTGCCGCCCTATTTCTCGGAAGAGGAGTTGCGAACGCAGCGTTGAGCCGGTGTCTCCAAAGGCCGATTCAATCGTCGCACGGGACCGGTTATACTGCGCGCCATGTTCGAATTTGCCGGCGCATGGGAAACTCCCTTCAACTACGTCTTTCTTGCGGTGACCGCGGGGATCGCCTGGCGCGGCATCCGCGCGCGAAACCCCGACGGTTCTTCGGATTTCGTCCATATGCTGTTCGGATGCATCGCCGCGGTATTTTTCTTCCTGGTCCTGTTGAAGGACGTTCTCGGCGTGGTGAAATTTTAGGACGCCTGGGATCACGGCTTGTACATGCGCTGCTCGTCGTCGATCTCCGGCACCCTTAGAAGACGTTTCCCGGGCGGCAGGGCAAGTTGTTCCTTGAGATAAACCGCCCGGTCGAGCACCGTCGATGGGTGCGGCGTGCCATAGATGATCTTGTCGAACAGACTCGGGCCTTCGAGCGCCCCGGCGTCGGTCTTGAGTGCCCAAATGTAGTCCTTGAGCGCCTTCTGGTAGCGCCCGGCCCGGTCATGGACGATCCCGCGATTGGCATAGGCGGAGGCCAGGACGCCGCCCCCGGTCCGGTCGTCGGTTGCCAGGGTGCGATTAAGAAAGTCGATCAAATAGCTTAGTTCGGCCAGGGCGTCCGGCTCCTTGCCGCTGCGCATGAAGACCAGGGCGCGGCCCATCAACGCCCCGCGATGATCGGGCATCTCGGCCAGCGCCTTGTCGAAACTTTCCAGCGCCTTATCGTAGTGGCCGTCGCCGAGCCGGATATCGCCTTCCCTGGTGTAGTAATCGCCGGGGAGCGATGAAACGAAGGACTTCGCCACCATCCAGCCGGTAAAAGCCGCGAACGTAGCGACCCCGGCAATGATGATGAAACGGCGGAGAACCCTGGGGTTCATCATGCCCCCTAGAATAGCCGAAGCGTATAGAAGTAGGAAAACACCAAGCAGAGCAGCGCCGCGGTCACGGCGGCCCGGCGCTTGAGCGTCCGGCGCTGTTGGTCGGCCAGCGCGGCCTTGCGTTCGGACCGGCGCACATAGAGCACCCAGATCAACTGGCGCAACGGAAAGAACAGCGCCAAGGCCAACGCCAGTGCCCAAAGCAGGCTGTATTCCGCGGTGAAATAGCGTTCCATACCTTGCCTCTCCACCGGCCCCCGAAGATCGGGGCCCCGCGCCAGCATATGAAAAAAGGCATCGCTTGGGACGCCAGTATAAGAAAGACGGGGGGAAGGACCAATCCCTTCCCCCCGCCATGTTCGGGCGCCTCGCCTTACTCGGCGGGACCCGTTGTCGTCTCCGGCTGGGACGCCGGCTGGAGGTCGATGTCACCGATGTCTTCGGTCAGCGCCTCGACTTCCCTATCGGGCACCGTCGACATTTCCATCTTGTAGGCAAGGAACCACATCATGCCCACGCCGAGCAGCCAGAACAGGATCTGCCAGGCCCAGATGGAGGGAATGCCGAAGGTCCAACCTTCGACGCCCGCGTCGGGCGCACCGAAAATGTCGTTGCCGATCACCGCGCCCGGCCCGATGCCGAAGATCATCCAGGCGATGGTGACGCCCCAAGCGACGGGGACCAGCCCCTTCTTGCTTGGCGACAACGACGCGTGCTCGCGCAGGAAGTTGTGATACTTCATGCGATGGTCCGTCGCCGCCGCGTCCTGGGTCATCGCCGAAACCCCGAGGCAGACCGACAGGTTGAAGAGCATCCCCCAACCGGCCGAATGGATGGTCCACGGCCAACGCCCCCAACCGGCGTCTATGCCGAAGAAGCCCAGCAGATTGAGGCCCAGGTTCTCGGTGAAGATGACCCCGAGAAGACCCGCGGCAAGGCCCCAGGTGGCGCCCTGACGGGTGATCCAGGGGACCCAGCAGACGGCGACCAGGGACGGCCACATCTGGAACCCGAAGGCCACCGCGAGGCCGCCCAGCAGCACCAGGGCATCCCGCGAGAAGGTCGCCACCGTCAGCGCCGCGGTGACGATGATGAAGACGCCGATGCGGCCGCACAGCTTTTGGGTCTCGTGCGACGCGCCGGGATTGAGGTAGCGCTTATAGAGGTCACGGGTCAGCATGCCGCCGGCGGTGGACATATAGGCCGCCCCCGTCGACTGCATGGCCGCCAGGGCGCAAACCGCCAGCAGACCGACCAGCCATGGAAACGTTTCACCCAGGGTATTGAAGTAAAACGGAACCAGGCCGCCCTGCTTGTTGGCGGTCAAGTCCGGGAGCACGTTGGCCAGCGCCATGCCGGCACTGGTCACCGCCCCGTTGGCGCCCAGAAGATGCGCGCCCATGCCCTGGAAGGCGGTGAAGAAGAACAGGATCAGGCCGATGCAGAACGACGACGCCCAAACCTGTTGTGGCGCGAAGGGCCTGGGGCTGTTGTTGGAAAACGCCCACATGGAAAACGCCGGGGCCGATTGGATGCCCATCAGCGCGAACATGTAGGTCAGGATCATGATGCCCGTCCACAGCCCGCCGACCGGGGTTTCCTTGCCCAGGCCCGCGGTGAACTGGATCACCCCCGGGATGGCGAAATAGGCGTTGTAATCACCCCCGCCGTGCCCCTTGGTGGTGCCCCATTTGCCGATATCGCTGGCCGCCAGCTTGGCGAACCCTTCGTTCAGCGCGTCCCAGCCGCCGGCCAGGTTCAGCGCCACCAGGCCAGTGATGATGATGCCCAGCGCCAACAAGATGCATTGCACAGTATCCACGTAGGCCACCGCCCGAAGGCCGCCCGAGGCCACGTAGATAAACACCACCGCCGATAGCACCCACATGCCGACGTTGACCGAAAGCAGACCGTCGGTCAGGACGTTGAACAGGAAGCCCGAAGCACCCAACTGGACCCCGAGATAGGGGATCGAGAACAGCAGCGCGACGATCACCGTCAGGATACGGATGGCATCGCCCTGGAAATAATCGGCGAACATTTCGCCCGGGGTGATGTAACCGAACCGTTTGCCCAGCATCCACTGGCGTTTCAGAAAGAGAACGCCGGTGAACGGGATGGTGATGGTGTAAAACGAGGCGTAGGCGTATTGGAACCCGTCGCGGTAGACGAGCCCCGGATGCCCCATGAATGTCCACCCGGAGAACGACGTGGCCGTCGCCGCCAGGACGAAGACCCACATCGAAATTTGACGCCCGGCAATGAAATAGTCCCCCGCCGTTCGGGCCATGCGGGCGCACTTGATACCCCAGAAAATGCAATAGGCCCAATACAGAAGGACGAAAGCGAACAGCCAAATGACTTTTGCAGTCATTACTACCCCCTCTTCGAAAATGCCTACTTTCTTTCTTTGGAATAATTTGAACAAAGAGTCCCTAGCATATCGGGCAGGGGATGTCAGTGAGCAATTTGGCCCCCGTCCTGCCATGGGCTTGGA
>SMXQ01000039.1 GCA_004356985.1 Alphaproteobacteria bacterium | reverse complement strand
GGTTCATCTCCACATTGGCGGTGGCGATGGTGGCGCCATGGCGCTGGACGCCCAAGAAGATCGCCATGAATTCCAAGCTGTTCTCCGACAGCAACAGGACCCGGTCGTTGGCTTTGAGCCCGCGGTCTCGGAAATACCGCGCCATGCGGTTGCCCAGAACATGGAGCTGGCCGTAGGTCAGGCTCTTGTCCTGGTCGATGGAATAGGCGTAGGTCTTGTCTGGGAAGCGCGAAGCCTGTTCCGCGATCAAAGCCCGGATGGGCCGGTAATTTCCACAATTCACTGCCATGGAATGAAGCTATCACGGGCCAGAGGCCCCTTCAATCGGCCTTCTTGGGGCTCTCCGGCGCCGCTTCGAGGAAGGCGCCATGGGGGGTTTTAGGGGGCCTGAGCCGGGGGCCAACCGCCGGCCTCCAGGGATTCGGCAATGGCCGGTTGTGTGATCGGCGGTTTCGGTGTATCTTGATATATTGTTCGGTACCCGAACATAATAATGGGCCCCACAATGGGGTACCCTAGGGCGCGGATGATCATGGCGAAATCCATCTTAAGCCTGGTTTTGAACAATCGGCGGCGCGACCATGCGGTGGCCGACAACATGCTGCTCATCGACTACTTGCGTGAGGTCTGCGGGCTTACCGGCACCAAGATGGGCTGCGATGGCGGTGAATGCGGCGCTTGCACGGTGCTGGTCGACGACCGGCCGAGGCTGTCGTGTATCTCCCTCGCCCATTCGGTGGCCGGGCGCCGGGTCGAGACCATCGAAGGGGCGCTCAGCGACGGGCGCATGTCGCGCCTGCAGCGTGGCTTCCATGAAAAGCTCGGTTCCCAATGCGGCTACTGCACACCCGGCCAGATCATGGCGGCAGAAGGGCTGCTGAGGAGAAACCCCAACCCCGATGACGACGAAATCCGTCAGGGGCTGAGCGGCAACATCTGCCGCTGCACCGGCTACGTGAAAATCATCGAATCGGTCCGCAGTGCGATTGAGGAAGCCGCCCCATGAGCGAGCAATCCGTGGCACACCCCCGCGCCAGTGCCATCGGCGCCCATGTGCCGCTGATCGACGGCATCGAAAAGGTAACCGGGCGGGCCGACTACACCGCCGATCTCGACCATCACGACGCCCTGGTGGGGCGCATATTCCGAAGCCCCCATAGCCACGCCAGGATCGTGCGCCTCGACGTGGAGAAGGCCTTGGCGCTGCCCGGCGTGATCGCCATCGTGACCGGAGAGGATTGCGACGTGCCGTTCGGCGTCTTGCCCATCGCCCAGAATGAATATCCCATGGCGCGGGACAAGGTGCGCTATCGCGGTGAACCGGTCGCCGCGGTGGCCGCCATGGACGAGGCCGCGGCCGAGGCGGCGCTCGCGCTCATCGATTTGGAGGTGGAAGAACTTCCCGCCTATTACCACCCCGACAAGGCCCGCGCGCCCGGCGCCGTGGACCTCCATGGGGATCGGCCGGGCAACCTGGAGCGCGGCGTTCACCATGAGTTCGGCGATGTCGCCGCGGGCTTCGAGGCGGCGGACCTGGTGCGCGAGGGGATCTTCGATTGCGGCGAAGTGACCCACGTGCAGATGGAGCCCGATGCCTCGCTGGCCGAATACGACGCCGAGCGCGACCGCCTGATCTTGCACACCTGCACCCAGGTTCCCTATTACGTCCATCTGCACGCGGCCCAGTGCCTGGGCATGGACACGTCGCGCATCCGCGTGGTCAAGCCCCATGTGGGCGGCGGCTTCGGCCATCGCTCAGAGACCCTGAATTTCGAGATCATCACCTGTATCCTGGCCCGCGCCGCGCGGGCCAAGGTGCGCATGAAGCTGAGCCGCGAGGAAACCTTCCTCACCCATCGCGGCCGCCCCAACACGCGGATCAAGGTCAAAATCGGCATGACCAAGGATGGGCGCATGACGGCCTGCGCCTGCGAGACCATCCAGGCCGGCGGCGCCTATGGCGGCTATGGAATCGTGACGATCCTGTATTCGGGCGCCCTGCTCAACGCCATTTACGACATTCCGGCGGTCAAGTTCGACGGCTATCGCGTCTACACCAACACGCCGCCCTGTGGGGCCATGCGGGGCCATGGCACCGTCAATGTCCGCTATGCCTTCGAATCCCTGCTTGATGAAATGGCGGGCGAGCTCGGCCTCGATCCCTTCGAGATCAGGCGCCGCAACCTGCTCAAGGCGCCCATGGAGACCATCAACGGCCTGAGGGTCGAATCCTACGGCCTGCCCCAATGCCTCGACTGGGTCGAGCAAGCGTCCGCCTGGGCGGAGCGGCGCGCCGACCTGCCCAAGGGCAAGGGCCTTGGCCTGGCGTGTTCCCATTATGTCAGCGGCGCGGCAAAGCCGGTGCACTGGACCGGCGAACCCCATGCGGTGGTCAATCTCAAGCTCGACTTCGATGGCGGCGTCACGGTCATGACCGGGGCCGCCGATATCGGCCAGGGATCCGATACCGTGCTGGCCCAGCTGGTCGGCGAAGTGCTCCAGCTGGAAATCGAGCGCGTCTCGGTGATCGCCAATGACAGCCGGATCACGCCCAAGGACAACGGGTCGTATTCCTCGCGGGTGACCTTCATGGTCGGCAACGCCGCCATCGAGGCGGCGGAAAAGCTCAGGGGCGTGCTGTGCGCGGCGGCCGGGCGCAAGCTCGACGCCAAGCCCGAAGACATCGAGTGCCTGGGAGAAATCTACCGTGTCCGCGGCGGCCAGGACCCGGGCCTGTCTTTCAAGGAAGTGGTCGAAGAAGCGTTGGCCCACGAGGGCACCATCACCGTCAAGGGCACCTTCACGGTGCCCCGGTCGCACCAAGGCGGCCGCTATCGCGGCGCCGGCGTCGGGCCGTCCATGGCCTATTCCTACGCCGCCGTCGCCGCCCAGGTCGATGTCGATTCAGACACCGGGCTGGTCACCGTGGAAAAAATCTGGGTGGCCCATGATTGCGGCTTTGCCCTGAACCGCCTGGCCTGCGAGGGCCAGGTCCAGGGTGCGGTGTGGATGGGCCTGGGCCAGGCCTTGAGCGAGGAGATCCGCTATTTCAAAGGCTTGCCGTTGGCCCCCAACATGCTCGACTACCGGGTGCCGACCATCGTCGAGTCGCCGCATATCGAGGTAGAGCTCATCGAGAGCATCGATCCCAACGGCCCCTTCGGCGCCAAGGAAGCCAGCGAGGGCGCCCTTGCGGCGGTCATTCCGGCGGTCGCCAATGCCGTCACCGACGCCATCGGCCTGCGCTTGCACGAGACCCCGATCACCCCCGACCGGGTGATCACCGCCTTGGTCCGCAGCGCCCGGGACGGGCGCCGGGACAAGCCGGAGTTAGGGAACACCGGGTGATGGAATACATGCCGGAATTTCGCACCGCGCGGCCGGCCACCATGGCCGAGGCGGTGGCCATCAAGGCGGCCGAACCGGGCGCCCGTTTCCTCGCCGGGGGCACCGACCTGGTGCCCAACATTCGCCGCGGCATTGTCGCGCCGCCGACCGTCATCGACCTTGCCGGCATCGCCGAGATGCGCGGCATCGAGCCCTTGGCCGGCGGCCTCCGGATCGGCGCGGCGGTCACCCTCGCTGAACTGGCCGCCCATGAACGCGTGCGCACCGCCTATGGCGGACTCGCGCAGGCAGCGGGCGGGGTCGCCGCCAACACCCACCGCGAGGTCGCAACGGTGGGCGGCAATCTCTGCCTGGACACCCGCTGCGTTTTCTATAACCAAAGCGAATGGTGGCGGCGGGCCAACGATTACTGCCTCAAGTCAAAGGGCGAGGTGTGCCACGTCGCGCCCAAGGGCGACCATTGCTTCGCCGCCTTCTCGGGCGACCTGGCGCCGGCCCTGTTGGTGATCGGCGCCGAGGTCGAGATCATTGCGCCCAAGGGCTCTCGGGTGGTCCCCCTGGGCGCGATCTACCAGGACGACGGCATCGACTACCTACTGCTGGAAGCCGACGAAATGATCGCCGCGGTGCGCCTTCCGGCCCTCGCCGAGGGCTTCCGCACCGGTTACGCCAAGTCCCATGTGCGGTCCGCCATCGACTTTCCCCTGGCCGGCGTGGCGGTGGGCCTGCGGCGCGAGGGTAAGGCCATCGCCGAGCTGCGAATCGCCCTGACCGGCACCAATTCCATGCCTTTGGCTATCGAAGGAACCGAAGGGTTGACCGGCGGGCCGCCCGATGAGGCCATGTTGGAAGGCTTGGACGCGCTCATCGGCAGGCAGATACAGCCCATGAGCTCGACCTTCTCTCCCCCCGGTTACCGCCGCCGCGTGGTCGCCAAACTGACCCGTTCGATGATCCGAGCCCTCTACCTCGGCGGTTAGGCCGCGATCCGGCAGGGCAACGCCATGGCAAGCTGGATCGATATCACCGCCGCCGACGGCCACCGGCTCTCGGCCTGGCAAGCGGAACCCGAAGGCCGGGCCAAGGGCGGCTTGGTCATCGCCCAGGAAATGTACGGGGTCAACGGCTACCTGCGCGGCGTCGTCGAGCATTACGCGGCCAAGGGCTATCTCGCCATCGCGCCGCGGCTCTACGACCGGCTGGAACCGGGGCTGACCATCGAATACGACGATGAAGGCAACCGCCGCGCCAAGCAAATCTACCGTAATTACGACTGGTCCAAGGCGATGGTTGACCTGGAGGCCGCGCGCGACGCCGTGGCGATGGCCGGGCGGGTCGCCATCCTTGGTTTCTGCTTCGGCGGCTCGCTGGCCTGGCTGGCCGCCTGCCGCAGTTCTTTCGCCTGCGCCGTCGCCTATTATGGCGGGGAAATGACGCGCTACATGGACGAAGACGGCCACTGCCCCGTGCAATGCCATGTGGGCGCGCTGGATACCGCGTTGAGCCCAAAAAAGGTGGCGCAATTCCAGGCGCGGTACCCCGATGTCCCGTTTCACGTCTATCCCGGCGCGGTGCACGGCTTCGACAACGAAACGCGCGGCGCCCGCCATCACCCGGAAGCCACCAAAATCGCCCGCGCCCGGACCCTCGTCTTCCTCGACGGCCACATGGCGGGCGGGACTCAGGCCTGAATTAAGGTTTCAAAAACATCTAGAGAACTGATCTAACACGAAATTATGCCCTAATCCTGACAAACGGGGTTGACATTCGGGGGGAGATGCCCGATCTCTAATCAAGACCAATTCGGTCACCTTTATGAGACGAGGGCGTACCGGGCTTTTCCCGGTCCTGAGACGACCATGATCAAGCTCAGCCGACTCGCCGATTACGCGGTTGTTTTGCTGACCCAAATGGGCCCCGAGCCCAAGGGCGTGCACAATGCGCTGGACCTGGCGGCGGGCACCGGACTTCCGGTGCCGACGGTGGCCAAGGTGCTGGCCAATCTCACCCGCCAAGGCCTGCTGGCGAGCGTGCGGGGCGCCAAGGGCGGCTACCGCCTGGCGGCGGCGCCCGAGCGCATCTCCGTCGCCCGCATCATCGCCGCCATCGACGGCCCCATCGCCTTGACCCAATGCGTCGACCACACGGCGGAGGACTGCACCGTGGAGGCGCTGTGCCCTTCCCGCGCCGGCTGGCACAAGATCAACCAGGCGGTGGAGCGCGCCTTGTCCGAGGTCACCCTGGCCGACCTGATGGGGACGCCCGCCATGTTCGGCGATGTTCCGCCGCCCGCCCGGCAATCCAACCGAACCGCCTGAGGGAGCGACAACGCACATGAGCACGCCCGAGACAATCTCCGAGTCAATGGACCAGGTCCGCGCCCTGACGGAAACCGATTACAAATATGGTTTCGTCACCGAGCTTGACCAGGACATCATACCCAAGGGGCTGAACGAGGACGTCGTCCGCCTGATCTCCGCCAAGAAGGACGAGCCCGCCTGGCTGCTCGACTGGCGGCTCGAATCGTATGCCAAGTGGCTCGGCATGAAGGGAGAGGACCCCACTTGGGCCAAGATCAGCCACCCGCCCATCGACTTCCAGGACATCCGTTATTACGCCGCCCCCAAATCCGACGACGACCGGCCCAAGAGCCTAGACGAGATCGACCCGGAAATTCTCAAGACTTACGAAAAGCTCGGCATCCCCCTCAAGGAACAGGAGGTGCTGTCCGGCGTCGCCGTGGACGCGGTGTTTGATTCCATTTCCGTCGCCACCACCTACAAGGCGAAACTGGCGGAGATCGGCGTTATCTTCTGCCCCTTCTCCGAGGCCGTGCGCGAACACCCCGAACTGGTCCGCAAATACCTCGGCGCGGTGGTGCCCCAGGGGGATAATTTTTACGCCTGCCTCAATTCGGCGGTGTTTTCCGACGGCTCCTTCGTATTCATCCCCGAAGGCGTGCGCTGCCCCATGGAGTTGAGCACTTATTTCCGCATCAATGCCGCCGAAACCGGACAGTTCGAGCGCACCCTGATCATCGCCGCGCCGGGCAGCTACGTCAGCTACCTGGAAGGCTGCACGGCGCCCATGCGCGACGAAAACCAACTGCACGCCGCGGTGGTGGAACTGATCGCCCTGGAAGACGCGGAAATCAAGTATTCCACCATCCAGAACTGGTACCCCGGCAATGCCGAGGGCGTCGGCGGCATTTACAATTTCGTCACCAAGCGCGGGGCGTGCCGCGGGCGCAACGCCAAGATTTCCTGGACCCAGGTGGAAACCGGCGCGGCCATCACCTGGAAATACCCGTCGGTGCTGCTGGAGGCCGAAGGCGCGGTCGGCGAGTTTTATTCGGTGGCCGTCACCAACAATCATCAGCAGGCCGATACCGGCACCAAGATGATCCACCTGGCGCCCAATACCACCTCCACCATCATCTCCAAGGGCATCTCGGCGGGACGGTCGCAGAACACCTATCGCGGCCTGGTGCGGATCAATCCCAAAGCCCACAACGCGCGCAACTATACCCAGTGCGATTCGCTGCTGATCGGCGAGAACTGCGGCGGCCATACGGTGCCCTATATCCAGGTGCGCAACCGCTCGGCCCGGGTCGAACACGAAGCCAGCGCGTCGAAAATTTCCGACGACCAGATGTTCTATTGCCAGAGCCGGGGGCTCGGGGCCGAGGACGCGGTTTCGCTGATCGTCAACGGCTTCTGCAAGGAGGTCATGCAGAAGCTGCCCATGGAATTCGCCGTCGAGGCCCAGAAGCTTCTGGGCATCAGCCTCGAAGGCAGCGTCGGATAGGAAACCACCAAGTGAATATTCTCGAAATACGCAACCTGCACGCATCGGTCGACGGGACCGAGATTCTGAAGGGCATCGACCTCATCCTGCCGGCGGGCGAGGTTCACGCCATCATGGGGCCCAACGGATCGGGCAAGTCGACCCTGGCCTACGTTTTGGCCGGCCGTCATGGCTATGACGTGACCCAGGGCGAGGTCATCTACCGGGGCCAGGACCTGCTTTCCCTCCGCACCGACGAGCGCGCCCAGGCCGGGGTTTTCCTTGCCTTGCAGTACCCGGTGGAGATCCCCGGCGTCGCCAATTCGGTGTTCCTCAAGGCCGCGGTCAACGCCCAACGCCGCGCCCGCGGCGAAGCCGAACTCGACGCCATGGATTTCCTCAAGCGCGCCAAGGGGTACTTGGCCGAACTCGAGATGGACCAGGAATTCCTCACCCGGCCCATCAATGTCGGTTTTTCCGGCGGCGAGAAAAAGCGCAACGAAATCTTTCAAATGGCGATGATCGAACCCACCCTGGCGGTGCTGGACGAAACCGATTCGGGATTGGATATCGATGCCCTCCGCATCGTCGCCGACGGCGTCAACCGGCTGCGCGCCGCCGACCGCGCCATGCTGGTGATCACCCATTACCAGCGCCTTCTGGACTACATCGTGCCCGACCGCGTCCATGTCCTGGCCGATGGCCGTATCGTGCGCACGGGCGGCAAGGAACTTGCCCTCGAACTGGAAGAGAAAGGCTACGCCGCCTTCACCGGAGAAAAGAGCGCGGCCTGACCGCGCCGCCCCACCATGACCACGACGACGATAGATTGCGCCACCACCCGGGACGCCCATCTCCAGGCGTTCGGCCGGCTGGCGCCCGGGCTCCCGGGCCGCGGCATCGATTGGCTGGACAGGCTGCGCCGCGATGCGTTCCGGCGCTTCAAGGATGCCGGCATGCCCCACCGGGGACTGGAGGCCTGGAAGTTCACCGGCCTAGATTTGCTCGCCAAACACGCCTTTTCCCCGGTGCCCGAGGCCGCCGCCGAGGCCGAGGCCGGATCTGATTTCGGACCCGGCGGCTACGCCGCGAAGCTGGTCTTCGTCGACGGCCGGTTCCACGCCGGGCGGTCCCGGCGATCCACCCTTGCCAAGGGCGTTACCGTCACCACCCTGGCCGCGGCGCTCGGCAAAACCCCCGGCCTCATCGAAGGACGACTCAGCGCCGTTGACGGCGCCGCCGGCGCCCTTTGGGACCTCAACGCCGCTTTCATGGCCGACGGCGCGGTGGTTCGGTTGGAGGCCGGCGCCAAGCTGGACAAGCCCATCAGCCTGGTCTTCCTCTCCTCGGGCGCCAAGCATGGCGCGCACCATGTCCGCAATCTGGTGACCCTGGGGGCCGGGGCCGAGGCAACGGTGATCGAGACCCATGGCGCGCCGGGCGGCGACCAGGCCGCCGCCTTCTCCAACGCCGTCACCGACGTGGCTTTGGGCGAAGGCGCCGCCCTGATGCATGTCCGCGTCCAGGACCTCGGGCCAGGCGCCGTGCATACCGCCCGCGCCGTGGTGGAGATCGCCAAGGGCGCGCATTACACAAGCTTCGCCCTGGCCATGGGGGCGGCGCTGTCGCGCCAGGAAACCGACGCCACCTTCACCGGGCCCAATGGCGGCGTACGCCTCTTCGGCGCCTATCTCGGACGCGACCGCCAGCACCTCGATCACACCACCCGGGTCGACCACGCCCATCCCCGATGCTGCACCGAAGAATTCTTTAAGGGGGTTCTGGACGACCGCGCCCACGGGGTTTTCCAGGGCCTGATCCGGGTCGCGCCCCAGGCCATCGGCACCGACGCGCGGCAAAAGAACCAAGCCCTGTTGCTGTCCGACCGGGCGGCGGCGTCCACCAAGCCCGAGCTCGAGATCCTCGCCGACGACGTCAAATGCACCCATGGCGCCACGGTCGGCGATCTCGACGCCGATGAGCTCTTTTACCTGATGACCCGGGGGCTTTCCGAGGCCGAGGCGCGCCGCTTGCTGATCGCCGGCTTCATCGGCGACGTCATCGACCGTTTCGACCAGGGCGCCGTGGCCCAGCACCTCCACGCCTGCGTCGCCCGGTGGCAGGATCGGGACCAAGGAGGCTTCCATGGCTGACACCGCGTCGGCGATCAAAGCCGCCCGGCGCTTCGACGCCGCCGCCATCCGCGGCCAGTTCCCGATCCTCGGGACCCGGTGCCATGGAAAGCCGTTGACCTTCCTCGATTCCGCGGCCTCGGCCCAGAAACCCCAGGTGGTGATCGACGCCGTCGCCGAGACCTACGAGGGGCAATACGCCAATATCCATCGCGGCGTCTATGACCTTTCCGAACGCACCTCGGCGGCCTTCGAGGCGGTGCGCGGCAAGGCCCGGGGCCTGATCAACGCCGCCCATGACGACGAAATCATCTTCACCAGCGGCACCACGGAAAGCATCAACCTGGTGGCCCAAAGCTGGGGACGCGCCAATCTCGGTCCCGGCGACGAAGTTTTGATCACCGAGATGGAACACCATTCCAACATCGTGCCCTGGCAACTGCTGCGGGACCAGACGGGGTTCACGCTCAAGGTCGCGCCGTTCGACGACCACGGCGTCCTGATCATGGAAACCTTCGAGAAAAGCTTGAGCGAACGCACCAAACTGGTCTGCGTGACCCAGCTCTCCAACGCGCTGGGCACCATCCTCCCGGTCCGCGAGATCACCACCATGGCCCATGCCGCCGGCGCCCTCGTCCTGGTGGACGGGGCCCAGGGCATCCCCCACCTGGCCACCGATGTCCGTGCCTTGGATTGCGATTTCTACGCCTTTTCCGGCCACAAGCTCTATGGCCCCTCGGGCATCGGCGTGCTTTACGGCAAGGCCGATCTGCTGGCCCATATGCCGCCCTGGAAGGGCGGCGGCGACATGATCGCCTCGGTCACCTTCGAGAAGACGGAATTCGCGGCGCCGCCCCACAGGTTCGAGGCGGGCACGCCCAATATCGCCGGCACCATCGGCATGGGCGCGGCCATCGACTGGTTTCAGGGCCTCGACCTCGATGGCCTTGCCGCCCATGAGGACGACCTGCTGGCCTATGGCACCGCGTGCCTATCCGAGGTGCCGGGGCTGCGCATCATCGGCACCGCGCCGGACAAGGCGGCGGTGATTTCCTTCGTGCTGGACACCGCCCATCCCCACGACATCGGCACCGTTTTGGACAGCCAAGGGGTCGCCGTGCGCGCCGGGCACCATTGCGCCCAGCCGGTGATGGATCATTTCGACGTGGCGGCCACGGTCCGGGCGTCGTTCGGGGCCTATTCCAGCCGCGACGACATTGACACGCTGGTGAGCGCGCTTGACCAAGTTCGGGAGTTATTCGGCTGATGTCTGAATTACGAGACCTTTACCAGGAAGTGATCCTCGATCATTCCCGCAGCCCAAGGAATTTCGGGCATCACCAGCCGTCCAACCGCCAGGCCAAGGGCAACAACCCGCTTTGCGGCGACAAGTTCACGGTCTATGTCCTGGTCGAGGACGGCATCGTCAAGGACCTCAGCTTCGAAGGCCGCGGCTGCGCCATATCCACCGCCTCGGCGTCGCTCATGACGGAACTCTTGAAGGGACGGACCGAGGACGACGCCCAGGCCATGTTCGAGCGTTTTCATGCCGTGGTGACCGGCGAAAAGGGCGAAGAGCTCGACGACGGACTCGACAAGCTCAATGTGCTCGCCGGCGTGCGCGGCTATCCCATGCGGGTCAAATGCGCGACCCTCGCCTGGCACACGCTCAAGGCGGCGCTGAAACAAACCGACGAAACCGTGGTGACGGAGTGACCCCAATGGACCAACAATCCCCCAGGACCGAACAGACCGACGGCGCGGCGACGGCGCCAGAGAGCGGCGATACGGGCGCCCTGAAACAGGCCGTCATAGAGATGCTGGCCACGGTCACGGATCCCGAAATTCCGGTCAATATCTACGAGCTAGGGTTGATCTACGAGGTCGAAATCAACGCCGACGGCGACGCGCGGGTGGTCATGACGCTGACCACGCCCAATTGCCCGGTCGCCGAATCCATGCCCGGCGAGGTCGAAGACCGGGTCGGCTCGGTGCCCGGAATCCGCTCGGTCTCCGTCGAACTGGTCTGGGACCCTCCCTGGACGCCCGACCGCATGTCCGAGGCGGCCAAGCTTGAACTCGGTTTTATTTAGGAAAGATCTGATCAGATGACGGAACCCACAAGCGCTCAGCAACAGCCGAAAATCATCACCTTGACCGAGGCCGCGGCGGCGCGCGCGCGGGTCATCCTCGACGCCGCCGAGGGGACCGTCGCCGGGCTGTGGATCGGCGTCGGCGAGGGCGGCTGCTCGGGCAAGACCTACAAGATGGATTACGCCCGGGAAATCGGCCCCAATGACCAGGTGGTGGAAGACAAGGGCATCACCCTGGTGATCGACCCCATGGCCATGCTGTACCTCTACGGCACCGAAATCGACTACGAGGACAAGGATCTCGATTCCGGTTTTGTCTTCCGCAATCCCAACGAGACCGCGCGCTGCGGCTGCGGCGAGAGCTTCAGCGTTTAGAGCACTTTATCGTCCAAATCCTCTTGCGCCCCGGCGTGGGCCGCCCTGATCTCGGCCGGAACCAGGGCCGCCGCGGCGCGCAACACGTCACTTCCGGCCCCAGGTAAATGCGCGTTCTCCGACAAATGCCGGCGCCAGGCCCGGGCGCCCGGCACGCCCTGGAACAGGCCCAGGATATGGCGGGTGATGTCGCCCAGGCGCCCGCCGGCGGCTAGGTGTTTCTCGGCGTATTCAACCACCCGGTTGATGACCTGGTCGGGGCTGGGGCCAGGGCCGGGGACGCCGAACACCACCCGGTCGGCATGAGCCAGCATCCAGGGGTTCTTATAGGCGGCGCGGCCGATCATCGCACCGTCCACCAGGGCCAGGTGATCGCACGCCTGGTCAAGGTTGCCGACGCCGCCGTTGATGACGACCTCAAGCTCCGGCATCTCCGCCTTCAGGCGGTACACGTCGCCGTAACGCAGCGGCGGGATCTCGCGGTTCTGTTTGGCGCTGAGGCCAGTGAGGATGGCCACCCGCGCATGCACGGCGAACGAGCGCACGCCGCCGCCGCGCACCGCGGCGACGAATTCCAAAAGGTTGCCGAAGGCGTCGCGGCCGTCGATGCCGATGCGGCATTTCACGGTCACCGGGATGCCGGTGGCGGCCATGGCGGCGACGCATTCGGCCACCCGGGCGGGCTCGGCCATCAGGCAGGCGCCGAAACGTCCCGATTGCACCCGGTCCGATGGGCAGCCGACGTTGAGGTTGATTTCATCAAAGCCGAGATCTTTGGCGATCCCGGCGCATTGGGCGAGGGCCCCTGGGTCCGATCCGCCGACCTGCAGGGCAAGCGGGTGTTCGCAAGGGTGGTAGCCGAGCAGCCTCTCGCGGTCGCCATGGAGGATGGCGCCGGTGGTGATCATCTCGGTATAAAGCAGCGTCCGCGCCGTGATCTGGCGCAGGAAGAACCGTTCATGGCGATCGGTCCAATCCATCATCGGCGCCACCGACAGCCTGCGGTCGGGCCCGCCCACGGCGTTTCCCCCCATCTAAGCCCCCTCCCGGGCGCGGCCCTCGGCGGCGCGAAGCGGCCGGAAAAATGCCTTGGCCAGGTCGGCCTGGACGGCGATCAGGGCCGGCACCACCACTAAAACCAGCAAGGTCGCTATCATGAGGCCGAAGGTGATGGTCAACGCCATGGGGATCAGGAACTGGGCCTGGAAGCTGCGCTCGAACAAAAGCGGCAGCAAGCCGCCGATGGTGGTGGCGGAGGTCAGGATGACGGCGCGCAGGCGGTCGGCGCTGCCGTGGACGATGGCGTCGCGAAGCGGCTCCCCGGCGCCGATCCTCTGATCGATGGTGGTCACCAAGATGATCGAGGCGTTGACCACGATCCCGGCCAGCCCGACCAGGGCGATCAGGCTCAGGATGGTGAGGTCGAAACCCAGCATCCAATGGCCCAGGACGGCGCCGATCAGGCCGAAGGGAATGATCGCCATCACCACCGCGGGCCGGGTGAAAGAGGCGAACACCCAGGCGAGGATGATGTAGATCATCACCAGGCCGATGGCGGCCCCCATCTTCATGTCGGCCAGGGTATCGGACTGTTCCTCGGCCTTGCCCGCGAACCGCACGGTGACACCTTGGCGCGCCGCGATGTCCCGGATCCCATCCTTCTCCAGCGCCGCCAGCACCTTGTTGGAAGAGGCCACCGTCTCGTCGATTTCCCCCGTCACCGCGACTTCGCGAACGCCGTTTTCGCGGCGAATTTGGGAAAATCCACGCTTGGTCTCGCGCGTCACGACCTCACTGAGCGCCACCTCGGCGCCGCCGGGGGCGCGCAGATAGAGGCTGTCGAGCGCCGCCATGTCGGCGGCGCGGCGCGGATGGAGCACGCGCACCAGAACCTCTTCGTCGCCGCGGGCGAAACGCCGGGCGATGGCGCCCTGGAAGGCATCGCGCACTTGGCGGGCGACGCTTTGGGTGGTGAAACCAAGGGCCCGGCCCCGGGGCGTGACGCGGAGGATTTCCTCGGCCTTGCCGTAGGGCAGGTTGTCCTCGACGTCGCTTACCCCCGGGTAGCGTGCCAGCAACCCCTTGACCTCCTTGGCCACGGCCTTGAGCACCCGGGTATCGCCGCCGGTGAGCCTGATGTCGATCTCGCGGCCGGGCGGCCCGCCGCTTTCCCCCACCATGGTGAGGCTTTCGACACCGGCCATCAGCCGTGCGGATCGGCGCCATTGGGCGATCATGTCCTTGGTGCGGACCTGGCGTTGGTCCGACGGCATCAATTCCAGGGTCACGCCGCCGATGTTGTCGCCCCTGGTGCGGATCCCGCCATGGCCGCCGACCCGGGTGCCGATCTTGGAAAGGGTGACGTGGATCAAGCCCCCCTGGCCGCCGGTCAAGGTCTTTTCCGCGGCCAAGGCGGCCCTCTCCAATTCATCGACCATCGCCTGGGTCCGGGCCCGGGGCGTGCCCGCCGCCATTTCGATGTTGGCGTGAATGCGGTCGGCCTCGGGTGTCGGGAAGAACTGGAAATTGACCCGCCCCCCTTGGACCAGGCCGACGGACAACGCCAGCGCCGCCACGGCGAGGGCCAGGGTCAGATAGCGCCAGTCCACGGCGAAGGCCACCACCCGCGCGAAAACGCCGTCCCGAAAGCGTTCGAAGCCGCGATCGAACCTTTCACGCATGGCGTGGCGCTTGACGCCGGCCTTGGCGAAGGCACCTTTCAGGTGGGCCGGCAGGATGAAGAAACACTCGAGAACGCTTGATGCGATCATGGCGATCACCACCAGGGGAATGGCGGCGATGATCACGCCGATGATATCGCCGATCACTAAAAGCGGCGTGAAAGCGGCGATGGTGGTCAGCGCCGAACTCATCACCGGGGCCGCCATGCGGGTGGCGCCGGCCTCGGCCGCGGCCAAGGGTGCAAGCCCCGATCGAAACCGGAAATCGCCATGCTCGCCGACGACGATGGCCTCGTCGACGACGATGCCGATGGCCATGATCACGCCGAACAGGCTGATCATGTTGATGCTCTGGCCGGTCGCCAGCATGACCACCAGGGTCGCCATCAGGGATATGGGAATCCCCGCGGCCACCCAGAACGCCACCCGGGAGTCGAGGAAGACGAACAGCACCAAGACCACCAGCGCCAACCCCGACAGGCCGTTGCGCAGCAACAGATCGATGCGGCTCTTGATCAGGTCGGCGGCCACGGCGTGTTTCTCGATGGTGAGTTCGGGCGGCAGCCGGCCGCGCAGCCCGGCCAGGGTGGAATCCATGATTTCCGCCTGCTCCAAGGCATCGGCGTTGACCGCGCGCTGCACGTGAATCTCGATGGCCGGCCTGAGACGGCGCCGCGCCTGGGGGTCGTCCACGTCGAACCGCTCGGTTATGGCTGCGATGTCGCGCAACAGCACCTTCTGGCCGCCGGCCAGGGCCTTGACCTCGATCTCGCCCAGGCGGCCCGCCTGCTTGATCAGGCCGAGGCTCCGGATCTGCTTTTCCGATGCCCCGCGAATGCTGCCCGACGGCAGGTCCTGAGAGGTTTCGCGAATGCGGGCGGCGACGTCGGACAGTTTGAGATCGAGACGCAGCAGGGTTTCCGGCTTGATCTCGACCCAGATTTCCTCATCCCGGGCGCCGAACAGATCGACCTTCTGGATGCCGCGGTTCAACAGCTCATCGCGAATCCTCTTGGCCATCACCTTGAGAGCGGCCTCGGAATAGGGACCACTGACGATCAGCCGGGCGATGGTGTCGTAGCGCACCGCGCGGCGGATCACCGGCTTCAAGGCGTCTTCGGGCAATGTGGTGACCTGGCCGATTCCGGTTTCCACGTTGGACAACGCCGCGCCCATGTCGGTGCCGGGGTAGAATTCGATGGCGATAGTGGCGCGGCCTTCCACCGACGAGGACACCACCCGCTTGATCCCGTCGAGGAAACGGATTTCGGGCTCGATGGCTTGAACGATGGCCATGTCCACGTCATCGGCCGAGGATCCGGGCCATTCCACCTCGACCATGACCTGGTCGATACCGAAATCGGGGAAGAACTGGACATTGTGGCGGCCGAGGGCGAACACCCCGAGCAAGATGATCAACGCCATCAGCAGGTTCGCCGCCGTGGGATGGCGCACGAAAAAATGCAGCGGGCCGGCGCCCGGCATCAGCGCACCACGACCTTGAGGCCGGCGGTCATTTCCGCGAACCGCGTGACGACGATCTCGGCGCCGGGCGCGAACGCGCCCCGGATGAAGACGTGGTTGCCGCCGCGCACCAGCACCTCGACCTTGCGTTGCACGAGCCTGCCGCCCCGCACGACGAAAACTCTGGGCCCGGGATGCAGCGCCGTTTGCGGGATCCGCACCAGGTTTTCATAGCGCCTGTCCTTGAACCAGACCTCGATGAAGGCGCCCGGCCGGAGCGGCGTTTTGGGCCCGGCGCCAATGATCCGGGCAAAAATATCGACCCCGCCCTTGGCCGCATCGATCTCGCCCTGGATGCGGTCGATGGTGGCCGTAAAGCCGTGCACCATGTCCCCCGCGGTCCAGACCGCGCGAATTTCGCGGCCCCGCCAATTGCCCATAGCAAGCAACCGTCCGAAGTTCTCGTTGGAGAGGGAGAACCGGACCTCCAGGCGGCGGGCGTCGATCAATCGGGCGACCGGGTCGGAGCGGCCGATGCGCTTGCCCAGTTCGGTGGAAACATCGACCAGAAATCCCTCGAAGGGCGCCACCAGTCTGGTCTGTTCCAAGTCGCGGGCGGCCTGGCGCAGGCGAACCTCGGCCCGGTCGATGACCGCCTTCTGCTGGGAAATGCGCGAACCGTATCGGGCGATGTCGCGCTCCCGCTCGATCAGGCGTTGGCGCGACTGGGAGAGCGCCAGGCGCGTGTCATCCAAGGCTTTTTCCGAACCGGCGCCGCGCGCGGCCAGCCGCCGGCGCCGCGCCACGTCGCGTTGGCGAAACACCACCTGTTCCTTGTCGCGCACCCGAAGCTCGAGCGCCCCCTTGCGATCGACCTGGATTTCACCGAGCCTGGCCCGTGCCTCGTCGACCTGGGCCCGGCGTTCCTGGGAAGCGTTTTGGTAATCAAAGGGATCGATGGCGACCAAAAGTTCCCCGGCCGCGACGATGCCGCCCTCCATGAAGGCCGGCCCGGTTTCGACGACCCGGCCCTCGACCAGGGGCCGCAGCTCGACCTGCCGGCCGGCGAAGATCTGCCCGAAGGCCTTGATCTCCGGCTCGAAATCCCGGGGTACCGCGGCCACCGTGGCCACCGGCCAGATGCGCTCTTGGGGGGCGCTCGGCGCCGTCTCGGGCTTGGTCGCCCGCAGGTAATAGAATCCCGCGACCGCGACCGCCAGGACCACCACCGGGGCGCCAATGCGCAGGGTGTCCTTGATGGCGATCATCCGCCGGGCTCCCGCGCAGCCTGGTTCGCGGGTCCGGTTTCCGGCAGCCCAAGGGTTCGCTGCACCGTCCCCGTGACCATGGCGATCAGCCGGTCCACATTGCCCGGCGTGTAATCATTCCACCCCATGCGGGCGCAAACCAGGGTTCGCGCGATTTGATAGATCATGCATTGGCCCACCACGCTGGTGGTCAAAAGCCGCGTTTGGGGATCCGGCGCCTCCTTGCCCATGGCCGCGGCCACCAGTTTCTCCACCGCGTCGTGCATGGGGCCGACCGCCTCGGCCAGGATCATCGGGAACTCGTCCGAGGGCTGTGAAAACTCGCGCACCAAGAGCGCGTGCTGCCAGCGCAGCCGCTCGTTGGTCAGCATGGCGGTCAGGATGTGGCGGACGAATTGGGCGGCCAGCAGGGAAAGCGCGCCGCGGTCTCCAGCGGCCGCGGCGACCCCGCCGTGAAGGCGCGCCACCACCGGTTCGATGATCGGGCGCACATCGTGGATGATCTGGCGCATGACCTCGTGATAGAGGCCTTTCTTGCCTCCGAAATGGTACCCGACCGCGGCCAGATTGACCTCGGCCCGGGCGGCGATGCGGCGGATGGTAACGCCCTCGAAGCCGTCCCGGGCAAACAACCGGCCGGCTTCGTCGAGGATCCGGCTGCGGCTCTGCGCGCCCCCGGGCCGGCCCGGGCTGCGCGCCGGATCACCCTTGCCCGGGCGCTGCCCGGCGCCGACCGCCGGCACCGTTTTCCGCGGCCTCCTGGCCGGGGCCGTGGGTCCGGCCCGGCGGCTTGCTTGTCTGCTCATGGGGTACGCCCTGAAAAATCGGTCAATTAATATTCAAACGTTTGTTTAAAAATAATGGAAAAACTGTCCCGAGGCAAGGCCGCAGTATTCGTCGATGAGCGCCAAGGGGTCGGACGCCAGATGGCCCGGCGCTTGATGGTCGGACGCTAGAGGATGGGACGCCAGAGGGTCGGTCGCCGGGGGTTGGGGGCTAAAAGCGCGGGCGCCGGGGGGGGCTTGGCGCTTAGGCTTAGGCCTCCAGCAGGGCCACCACGGCGTCGGCGATGGCGAGAGACGCGGTCAGGCCCGGGGATTCGATGCCGTAAAGGTTGACCAGGCCCGCAACGCCGTGATCCGCGGCACCCTGGAGGACAAAATCCCGGGCCGCCTCTCCCGGTGCCTGGAGCTTGGGGCGAATGCCCGCATAGGCGGGGCGCAGGCTATGGTCGGCGAGGCCCGGCCAATAGCGGCGCACGGCGTCGTAGAAACTCTCTGAGCGCCTTGGATCGACCCGGTAGTCGATCTCCTCGACCCATTCCACGTCGGGGCCGAATTTGGCCTGGCCGCCGAGATCGAAGGTCAGGTGCACGCCAAGCCCGGCGGCATCCGGCGCCGGATAGATCAGGTGGGTGAACGGCGCCGGCCCGGCCAGGGAAAAATAACTCCCCTTGGCGAGATGGCGCGCAGGCACGCTTTTTGGATCCAGGCCTTCCAAAGTGGCGGCGACGGACTGGGCGAACAGCCCCGCGGCATTGACCACCGCGCGGGCAGCCAGGGTCATGGGCGCCTGGCCGCCGACCCTAAGCTCGATTGCTCCCGCCCCGCTCACGCGGCCGCCCAGCACCGCGCTCTTGAAGGCGATCACCGCCCCCCCATCCTCCGCATCCCCCTGGTAGGCGAGCATCAGCCCGTGGCTGTCGATGATGCCGGTCGATGGCGATGCCAACGCGGCGACGCACTGGAGGGCCGGCTCCATGGCCATGGCCTCGGCGCCCTCGAGCCAGCGGATGTCGTCCACCCCGTTGGCCCGGGCCTTGGCTTCAAGCTCCCTCAGGCCGGCGATCTGCGCCTCATGGGTGGCGACGATCAGCTTGCCGCAACGCCGATGGCCGACCCCGCGCGCGGCGCAATAGGGATAAAGCCGCCGCCGGCCGGCGACGCAGAATCCGGCCTTGAGGCTGCCCTGGGGATAGTAGATCCCGGCGTGGATGACCTCTGAATTGCGCGACGACGACCCGGTGCCGATGGCGTCTTCGGATTCGAGAACGATCACCTCGCGCCCGGCCAGCGCCAAGGCCCGGGCTACTGCCAAACCCACCACCCCCGCGCCGATCACCACCGCATCGACCGATTCAGCCATTCATGTTCCTTATCGATTGCGCGGCGAGGATAGAGGATTCCCCGCCAAAGGGAACCGGGGGGCCGCCTAGCCGGCGGCCCGGCCCAGGCCCCATGGGCCCATGACCTCTCCCTGGGCGATTAGCGGCCCCCTGAAGGGGCGAAAACATTGGCCTCAGCGGCGCTTTCGCCATATATAGGCGCAGCCTTCAATCACCATTCGCCGCTTTATCCCATGGACCTTCGCAACATCGCCATCATCGCCCACGTGGATCATGGCAAGACCACCTTGGTGGATTGCCTGCTTCGGGATTCCGGCACCTTCCGCGCCGGCCAGAAGGTGGCCGCCCAGGCGCTGGATTCCGGCGACATCGAACGCGAACGCGGCATCACCATCTTAGCCAAATGCACCTCGGTCGCCTGGCGCGGGTTGCGCATCAACATCGTCGACACCCCGGGCCATGCCGATTTCGGCGGCGAGGTGGAACGGGTGCTGTCCATGGTCGATGGCGTCTTGCTGCTGGTGGACGCCGCCGAAGGCCCCATGCCGCAGACCAAGTTCGTGCTGGGAAAAGCGTTGGCGCTGGGCCTTGCCCCCATCGTCGTCATCAACAAGACCGACCGTGCCGACGCGCGGCCCTTCGAGGTCCAGGACGAGACCTTCGACCTGATGGCGGCGCTCGGCGCCGATGAGCGCCAGCTTGATTTCCCGACCCTGTTCGCGTCGGCCAAGGAAGGCTGGGCGGCGGTCGACCCCGGCGCCCCCCGGGACTCCATGGCGCCCCTTCTCGACCTTATCCTCGACCATGTGCAACCGCCCGACGTGAACCCCGACGGCCCGTTCCGGGTACTGGTGACGACGTTGGAATACGATTCCTATCTCGGCCGCGTCCTCACCGGCCGCATCAATGACGGCAGCTGCCGGATCAATACGCCGATTCGCGCCATCGACCGCGACGGCCGCACCATCGAGGACGGGCGGGTGGTGCGGTTGCTGGCCTTCCGCGGCCTGGAACGCACCCCCATCGAGGAAGCCCACGCCGGCGACATCGTCGCCATCGCCGGGCTCTCCAAGGCCACGGTGGCCGACACCCTCTGCGATCCCGCGGTCACCGAGCCCCTGGCCGCCCAGCCCATCGACCCGCCGACCCTGGCCATGAGCTTTTCGATTAACGATTCTCCGCTCGCCGGGAACGATGGCGACAAGGTCACCTCGCGGATGATCGGCGCGCGGCTGGCGCGGGAGGCCGAGGGCAATGTCGCCATCCACGTGCGTCAGACCGGCGGCGGCGAATTCGAAGTGGCGGGCCGGGGCGAGTTGCAGATCGCCGTGCTGATCGAGTTCATGCGCCGGGAGGGGTTCGAGCTTTCGGTGAGCCGCCCCCGGGTGCTGTTCCGGACCGACCCCGAAACCGGCAAGGTGACGGAGCCCATGGAAGAAGTGGTGATCGACGTCGACGAGGAATTCACCGGCGCGGTGATCGAGAAACTGGGCCAGCGCCACGCCGAGTTGGTGGATCTACGGCCCACCGGCGGCGCCAAGCAGCGCCTCACCTTCCTTGCGCCCACCCGGTCGCTGATCGGCTATCACTCGGAATTCCTCACCGACACGCGCGGGACCGGGGTCATCAACCGGGTCTTCCATGGCTATGCCCCCCACCTTGGCGAGATCAAAGGCCGCCATTCCGGCGTGCTGATCTCAAACAGCCAGGGCGCCATGGTGCCCTATGCGCTGTGGAACCTGGAAGATCGCGGCCGGCTTTTCGTCGGGCCCGGCGAAGCCACCTATGCCGGCATGATCATCGGCGAACACAGCCGCGGCAACGATCTCGACGTCAACCCGCTCCGGGCCAAGCAGCTCACCAATATCCGCGCTTCGGGCAAGGACGAGGCGGTCGTCCTGACCACGCCGGTGCGATTTTCGCTAGAGCAAGCCATCGCCTATATCGACGACGACGAACTGGTGGAGGTGACGCCCAAAACCTTTCGCCTGCGGAAAAAGTTGCTTAGCATCAACGACCGCAAGCGCGCGGCGCGCGCCAAGGCCGCCGCGGGCTAGTCGAGAACCGGCCCGCGCGGCGTTTTCTAAACGACATGGACGATTGGCGGCCCCTTAGGCGCTACTTCACCACGGCGGTGTACTGGCCGCTCATGGCCCCGGCGTCGGCCAGCTTGCGGGCGGATGAGTCCGTGCGGCCCGATGTCTCGGCACCGGGCACGTGGAAGCCCTGGACCAGCATGATCTCGGCATCGCCCTCGCCGATATTGTCGAACCAATAGCGCGCGTTGCGGGGAATGATGATGCCCTCCATGGGCCCGCAATCGGCGATCACCTCGTCGCCCGGCCCATAGAAGCGGATCTTGCCGGACAGCACCGTGAACATGCCGTCGACACGGGAATGGTAATGCAGGTTGTTCTCGCCCCCTTGGTGGATGACCTGGATTTGGGCGCGCAGGATATCGGTCTGGCCCAAGCGGACCGATATCTTGGGCCGGTCGAAACCTTCGGGCTTCTTGTAGCTGAACTTGACGAGCCGGGATTCGGCGTCCCGGTGCTCTTCTTCGGTGGGGCCATCGGTTTGGATTGTCACGGTCATGGAATTCTCCTTCGGCGTTTTCCCATATGATTATTGGCGCCACTATACCAGATGGCGGGCTTGGGAAAAAAGGGCCTATTAGAGCACTTTCCAACCAAATTGAACCATTTGACCGGGATGATTTTACCCCAAGGCTAGGCGCGTGTCGCATGGCGATGCGGGGCATCGGCAAAGATACGCAACGACGCCTTGGGGCAAAATCATCCCGGTCTACGGTAGTGCTCATGGGCTTCCAGGGTGCGTTGCGGCCCTCGCCCGATGCACCGCATCGCGCTTCGGACCGCGCCTACCCTGGAAGCCCATGAGCACCATCAAATTGATTCAATTTGGTCGGAAAGTGCTCTAACCGTCCAGCAGGGCGCCGTCGATGGCGTAGATTCCGGTCCGGTCGATGATCTCCAACACCCAGATATCGGGGTCGAATTCGCCCTGGCGGACGAGGTAGGAATCGGCCTCGGCCTCGTTCACCGGCTTAGGCCCCAGCGGGCGCATCCAGGCGATCGCGCCCGACGGCGCCGTCGCCCGGGCCAAGAGACCGGCGCGGCCGTCGGCCCCGAGGATCTTGAGGATGACGCTGCCGCCGTCGTAATCGCCCCGGCGCAAGACCGTGAGCGCGATGCCGGCGCGGTCGCAGAGCCGCAACTGGGCCTTGACCCAGAGCCCCGGCTTAAGGCGGGGCGCGGCCATCACCCAGCCTTCCAAGTTCGGCTTGGCGGTCCCGGCGCCTTGGCACTATAGTCGGGCCCATTAACGAGGGAGGAAGACATGATCAACATGAAGGGGCTAACCCATTTCACCATTCCCGTCAGCGACCTGAAACGGGCGAAGGAATTCTACGTCGATACGCTCGGCTTCAAGTTCGAACGCGAAAACCCGCACATGGTGTTCGTGAGCTGCCAGGACGACTTTTTCGTCCTCACCCTTTCCGAGACCCCCATCAACCCCAACCAGGGCGACAAGCACGATATCCATACCGCGTTCTACGTGGATGCCGACGAATACGACCGCGCCATCGCGTTCCTCAAGGAGAAAAACATCCACATCATCATGGATGAGGAACGCCACGGCGACGCGACCTTCACCGGGCGCAGCGTCTATTTCCACGACCCCGACCGCAACGTGCTGGAATTCCACGATTCCGACAAGGGCTGACGGGGGATTCCCGGCCGGATTACCGCGGCCGCCATGGCGGCGCGCAAGGGCGGCCCGGGGACCGCCTTCGGCCTTTCACCCTTCTAGGGGCCTCATCCGGCCCCATCGAACCCTTCCACCGGCGGGTTCCCTTGCCTCAATTGAGGCCGTAGAGCCGACGCGAATTGGGGCCGAGGATCTTGTCGATGCTGGCGCCATCGACCGCGCCGCTTTCACGGACGATGCGCAGCGCCTCGATCTCGGCCGAGGTATCGGTGTGGCCGTAATCGGTCCCCACCACCAGGTTGTCGTCGCCGACCCGGTTGATGATGTAGGGGATATCGTCGGTCACCTCCACGGTGACATAGATGTTGTTGGCCCCAAGGGGGTCCGCGTCGAGGCGCCGTCCCCTGCGCTTGAGCCGTTTTTCGGCATCGATCAAGGCGTGGGGGATCCAACTGGCACAGGCCTCGATGAACCCCCAGCGCAGTTCGGGAAAGCGCTTGGGCACCTCATGGTCCAACAGGCCATGGAAAGAGGCGACCATGGCCAGCTTGAAGCGGGCGAAGTTATGGGGTTCCAGGAACTTGTTGTTGACGACCGACCCGTTGCCGGCGTGGAAGGTGATGGCGAGGTCGAGCTCCTGGGCCAACTCATAGAGCGGGAAGAAGAAGGATTCGAAAGCCATGCGATCGCATTCATAGGGGCGCAGGAAGACCGAAACCGCACCGTTTTCCTTGCAAAACTCCAGTTCCTCGCGGATCCGGTGCATGGAACCGAGCGGCACCATGGCCGCCCAATAAAGCCGGCCCGCCGCCTTTTGCCAGATCTCGGCGAGCCATTGGTTGTAGGAATGGTAAAGCGCGAATTCGGCGGCCGCGTCGGTGGCGCAGGGCGACAGGAAAATGGTGGTGTAGAGCACCTGGATGTCGATCCCCAACTGGTCCATGTGATCGAGCCGCCGCTTGACGTCCGACAACTCCCGGGATTCCGCGGGCAGGTCATCGACGTTGATGTTGCGGTCGGCGGGCTGGACATTGGTCTCGAACATCCACCATTGGGTGGAAACGGCACCCCGGTTGGTCTGGCCGAATTGACCGCCGGTCTGCTCCAGGATCAGGGGCGCATATTTGCGGTCTTCCTCGGACAGATAGGCCCAGGTCAGGTCGGTCTCGATGACATGGGCATCGGCGTCAATCACGGTCATCTGGTCCTCCTGGGGGCGCAAACCCCGCATCCCGGTATCGCTTCGAAGTGGGGGCTAGCTTACCCCCAACACGGTGCCGGGAAAACGACAAAGAAGGCTCCCGGGGCGGGGGTTTCCGCGGGCCGCCGCCCGGGCCCGGAGAAGGGGCCTGGACGGACCTGGTTTCGACCAAAAATACCGATACTTTTCAAATCGATATGAAATGTTCTTCAAGCGATAACTCGGCGCCGTGATCGCCGCCCCAACGATCATCTCGGGCACGCCGGCCGGCGGCGGGGGAAGTTGCGAACCGATTGCAAAATTTCTTCCATTATTGGCGGCAAAATGGATAATATCGCGCGAGTCATCAGTCCGGCGACGCGCCTCTTGCGGCGCCATCTCGAGAGCGGCGGCCAACCTTCGTCCCCTGGCCAGGCGAATGCACACTTGGCCGCGTTGCGGCGGGGAGAGCCTCGCGCCGTATTTAGGGAATCAGCGGAAGCACCAGCGGGGTAGCGCAGGGACGAATGGAAGCCTTTACGGAAAAATTCGGCATCGGACAGCCGGTCCGCAGGAAGGAAGACCAGCGCCTTCTCACCGGCGGCGGCGTCTATACCGACGACATCAACATCGAAGGGCAGGCCTATCTCGCGTTCCTGCGCGCGCCCTATGCCCACGCGCGCATCAACCACATCGATACCACGGCGGCCGCCGCCGCCCCCGGGGTGCTCGCCGTGTTCACCGGCCGGGACCTGGAAGCCGATGGCGTCGGCCGGGTGGAGACCGATATCAATCTCAAGGAGCTCGACGGCACGCCGATCTTCAAGACCCAGCGCCTGGCCCTGCCCACCGACAAGGTCCGGTTCGCCGGCGAACCGGTGGCCGTGGTGGTCGCCGTTACCGCCTTCCAGGCCGCCGACGCGGTCGAACGCATCGTCTTCGACGTCGAACAATTGCCGGCGGTGGTGACGGCGCGGGCGGCGGCGGCCCAGGGCGCCGCAATCCTCCACGACGAGCTACCCGACAACTGCGCGCTTCATTGGCAGAACGATACCCCCGACGCCTATGATTCCGTCGCCGCCAAGGCGCACAAGATCGTCTCCATCGCGCTGACCAACAACCGCGTGGTGCCGGTGCCCATGGAGCCCAAATGCTGCATCGCCGACATGAACCCCGGGACCGGGCGTCTGACCATCTACGCCCCGTTCCAGGGCGGGCGCCGGATCCAGGGCGCCATCGCCGACCTTTTGTTCGACGGCGACGGCGAAAAGGTGCGCCATGTTTCGGACAATACCGGCGGCGGCTTCGGCACCCGGTCCAAGATCTACCCGGAGATCATCGCCATCTGCTACGCCGCCAAGAAGCTCGGCCGCGCCGTGAAATGGCTGGGCGACCGTTCGGAGACCTTCGTCTCCGACCTTCACGGGCGCGATCAGGTCAATGACGCCCAACTCGCCTTCGACGCCGACGGCAAGATCCTGGGCTATCGGCTGGAGACCCTGGTGAATATCGGCGCCTGGGTCACCGAAAACGGCGCCCGGCTTGCCATCGACGGCGGCGGGCGCATCCTCGGCGGCTGCTACGACATCCCGGTGCTCTACTATTCCTGCCGCAACATGATGACCAACACGGTTTCCACCGACACCTACCGCGGCGCCGGCCGGCCGGAAGCCAACTATATCGTCGAGCGGTTGATGGAGAAGGCCGCCCATGAACTGGGCATCGATCCCCACGAACTGCGCCGGCGCAATTTCATCAAGACCTTCCCCTACACCACCCAGATGGGCATGAACGTCGATTGCGGCGATTTCGCCGCCTGCATGGACATGGCCCTTAGCACCTCCGATTGGGCGGGGTTCGGGGCGCGGGCGTCGCGGTCCCAGGCGCGGGGCAAACTGCGCGGAATCGGCCTGGCATCCTTCCTGGAAGGCGCCGGCGGGCGGCCCGAGGAGGTCATGCGGGTGCGTTTCGAGAAAGACGGCGCCGTGAATATCATTTGCGGCACCTTTTCCCATGGCCAGGGCCATGCCACGGTCTATTCGCAGATATTGTCGGAAAAGATGGGGGTGCCCTACCATTCCATAAACCTCATCCAGGGCGACACCGACACCGCACCGGCCGGCGCTTCGGGGACGTACGGGTCTCGATCCTCGCAGATGGGCGGCATGGCCATCCTCCGCGCCTGCGACATGATCATTGAAAAGGGCAAGATCATCGCCGGCCACCTGCTGCAGGCAGAAACCGCCGAGGTCGCCTTCGAGGCCGCCACGTTTTCCGCCAGGGGCGGGTCGGTCACCATGGTGGACGTGGCCAAGGCGGCCCATGACCCGCGCCGGCTGCCCGACGGCCTCGAGCCCGGCTTGGACGAGACCTATCTCTATAAACGCGACGGCGGGCGCGACGACCAGAGCTTCCCCAACGGGTGCCATATCTGCGAGATCGAACTGGACCCGGAAACCGGCGCGGTGGAGATGCTTGCCTATAGCGCGGCCGACGATTGCGGCACCGTCCTCAACCCCCTGATCGTCCATGGCCAGGTCCATGGCGGCGTCGCCCAGGGCATCGGCCAGGCGCTGTGCGAACACACCGTTTACGACGAGGAAACGGGACAGCTCTTGACCGGCTCCTTCATGGATTACGGCATGCCCCGGGCCCAACACCTGTCCCATATGACCGCCGAATTCAATCCCATCCCGTCCACCAACAACGAACTCGGCGTCAAGGGCGCCGGCGAGGCGGGGTGCTGCGGGGCGCCGGCCGCTTTCGTCAACGCCGTGCTCGACGCCCTGAAACCGCTTGGCGTGAGTCACCTCGACATGCCATTGACGCCCAACAATATTTGGCGTGCAATTCACGGGGCAAAGGCTGAAGGAGAAAATTCCTGATGGATATGACCGGAGAACAGCGGATCGCCGCACCCAGGCAGGTGGTGTGGGACGCACTTAACGACGCCGACGCGTTGAAGGCCTCGCTCCCTGGCTGCGAAGAGGTGGAAAAGATTTCCGACACCGAATTCTCGGCCAAGCTCAAGCTCGTGGTGGGGCCCGTCAAGGCGCGATTCAGCGGCCAAGTGACACTCAGCGACATCGACGCGCCCAACGGGTACACCCTGAGCGGCCAGGGATCCGGGGGCGCCGCCGGATTCGGCAAGGGCGAGGCCAAGGTCACGCTCTCCGACGACGGTGATGGTACGGTCATCAGCTATACGGTGCACGCCACGGTCGGCGGCAAGCTCGCCCAAATCGGCCAGCGCCTGATCGATGCCACGGCCAAGAAGATGGCCAGGCAGTTCTTCGAAAGCTTCGCCGCCTATCTAGAGGCAAAAGGAGCCCCGGAAGGCGAAGCCGGCGAAGCGGCCCCCCCGGCGGCGGCCCAGGCGAAGGTCGCGGATGGCCAGGGCCTGTTTTGGGGTATGATAGGGGTGGCCTTGGTCATCCTTTGGATCATCAATTAATTGGGTGGCGCAATCATAAGGAGGGGAACCTTGTCAATCGAAGTCAGCATGAACGTCAATGGGAAGCCGGTCTCGGCGGAGGTAGAACCGCGCACGCTTCTGGTTCAATACCTGAGGGAACACCTGGGCCTCACCGGAACCCATGTGGGGTGCGACACCTCCCAATGCGGATGTTGCAACATCCATCTCAACGGCGAATCGATCAAATCCTGCACCATCTTCGCGATCCAGTGCGAAGGGCAAGACGTCCTCACCATCGAAGGGCTGGCCGACGAAGACGGCACCCTTCACCCCATGCAACAGGCCTTTTGGGAACATCACGGCCTGCAATGCGGGTTCTGCACCCCGGGCATGGTGATGGTGGCCTGCGATATCGCCCGGCGCCTCCCCGACGCCGATGAAAAGACCATCCGCCAGGAATTGGAAGGCAATATCTGCCGCTGCACCGGCTATCAACATATCGTCGAAGCCATCGAAAGCGGCATCAAGGCCATGAACGCCAAGGGCCAAGTGGGGCAAGGGAGAGCAGAGAATGTATGAATTCAACTACCACAGGCCCAAGACCCTGGAGGAAGCCTCGCGCACCGCCAAAGAGGCCGAAGACGGCATGGTGCTGGCCGGCGGCATGACCATGATCCCGTCCATGAAGCTGCGCCTGGCGTCCCCCAGCGACCTGGTGGACCTGGCCGATATCGACGGCTTGAAAGGCATTACCATCGGCTCCGACACCGTCACCATCGGCGCCATGACCCGTCATCACGACGTCCATACCTCACCCGACGTGGGCAAGGCCATTCCCGCCCTGGCGGCCCTGGCCGGCGGCATCGGCGATCCCAGCGTGCGCCACCGCGGCACCATCGGCGGATCGGTGGCGAATTCCGATCCCGCGGCGGATTATCCGGCGGCGGTTCTCGGCCTGGACGCGACCGTGGAAACCAATACGCGCAAGATCGCCGCCGATGATTTCTTCACCGGCCTGTTCGAGACCGCCCTGGAAGACGGCGAAATCATCACCGCCATCCATTTCAAGATTCCCGACGCCGCGGCCTATATGAAGTTCCCCCAGCCGGCGTCGGGCTTCGCCATGGTCGGTGCCTTCGTCGCCAAGTTCGGCGGCGACGTCCGGGTCGCCATCACCGGCGCCAGGGATTGCGTTTTCCGGATGACCGATATGGAAAAGGCGCTGGCGGCGAAGTTCTCCGCCGACGCCGTCGCCGATATCGCCATCGCCGAGGACGACCTGTTGGCCGATATCCATTGCGGCGCCGATTACCGCGCCCACCTGGTCACCGTGATGGCCAAGCGCGCCGTCGCCCAAGCGGCGGGTTAGGGCACTTCCGGCCCCGGCCGGCACCGAGCAACGAAGAAGGGCGGCCCCATGGCCGCCCTTTCCCCTGGGGATCGTCCCTTGGGCCGGTCAACGGCCGATCATCATCCCCCGTGACCCTCGAGATGTTCGGGGTGGTCCTTGTAGAGGTCGTCGATGAACCCGGAATCGTCGATCTCGCGCAGGAAGTGGAAGTCCCACAGGGCCAGCGGGTGGATGCGCGCGGCATCGCCGGCCTTCTCGTCCTGCTTGAGCGCTTCCTGATAGACATTGGAAATGGCGTTGAGCCCGGGATAAAGCCTGGGCTCCAGGATCGGCGCGAAATCGTCGTACAGCAGTTCCGCCGTTTGGCGGTCGAGATCGCCTTCCTTCTTGTGCTTGTCCATGATGATCTGGATGGTCTTTTCCCTCTCGGTCTTGAAGAAGGCGATGCCCTCGAGGACGCCCTTGAGCATCCGCTCGACGATGTCCGGGCGTTCCTCCACCATTTTCATGGAAGACGACACGGTCATGAAAAAGACCATGTCCTGAGGCACCAGGTCGATCACCTTAAGGCCCTCGCGCTGGGCGAATTCCTTGTTGGGAAGGGTCATGAAACAGGCATCGATATCGCCGTCCTTGAGCATTTCCATGAGGCTCTTGCGGTTCAGCTTGAAGGTGCCGTCGGGCAGTTCGACCCGTTCCTCGCGGATGATCTCGACCTGGTCGGTATCCGGGTCAAGCCCGTTCTGCTTCAGGTACAGCCAGGTATTGAGGCCCGGATGACGCCCGCGGGAGCCGAATTTGCGTTTGCGGACGTCCTCCAGTTTCTCGATGCCGATATCGGGCCGGGTGACCAACGAAAGGTTGTTCTTGGAGATGGTCTGGCCGAGATAGGCCCAGGTGTCTCCCCGCGCGCGGGCGGCGTAGGTGGACACGTGGTTGCCCGAAACGAACTCCACCTCCCCCGTCGGCACCAGTTTATGGGCGTCGTCGCGATTGATGCCCTTGTCGTAGTCGACCACAAGGCCGTGGCGTTCCCAGGCGCCGCATTCGTTGATGACGTGCATCAAGACCAAATGGCTCGATGACCGGTAGGGATACTGTACGTGGTCCAATGGGCCTTCCTCGGGGTTTCCGTGATATGAACGATGGCTAGGTCTGGCTGGTGGAACAGCTGACCGTCTTCACTTCGCCGCCATTGGCGCCATAGACGATCTCACACATCATCCCGGCCTTCAGCTTCTTGCGCTTGGCCTTCTTGCCGTCGATGGTGACCTTGGTGCGCGAACCCGACACCTTGGCCTTGTGCGCCGCCCCCTTGTTCTTGAAATGGAGCCAGCGCCCGCCGCGCTTGACCGCCAGCAGCTTGGTCTTGACCTTCAGCCCAGGCCCCCCCAGCTTCTTGGCCAATTTCGCCAATTCGGCCTCCGACAGCCGCGCCGCGGGCAGCCCGTTCTTGATACGGATTTGGCGGATCGTTTCCATCAGCTCGAGTTTCGGGTAGGCGGTGGCGCCGATCAACTTGGCGATGGTCTCGGCGGTAACGGTCCGGAAATCGACGCTGAACTGATGCCTGCCGAACTTGATGAATTCCGGGTCCTTGGTGGCCTTGGTGAAGGCGGCGCGGTAGACGGCGACGATATCCTTGGGTGTCTTGGGCGGCAGCGCATACCATTTGTCGATCTGGTTGGTGCTGCTCCAGAAATCGAACGCCTCCTTGGCGATGCCCGTGGTCTTGCCTTTCATCATCGCGGGCAAGGTCGGCACGTCGGGGAAGGACTTACGGCGCACCACGCCACCCGCTTCGGCCTCGCCCAGTTGGGCCAAACCCTGGAACTTGCCGGTCTTGATCAGCGACCTGAGGATCTGGATCCCGGAGGTGCCAAACATGTCGATCTCGCCGCGCCGGAGGGCAAGGGTCAGCGCCGCCGAACCCGGGTAGCCGACGATGAATCTGAGGTTCCAGCCGAGATACTCCGACCCCCAGGCAAGCGCCTGGGCCCAGCTGCGGCTGCCGTCGAGGGTGCCGACGATGACCGGCTTCATGGACTTGTCGGTGAGATTCTTAAGCACCGCCTTGCTTATGATCATCACCGACCCGCCGCGGATGATGGCGCCGATGTATTCGTAATGGGTGGGATTGTATTTGACCACCTTCTTGCGCAGATTGTTGGGATCGACGTAGGAACTGGCCCCGCCGAACCAGGTCAGCCCGTCAGGCTTGGCTTGGTTGTAAAAATAGTTGCTGGCCTTTACGCCATGCCCCGCGGGCATGTTGCGAAAGATCATCTGCGGCTGGCCCGGCAGGTATTTCGCCAGAAAGCGGCCGACCAGGCGCGTGGTGCCGTCGGTCCCACCGCCCGGCGACGAGCCGATGATGACGTTGATCTTCTTGTCCTTGTAATCGGGCGCGGCCTTGGCGCCTGCCATGGCGCCGGCCCATCCCAGGGCGGCGACGACGCCGAACACCAGTGTTCTCAAGCTGAAACGAGTCATTATTTGTCTCCCATGTCTTCATGGACGATTGACGCCGCAAACGACTTCCACGGCACCGCGGCCCATGGCCGATTCGATGACCGCGACGCTTTCAAAACCGGCGTTCGCGTTATTTTGCTCATCATAACATACCGGCCACACACGTCATTCCTATCTTTCCCCGATGACGCGCGCCGCGGGAATCGCCATCATCGACCCCCTACAGGAACGACAATTCCAGCGGATAAAGGAACGGTGTCAGGATCGGTTTCTGCCAAATGATGCGGATGAGGGTGTCGAACAAGCCGACGAGGATGGCTTCCGACAAGACCCCCAGTGTCAGGGCCAAGCGCCAACTCCCGCCATAGACGCGGGCGTAGGCCAGCGGCACCAAGAAGAACGTGATGTGGAAGCCGATCAAGACGATACCCGCCAGGGTCGCCGCGATCCAGCCCGCCGTCTCGAAATAGCGCATGTGGATATTGCTGCCTTCGATGGGCTTTTCCATGCCTTCGGGATTGCGGCGGTAGCGCACAAAATCGACCACAAGCTGAAGCCCGCCAAGCATAACACCCAAGGCGGCGACGAAATAGACATCCATCGCCGCCCGCATGGGCCATTGCATGGCCTCGAACACACCCCAGATCATCACCGCCAGAAACAGGCAGGTGAAGACCACGCCGCCTTTGGACTGCATCCTGGGCTGGTCCTCTTCCAGGTAATAGTCCATTTGGACCTTTTTCTTTTTGCGGTCGCGCCACATGGGGAAGAACACGGTGGCTATGATGATCGCCTCTATCACCAGCACGCCCGGGAACAACAAAAATTCGTACGAGTATCGGTCGATGGAAAGCCACAGGTAGGTTTGGATCTGGGGGCCGAGGACCACCGCCACCAGCACCGGCGCCCGGGGCCAGCCATAGCGCCGCATGAAGACGCCGATCAAGGCGAACACCACCAGGGTCGCCAAGTCTTCGTAAGAGAACGATATCCCGTAAGCGGCGGCGATGGTGAAGATCAGGGTCATCGGCACGATGACGTAGAACGGCATCACCGAGACCTTGGCGAAGGTCCCGGCCAGGCCCATGGACAGCCCGGCGGCAAATATATTGGCGACCACCATCAGGGTGATCATGGCGAAGATGTAATACTGGGTGGTGGTGACCATGGCCTCGCCAGGCACGATTCCAACGGCGATGAATGCCACCAACACCAGGGCCATGGAGGTAGAGCCCGGAATGCCGAAGAACATGGTCGGAATCAGCGCGCCGCCTTCCTTGGCGTTGTTGGAGGCTTCCGGCGCGATCACCCCGCGCACGTCGCCCTTGCCGAAGTTTTCGGTATCCTTCTCGGTCTGGGCGGCATGGGCGTAGGCGAACCAGTCGGCGACCGAGGAGCCGAGGCCCGGCAGGATTCCCACCCAGACGCCCACCACCGAACAGCGGATCACCAGCCACCAGTTCTTGAAGGCGTCCTTGCATCCCTGCCACAGGCCGGAGCCCAGCTTGCCGGTCTCGGAAATGGAAGAGCGCCGGATGGAGAGGTCGATGAGTTCGGGGATGGCGAACATGCCGAGCCCCACCAAGGCGATATGAACACCGTCGGTCAGGTAATACCCTTCGAAGGTGAAGCGGTCGATGCCGGTGCGGACTTCGGTGCCGATGAGGGCGACACCGAGCCCCAACGCCGCCGCCATCAACCCCTTGATGGGGGTATTGCCCGATAGGATGCCGACCGCGCTCAACCCCCACAGGACCAGCATCAGAAGCTCGGGCGATCCGAACAGAAGCACCAGGGGGGTGACGATGGGAATGGAAAACAGGAACACCACGGCACCGAACAATCCGCCCATGACCGAAGCCGTGAAGGCCGCGCCGAAGGCCCGGTTGGCTTCGCCCTTTCGCGCCATGGGATAGCCGTCGATGATGGTCGCCTGGGACCCTGCCCCGCCGGGAACCGCGATCAACACCGAAGGAAAGGTATTGGCGGTGTTGGAGATGATGGTGATGCCCAGCATAAGCGCTATGCACTCATAGGGCGGCAGCGTCATGGCAAAGGGAATCGACATCGCCAACAGCGTCGATGAACCCACCCCCGGCAGCGCCGCGAAAACGCTGCTGGCCACCACCGCGATGAGCATGATCATCAGCGGCTTGAATTGAAGAATGCCTGTCATACCCTGCCAGACGATGTCGAAATCAACCATGACACCTCATTTCAAAATTCTCCCGCTGATTCTATCCGTCAGCCTTCGGTCTGGGTTCCGGCGACGGCGCGTTCGGAATCCCGCCACGCCCGGTCGAGCTTGGTGGGCTTGGAGCAGGGCACCGGAAACAGCGGCGCGTCGCGGCATTTCTCGGCGGCCTCGGCATTGGGAAGCGAGTCGTCCCAGTACTTGCCGGTAAACCGGCAACCGTTGTAATCGCCGGACTCCTCGGACGCCAACCACAGCGCCATCTTGTTCATGACATCGGCATCAAGCCCGCGGTCGCGGATCTCGCCACGCCCGAAACGGGTGTTCACCGCACCCCCGGGACCCAGGCAATTGACCGTCACGCCGGTTCCCGCTGTCTCTTCGGCCCAACTCAGGACCTGGGCCTCGACGGCGGCCTTGGACGGCCCATAGGCGCCGGCGAATTTCTCATGCTGGGAATCGGCGTTCTTGTTGGTCACCATGATCCGCCCCCAGCCGCCCTCCAGCATCTTCGGGATCGCCGCCTTGGCCATCATGTAGGGGCCGACCACATTGGTGGTGATCACGTCGCGCCAGCCCTCGGGCTCGGTCTCCCAGAACGGGATGTCGCGGTCGCCGTGATAGCGTTGGCTTTTGCCGGCATTGTGGAAAAGCACGTGCAGGGCGCCGAAGGCCTCCAGCGTGCGCGCCACCACCATCTGGCAATCGGCCCAGTCGGTCGCCTCGGCGACCAGGCCGAGCCCGGTGCCCGCGCCCCCCGCCGCGTCGATGGCGGCCACGGTTTCGGCCAGTTCGGCCTCGATGGCATCACGCGCCTCATCGTTGGCGGGCGCGCTGGTGACGGTGACGCCCTTGGCTCCCGCCGCGGCATAAGCGATGGCGATTTCACGGCCCATGCCCCGGCTCGCGCCGGCGATGATGGCGACTTTCCCGGACAGAGATATCGGTTCCATTTTTGCCTCTCCCCGCCCGGGTTCCCGGGCCTGATTTGCGAACTATTTAGTCGATGCCCCACGGCGGTGCAACAACGCGCTGAGGCCAGACAATATGGACAAGGGGATCATGGATGCCAAGCAATACCGCCTCGGCGCCCGGCCGGCTGGCCCGGCGCGTGGTTTCTTGCGGTAACCGCAATGTGTTATCATTTATCGAAATAATCATTTCACCGGCCATGGCGGGGCGCGAGGGCGGCCCGCGCCATCGGAGGGCCAATGCCGACCATCGATGCCGATGCCCATGTGATCGAAACGCCGGCCACGTGGAGCTATATGGAGGGGCCGGACCTGGTGCATCGCCCGGTCACGGTCTCCACCGCCGCCGGCGCGCCCATGGAAGGCCGGCCAAGGAAGCAGACAGAGTTCTGGGGCATCGACGGCAAGCTGATCGAGCGGGAGCGCAATATCGGCCTCGACACCGATCGCGGCGCCCGCGAACTGAGCGACATCGACAAGCGGCTGCGCCACATGGACCAGCTCACCATCGATGTTCAGGTGCTGTACCCCAGCCTGTTCCTGCGCCCCATCACCCGCAGGCCGGAGACCGAACTGGCCCTGATCCGCAGTTACAACCGCTGGCTGGCCGACATTTGGAAGGAGGCCCAAGGGCGCCTCAGGTGGGTGGCCTTGGCGCCGCTCCAGTCGATAGGCGATCCCGGCGTGGTCCGCGCGGAACTCGAATTCTGCAAGGAAAACGGCGCCTGCGGCATCTTCATGTGCGGCCTTGCCTGCGACCGGCAATTGACCGACCCCTATTTCCACCCGCTTTATGAAATAGCCCAGGCCTTGGATCTTCCGATTTGTTTCCATGCCGGGAACGACAGCCTTGCCGTGCACGATTTCTTCATCAATGCCGACGGCTTGTCCAAGTTCAAGTTTCCCGTCATCGGCGCCTTCCATTCCCTCATGCTGCAGGAGGTTCCGGCGCGCTATCCCAAGCTGCGCTGGGCCTTCCTGGAAACCGGTTCGGCCTGGCTGCCCTACGTGCTGGGCGAGCTGGGCCGCCGCTTCAAGCGGCGCGGCCGGCGCTTTTCCGAGGATTCCATGGGCGACAACAATTTCTATGTCGCCTGCCAGGTCAACGAGGATATCGGCTATATCGCCGGCATCGCCGGGGCCGACCGGCTGGTGGTGGGGACCGATTACGGCCATCACGATACCGCGACCGAGATCGAGGCCATGCGCCTGATGAAGGAAAAATCGAATATCGCGCCGGAAATCATCGATAATATTCTCGGGCCCAATGCCTGCGCCCTTTACGGCTTCGCGCCCTAGCGGCCCGAGGAGGAAAGAGACAGCCCATGCCCACGGTCGATGCCGACGCCCATGTGATCGAGACGCCCGAGACCTGGTCCTACATGCGGGACTTCGAGCAGGATTTCCGGCCGCAGATTTTCGAGCGCTCGGCCGATGACGGCGCGCCCCGGAGGCCCAACCAGCGCAAGGAATACTGGGTCATCGACGAACGCCTGTTATCCAAGGGCAGCAACGTCGGCCAGGACGTCCCCGCCGATGCCCGGGAATTGACCAACATCCGGGCCAGGCTCGATCACATGGACGAGATCGGCGTCGACGTCGCGGTGATCTTTCCCACCCTGTTCCTCCGCCCGCTGACCCGCGAGCACGACGTCGAATTCGCCCTGACGCGGTCCTACAACCGCTGGATGGCCGACATCTGGAAGCAGGAAAAAAGCCGGCTGCGTTGGGTCTGCGTGCCGCCGCTGCTGTCCCTGGTGGATGCCGGCAAGGTCCGCGCGGAACTCGAATTCTGCAAGGAAAACGGCGCCTGCGGCATCTTCATGCGGGGCATGGAATGCGAACGCCTGCCGTCCCACCGCTATTTCTTTCCGTTCTACGAAATGGTGCAGGAGCTCGACCTCGCCATCACCTTCCATGCCGGCATCAACAGTTTCTCGGTTCACGACGCCTATATCGGCGACGTCGCCATGTTCCGCGCCAAGTTCCCGGTGCTGGGGGCGTTTTCCATGCTCGCCCAGGAGGAAATCCCGGCCCGCTATCCGGGCTTGCGCTGGGCCTTCATCGAAGCCAGCGCCCAATGGCTGCCCTACATGCTGGGCGAGGCGCGTATCCGGCTCAACCGCCGCGGCCGGCCGGTGCCAGGCGATATCCTCGGCGAAAACAATTTCTACATCACCACCCAGATGACCGACGACATTCCAGGCCTGGTCGATGAGGTCGGCGACGACCACCTGTTGATCGGCACCGATTACGGGCACCGGGACACCGCCACCGACATCCACGCCATGCGGCGTTTGGGCGACGAAGGCAATCTCGGCCCCGACTCGGTCCACAAGATCCTCGACACCAATCCATCCACCCTCTACGGCCTGAACTGAACCGAACACCGGGGGACGCAAGCCGATGCCCATCATAGACGCCGACGCCCATGTCATAGAGACGCCGCACACCTGGTCCTACCTGGAAGAGGACGAGCAGGATTTCCGGCCGCAGATCTTCGTGCGCGCGCCCGATGACGGCGCCCCCCGGCGGCCCAACCAGCGCAATGAATACTGGGTGGTGGGCGAACGGCTGATCAGCAAGACCAACGTCGGCCAGGACGTCCCCGCCGATGCCCGGGACCTGAGCAATATCCAAGCCAGGCTCGACCATATGGACGAGATCGGCATCGACATCCAGGTCCTGTTCCCGACCTTCTTCCTGCGGCCGATCACCCAGGCGCCGGATGTCGAATTTGCCCTCAACCGCAGCTACAACCGCTGGCTCGCCGATATCTGGAACAACTCGGGCGGGCGCTTGCCATGGGCGCTGATGCCGCCGCTGCTGTCTCTGGCCAATCCCGACAAGGTCCGCGACGAGCTTGCGTTCTGCAAGGAAAACGGCGCCTGCGGCATCTTCCTGCGGGGCTTGGAATGCGAACGCAATCTGGCGGACCGTTATTTCTTCGCGCTTTACGACATCGCCCAGGAACTCGACCTCGCCATCTGCCTGCACGCCGGAAACAACAGCGTCGCCGTCCACGATGCCATGAACGGCGACCCCCTGATGACCTTCAAGTTCCCGGTGATGACGTCGTTCAACGCGCTTTTGGAACACGAAGTACCGGCGCGCTTTCCCCAACTCCGCTGGGCCTTTATCGAAACCAGCGCCCAATGGGTGCCCTACGTTCTCGGTGAGGTAAAGATTCGCCTCACCCGCAAGGGCCGGCCCATGTTCGCCGACCCCCTGGGGGAAAACAACTTCTACATCACCACCCAGAAGACCGACGATCTGCCTTGGCTGCTCGGTGAAATCGGCGACGACCACCTGATCATCGGCACCGATTACGGCCATAAGGACACGGCGACCGAGGTGGTGGCGTTGAAACGCATGCAGGAAGACGGCAGCCTGCCGGCGGCAACCACCAAGAAAATTCTCGAGACAAACCCGGCGCGGCTCTATGCGCTGTGACCGGCCGGCGCGCCGGGCGGCATCCTCGCCGCCGCGGCCGATCACGCGGGATCAGCCGATCAAGGCCCGGCAACACCCCGGGGGCAGTTCGAGATAGACCACCTGCCCTTCGTCGATTTCCGTGGTCGGATGCAACCGTAAGCGAATCAAGGATTCCTTCAGTTTAATCTGAACTTCCTTGGTATCCCCCATGAACATGGCCGCGCCCACTTCGCCTTGGAGAACGTTCTCGCCGCCATTGGGGACCAGGTTCACGTCCTCGGGCCGGACCACGATCACCACCTCGGCACCGGTGGTCACCCCTTGAGGCAATTCGCACTTGATCATGCCCGAGGGCGTTTCCACTTCGCCCATGCCGTCGCCGTTGGATCCCACCGCCCGAACCCGGCCTTCGATGAAATTGGTGAGGCCGATGAAGTCGGCCACGAATCTGACCGCCGGCTTGCGGTAGATATCCACCGGTGAACCTTCCTGGACGATCTTGCCCTCGTCCATGACGGCGATGACGTCGGACATGGTCAAGGCTTCCAACTGGTCATGGGTGACATAGATCGTCGTGATGCCCAGGCGCTTCACCAGATCGCGGATTTCCGCCCGGGTTTCCTCGCGAAGCTTGGCATCGAGGTTCGAAAGCGGCTCGTCCAGCAACAGCACCGCCGGCTCACGGACCAGCGCCCGGGCCAGGGCCAGGCGCTGCTGCTGTCCGCCGGACAGGAACGGCGCGGGCCGATCCTCGTAGCCGTCGAGCTGCACCAGGTGCAGCACCTGCAAAACCTTGTCGCGGATTTCGGCCTTGGAAAATCGCCCCTTCATCTCCTGCAGGGGAAAGGCGACATTGTTGAAGACGTCCATGTGGGGCCATATGGCGTAGCTTTGGAAAACCATGCCGATTTCCCGCCGGTAGGGCGGCACCATGGTGTGGTCATCGGTCGAGAACACGACCTCGTCGTTGATGGAAATGGTTCCCGCGCTGGGGCGTTCCAGCCCGGCGACGGATCGGAGGGTGGTGGTCTTGCCGCAGCCCGACGGGCCCAGCAGGGTGTAAAACTGCCCGCGTTCGACATTGATGTCGATGCCTCTGACCGCGTGGACACGACCTTCCGTGCTTTCGTAGTGGACGTGTAAATTTTTGATATTAATCATGGTCTCCCAATCCTCTACCCTATGAATTGTTCTCGGCGGGTGCATGATGCCCGCCTTGGCAACATAATTTTAGTGTGACGGTTTCCCGCCGCCACTTCAATGGCCGTCTTGGGCCGTCTTGGGCCGTCTTGGGCCGTCTTGGTCCTAGGTGTGGGGAACGTATTCGACCACGTCGAGGCCGTTCAAGCGGTCGAGGATATAAATCACGCCCCGGTCATCGACATCGACGTCGTTGCTTTGCACCGAGCGGAATCCTTCCACCATGGTCGCCGCCGGGCTGGGCGCGGGAATGAAGAACCCGACCTCTTCGGGGAGAAGCGGGTCCTTGACATCGATGATCCTGAGCCCGCCCGCGAACCAGGTGGCGTAGACTAAGGTATCGGTCATCTTTTCGCGGAACTGATGGGCGCCGAAGCGGAGCCCGGCGGCGACCGCGGGGCGCGCATGGGGGCTGTCGCCCTCGTCCATGGAATAGGTGGCGATGGGCGCCATGTTGGCGATGTCGCCGACGTCGATCACCCACATGAAGGCATGCATCTGGCCGGTCGCCGGGTGGCGGCCCTCCTCGTCGATGGCGAGGGCCACCCGGCGGCCGCCGACCTCGAAGGGGACCGGCATGAAGGTGTGGCTCACCTCCCGGAACGGCGGGTGGTAGTCGTAGGTGCCGATGGTCTTGGGATTCTTGATATCCGAGACATCGATCGCCGCGACGCCGCCGCCCCAGCAACCGGCCCACATGGTATCGCCGAACCGCAGCGCATGGTGAAGGCGGATAGAGGCGCCATCCCAGGTCGGGGTCTCCCCGGCGGCGACGTTCTGGCCCGGCAGCCACCAGCGCGAGACCTCCTGGGGCTTAGCGGGGTCGCCGATATCGTAGATCACTAAGATATTGCCGACGAAGCCCTCCACCTCGGTCGACATGTAGGCGTAATTCTCATCCATGTCGAAGCGGTGGCAGCCCTTGCCGAAGGTCTGCTCGAAGTGGATGTGTTTGGGATTGGCCTTGTCGGAAACGTCCCAGATATGGAACCCGCCCTCGTCGTAACCGGTGGCGTTCTCCAGGCGCACCATCTCCAGCACATCGGCGACGGTGGTGCCGAGCTCGGCGGCGATTTCCTGGTCCGTGGGCGGCCGTCCCAGGGTCTTTTCCAGCGCCAATTGGGTGCTCCGGACCTTGCGGCCCTGGGCTAGGCTGCCGCGATACCAGAACTCGGCATTGGTAATCATGATGTCGCCCGCGACCCGCACCTTGTGGCTGTGGGAATGGTCGTTCTCCAGTTCCACCTTGCCGATGACCTTGGGATCGCGGGGGTCCGAAATATCGAGGATGGAAGTGCCGAAGGGGGGTTCCATATGGGCGATATAAAGGGTGTCGCCGTGCGCCGTGACCTGGCCGCCGCCGGGCAGGTCGAGGCGGCAAAGATGCCGGGTGTTGTGGGCGATGAATCCCAGGTCGCTGGTGTCGGCTGCCATCTTCGGGCCCTCCTCTCGGTTCATGGAAAGCCCATTCGGCCTTCTTCATGGGGGATGAATTCTGCGTGATCGGCGCATGGAGCGCAAGCCGGCCCTCCCCGCCATGCCGAGGGCATTTTGCGGTGATCCGGTGGGTCAGGCCTTCTGGATATGGCGGCTGGAACCGAAGCTGAAGGCACGGAAGCACACGGTCACCCCCATCAGCAGCACGATCATGATGACGCCGATGACGCCGACCATCTGGATGCCCCCCGCCCCTTCGTCCCACATGTTCCAGACCAACACCGCGAGCACCTGATTCTCCGGCCCCTCGCTCAGGATCAGGGGCATGCTGGCGGCCCGCACGGCGTGCAACATCACCCAAATCCAGACGCCGACGAAGGTGGGGATCATCAGCGGGTAGAAGATGCGCCACATGGTGCGCCACTGAACGGCACCAGAAACATAGGCGGCTTCTTCCAGGTCCTTGTGGATTTGCAGGATGGCGGCATTCATGGCCCGGGTGCCATAGGCGATATAGCCCACCGTGAAGGCGATGGTGATCGACCAGATGCCGCCATAGATGGGAATCCCCATATTGTCCATGTTGATGAATACCCACAGGAAGGCGACGCCCATGACGATGCCGGGGATCGCGTGGGGCATGAAGGCCATCTGATCGAGCATCCTACGTCCCCAGAATTTCGAGCGCACCACCACCAGGGATATGAGGAAGGAGACCACCACCACCGCGGTGGAGGTGACCACGGTCATCACGAAGGTGTTCCACAGCGAAATGCCGATCAACTCGTCGTTGAAGACCTCGATATAGAACTCGAACGTCATGGCCTGGAAGGCCTCCAAGGACGGCGTCATCAGGTAAGGCAGGAAGGACACGTAGAGGAACACCAGGAACGGCAGAAAGATGGTGACCACCAGGAACAACACCACCAGCGAAAAGGCCGGCCACTTCCAGCGCCCCAGTTCCATGAGCCGCGGCCGGTACCCCTTGCCGGTGATGATGGTGAACTTTTCCGACTTGGCGATGACCCGGGAATAGAGATAGGTCGCCACCACGGCCACCAGCAGGTAGATCATCGACAGCGCATTGGCCTCGCCATAGGAGGGTTCCACCGTCACCGAGCGGTGAAGCGCGTAAATCTTGGTCGAGAAGACGAAGATATCGGCCGGCATGCCGAGGATGCCGGGCACCTCGAACACCTCGAAGGCGGTGATGAACTGATAGATCAAGACCGCCAACAGGCCCGGCAGCATCAGCTGGAGGGTGATCTTCCTAAGGGTGGTGCCGGGCGACGCGCCGGACATGGCGGCGGCTTCCTCGAGCGACGGGTCCATGGAGCGCAACAGCGGCACCATCATCAAAAAGGCCGTCGGCACCAACCGAAACCCCTCGACGAAGATCATGCCGCCGAGGGAATAGATGTTGATGGGCTCGATCCCCAAGCCCAGGGTATCGATGAGGAATGTGTTGATAAAGCCGATGCGCGGGCTCAGCAACAATACCCACGCCATGGCTTGGAGGAGCCCGGGCAAAACCAGCGTCAACGGCACGCCGGCATAGATCCAGATCTTGCCCGGGATATTGGTGCGCTCCACCAGCCACGCCAAGACCGCCGCCATGGTGATGCCGAAGGCGGTGGCGCCGGTCACGTAGACGCCGGTGTTGTAGAACAGCGCATAGGTGGCGGGGTCGGTCCAGACGTCGATGTAATTCTCGAAGCTGAGATTTGAGATCGAGATATCGGTGGGCAGCGCGGAGGTGGAGAAACTGCCCAGGGTCAGCAGTGCCAGGGGCGTCACCACCAGGGTGGAAACCACGATCAGCAGCGTCCAATGCCAGTAATTCACCCGCCCCAAGGCGCGGATAAATGAAAACCGCCGACGCACGAGAGGGTAGGTTTCTACCGCCATTCTAGTATCTCCACCCCACATTCAGAATTCGGCATTTTGCCGGCGGACCCGCCGCCGATGCCCATTGAAGTCAACAGTGACCGATCGGGGTATGGCGGTCAAGGCATGGCCCCGGCCTCGCCAAACGCCGTCCCACCGCCCAAGGAAAACGGGCCCCATGAGGGACCCGCTTCCTTTTCAGCAACCTTCCGAGCCGCGTTACTTGCAGTTGAACTTGCGGGCTTCGACGGCCTTGCCCTTGGGCACATAGGTCCCCGAGCACTTCATGCCGGCCTTGACGTTGCCGCGCTCGGCGCTCTTGCCGTTGATCATGACCTCCGAGCGCGACCCGCTGATCCGGAAGAGCACCTCCTTGCCCTTGACCCTGAGCGTAATCCTGCGGCCACCGCGCTTGGAGCTGAGCACCGTGCCCTTGAAGGCCTGCGGGCCCTTGGGCTTGCCGGCAACGGCGATCCACTTGCTATCCCAATACTTGAGCACCTCGGCGTTGACCTCGGGATTCTTGTAACTGAACTGGGCCAATTCCTTACCCTTGATGGCATCGGGCCAATAGACGAACCGCTTGTCGCGTAATTCCTTGTGGGACGGCGTCGAATCATTAGCCCAGAACTGCGCCAACTGCCCTTCCTTGGACAGGTACCAGTTCACATAGATCTTGGCCGCGTTCGGGTTCGCGCTCTTGGCCATGACCCCGGTTTCGGAGATGGTGAAGGGCACCGGCGTCGGGCAGTGATGGCCGATCGGCGTCTTGGCGTTCTTCTTGATGTATTCGGCGACGCGGTTCATGGCCGAGGGTATCGCGGCATCCATTTCACCGGCGATCACCAGGGCCAGCACCGCGCCCTGGCCTTCCTTGCGGAGCTGCGGGCGAAGCGCGAACAGCTTGTCGGTGAAATCCCTGCCCCAGGCCGAGCCCTTATGCTTCCAGATCGGCAGCAGCCAGTTGTTGGGCCGATTCACCAGGCCGAGCTTCTTGTTGGCCCACCGCGTGCCGTTGACCATGTCGTCCCAGGTCTTCGGCAGGTCGGACTTCTTCACCTTCTGGGTGTTGTACGACATGCAGTAATAGCGAATCCGCCCCACCGCCGACAGGCCCTTGGGATGATGCAGGGATTTCGGCACGTTGTTGTAGGACGGCAGGTCCCTGAGATCGACGAAGGCGCCGGCGGCCTCGAACATATGGACCGAACCGGAAAGGCCGGTGATCACGTCGGTCAGCACCCGGCCCGTCTTGAAGGCGACGAGCGGCTTGATGACGCGCCGCGAGGTATGGGAGACACGGTCGTGCTGCAATTTGATGTAGGGATAGCGCTCGGAGAAAATTCTCCCCATCTTGTTCCAGGGCTTGCGGCGATAGGTGGTCCAGACTTTGACCGCGCCTTCCTTCTTGGCGCCGTCCACCCAGGCCTGGGGCACCGCGAGTTCCTTGTCAAGGCCACTGAGGATCGACGCGTCCATGTTCAAGGCCTTGAGCATTTTTAGGGTGTT
>SMXQ01000038.1 GCA_004356985.1 Alphaproteobacteria bacterium | reverse complement strand
GGGTCATGGCGCCGTCGGCGCCACCGGCGTCAGCGCGTCCATCTGCGGCAGGGCGATATCGCCGTGCAGGTCGGTCATCGGCTGTTTCCTTTTGAGTGGTGGCCGAGGGTCATGCTGCCCCCGCCGTGAAGCATTCCCGTAGAGCGGTGCGGCTCGAATACCAGATGCGACCGATCTTCCAGCCGGGAATTTGCTTTTGCTCGAGCATATAGCCGGTACGGCGCTCTGGTTCGTCGATGAACTCGGCGATCTCTTTCACGCCCTTGATTTTGTCTTCCTTGATAGAAGGGCCTCCGCCGCACCCGGAGTCATGGTCAAACGACATTTCGTTCTCTCCTTTCGGATTAAGGGACATACTGTGTCCCTATGTGGTCAAAAAAATATCAGGCTCCCAGCCCGGAAAATAACCTCGTCAGGTTCAGGATGATGGCGCTGTTCTCTTTATCCAATGTGATGGGGTTTCCTTCAGGCACATAAAGAACCACGTCGGCGCTCCCTCCTTTTTTATGCAAATCGCCCAAGGCGATGGCCGCATGGATAACCGCTTCGCCCGCCTTCGCCTGTTGCCACATGGTGGCCCACCGCGGTCTGTTCGCGCCCCTCGGCATAATCAAAAATAATAGGGCCAACCCGGCCATCTCGTTCACCGGGAGCCTGTATCTTGAGAGCTCAATTAAAATGGCCGCGATGTAGAGTGATTCACCCGAATATTTGCGGTGATGCCCGACGCCCGAAGATACGGGCCCGATGGGTTTGAGTGCCCCTGCCAGGGTCCAATGCCTTAGCTGACGCACCAGCCGATTAATCGCGGTGGCGTCCATGTCGGGGGCGACCCGCTTGGCGATCTCTCTTACGGTCAATTCCATGCGCGAACAATAAGGACACACCATGTCCCTTGTCAATTAATATTCAAGTGCCGCCAGCTATCACCAGATACCTTAAAAAATGCTTCGCCGCCGCTCTATGTCGCATCCATGTCGCAAGGAGTCTCCGCGCCTCTTTGTAAGCCATTGAAATTAAATGGTTCATGTTGCATCTATGTTGCATAAAGAAAAAGGCCCGCTGGGGGCCTAAGTCTTTGAAAATATTGGTAGCGGGACCCGGACTCGAACCGGGGACCTCCGGATTATGATTCCGCTGCTCTAACCAACTGAGCTACCCCGCCGCGTTGCCTTGGGGGCCATGGGCCGAAGGCAGGGCATATAGGCCGCGAAGCCCCGGCTGTCAAGGATGCCGACATCCCGGCCGCGCGCCCCCGGGACGGGGCCGCCGGGCATGCCGGCCTTGATCGGCGTGGTTGCCCGCCCGGTCCGAAAATGACGCGAAAAAGGTTGATCATCGCCCTTCCCGTCCCCGCCCTCCCGGCGATATGATCGGCAAACTGGTTCTATCCGCCCGACCCTTGCCCCGCCCCCTCAACCCGGCCCCTCGACCCGGCCCCTCGACCCGGAACACCCCATGGCGAAAGTCTCCGACGTCAGCGCCTTTTGGCGCACCCTCAAGATCGCGAACTACCGCAATTACATGGCGGGAAATTTCTCGTCGCAGTTTGGCATGTGGGTGCAGCGCATCGCCATTCAGTGGCTGACCTGGCAATTGACCCATTCGCCGACCTGGCTCGGCATCATCGCCTTCGCCGATTTCTTTCCCAATATCGTCATGGCGCCGCTCGCCGGCGCCCTGACCGACCGTCTCAACTGGCTGCCGTCGATCCGCCTCTACATGTGGATATCGGGAGCAATCTCCTTGACCATGGCGGGCCTGGTCCTGAACGGCGCCATGACCATGGAACTGCTGCTGGCCCTGGTGGTGCTCAACGGCACCGCCATGGCCTTCAATTACCCGGTCCGCCTTTCGATCATCCACGCCCTGGTTCCCCACGGAGCGCTGACCTCGGCCATCGGCATCAACGCCCTCGGCTTCAATATCGCCCGCATCGGCGGTCCGGCGGCGGCCGGTTTCATCATCCTGCAATGGGGGGTGGGCCAAGCCTTCGCCTTCACCGCCCTGACCGATATCCTGTTCGTCGCGGCGCTCTACACGATTTCGCTGGCGCCGCGGGGCGAACGGCGCGAACGCCGCGCCCTGCGCCATATCCCGGGCGAGATCATGGAGGGATTCCGCTATGCGCGGTCCCACCCCGGAATCGGCCCGTTGCTGATGATCTTGTTGGCGACCACGCTATTTGCGCGCCCTTTCAACGACCTGTTCGCGGGCTTCGCCGATGACGTGTTCGGGCGCGGCGCCGAAGGCCTGGCCTGGTTGACGGGGATGCTCGGGGTCGGCGCCTTCACCGGTTCCATATTCCTGGCGCGGCGCAATAGCATCCAAGGGCTGACCCGGATGCTGGTGGCGGCGGTGCTGGTCTTCGCCATCGCCCTGATCGGCTTCACCGCCACCGATATCTTCTGGTTCGCCTGCATTTGTACGGCATTGGCCGGGCTTGCGGTGGTGACCATCGGGGTCGCCGAGCAGACCCTTTTGCAGACCGCGGTGGACAGCAATATGCGGGGCCGCATCCTCTCCCTGTACACCATGATCGCCCGCGGATTCCCCTCCATCGGCGCCCTGGTGATGGGCTTCATCGCCTCTTTCGTCGGCCTGCGCGCCCCGGTCATGGGCGGCGCCGTGCTGTGCCTCGTGCTGTGGCTCTGGGCGCGCCGCCGCCAGGCGCGCATGGCCGAAATCCTGGAGGTCCCGCCCCGACAGGGCTGAGTTCCCCGCCCCTGGCCGGCGGCTAGCCGCCGGCGGTGATCCAGCCGCCGCCCAGCACCCTGGTCCCGTCGTAGAAGACGCAGGCCTGGCCCGGGGCGATGCCGAACTCGGGCGAATCGAAGCGGACGCTCACGGTGCCCGCATCGGTCCCCGGCGTGATCACCGCGGGGACCGGCGCGCGCGCCGAGCGCACCTTGACCGCGACCTCCCGGCCACCGGCTTCCAGCGGCGCCGGCGCCAGCCAATTGACGCCCTTGAGCGAAATCTCGGTCCGCGCCAGGCCGGCCCGCGGGCCGACCACGACCCGGCGCGCCTCGGCGTCGATGCCGAGCACGTAGAGCGGCCCTTCGGCCTCATCCTTGCGCCCGCCGATGCCGAGCCCGCGGCGCTGGCCGATGGTGAAGCCGATGATGCCGTCGTGGCGGCCGAGAACATTGCCGGCCTGGTCGACGATGTCGCCGGGCTCGGCGGCGCCGGGGCGAAGCTTCTCGATCACGTCGGCGTAATTGCCGCCCGGCACGAAACAGATGTCCTGGCTGTCGGGCTTGGCGGCGACCCCAAGGCCGAATCGCTCGGCCAGGGCCCGGGTGGCGTCCTTGTCGGCCATGGGGCCCAGGGGGAAACGGAGCATTTCCAGCTGGGACCGCGTGGTGGCGAAGAGAAAATAGCTCTGATCGCGCTGGGCATCGGCGGCGCGGTGAAGCTCCGGGCCATGGGCGCCCATCTCGCGCCGGACGTAATGCCCGGTGGCCAGGCAATCGGCGCCGAGGTCGCGCGCCAGGCCCAAGAGGTCGCGGAACTTGACGGTCTGGTTGCAGGTGATGCAGGGGATCGGGGTCTCGCCGCGCAGATAAGCATCGGCGAATTCCTCCATGACGTCGTCGCGGAACCGGTTTTGGTAGTCCAACACGTAATGGGCGATGCCGATTTTGGCGGCGACGTCGCGGGCATCGTGGATATCGCTCCCGGCGCAGCATGCATTCTTGCGGCCAACCGCGGCGCCGTGATCGTAAAGCTGGAGGGTGAGCCCGATCACCTCATAGCCCTGGTCCGCCAACAGCGCCGCCGTGACCGAGGAATCCACCCCGCCCGACATCGCCACCACCACCTTGGTCTCAGTGGGGGCCTTGCCCGGGACCAGCGGCTGGGCCGCCTCCCGGGTCGTGCCGGGTCTATCAAACACCGTCGCCATGGGGGCGTTCACTCTTCCATCATGTTGGTGGCATCATGCTGGCGGTTTCCGCCGGCAGGGTCACGGTCAGGCCATCGAGTTCCTCGGCCATGATGATCTGGCAGCCGAGGCGGGAAGTCGCGGTCAATCCGAAGGCGAGATCGAGCATGTACGCTTCGTCCTCGCTGGCCTCGGCCAGGCGCCCGAAGTCCATTGGCGCAACGATGACGTGACAGGTGGAACAGGCCAGCGCCCCTTCGCAAGTGCCTTCGATATCGATGCCGTTGGCACGGGAGATGTCGAGCACCGACACGCCCACCGGGGCGTCCACTTCCACTTTCGATCCGTCCGCGTTGATGAAGGTCATCCTCGGCATGCTTTGTCGTTCCCCGTGACTCGAAGAGATGGTGACGTGGGACACCGCCCCCTCAGGCCGGTAGCCGGTCGACGCCCAGCGCCGCCGCCCCGGCGTTGCGGCCCAACACCACGCGACAGGCGGCGACGAAGGCGTCGATCTCTTGAATGGTGGTGGCGTATCCGACGGAGACGCGGATCGCCGAAGACGCCAGGCCGGGCGCCAGGTCCATGGCCGCCAGCACGTGGGATGCCTCCACCTTGCCCGAGGAGCAGGCCGAGCCGGCGCTGATGGCGAAACCTTCAAGGTCGAAAGCGATCACCAGGGTTTCCGCGGCGACCCCGGGAAAGGCGAGGCAAGACGTGTTGACCAGCCGGGGAACCTGCCCGCCGACCACCACCACCGCCGGGGTCGCGGCGGCGATGGCGGCCTCCAGGCGATCACGCAGGTCCCGCTGGCGTTCGATCTCGGTGCCGCCGGTCAGCTCGGCCAGGGCGGAAAGCGCGGCGCGGCCGAAACCGGCGATCCCGGGAAGGTTTTCGGTTCCCGCCCGCAGGCTGCGTTCCTGGCCGCCGCCGGCGATCAGCGGGGCGAGGGTGATCTCGGCGCGCTTGACCAAGACCCCGACGCCCTTGGGGCCGCCCAGCTTGTGGGCGCTCAGGCTCATCAGATCGGCGCCCAGCCGATCGAATTCGAGAGCCACGCGGCCGGCCGCCTGGACCGCGTCGATATGAACCAGGGCGCCGGCCTGCTTGGCGATCTCCACCACCTTTTCGCTGGGCTGCAGGACCCCGGTCTCGTTGTTGGCCATCATCACCGTCACCAGCACCGGGCCGTCGCTGGGCTCCGCCAGGAGCGCCTTGAGGGCGCCGAGATCCACCACGCCATGGCCGTCCACCGGAATCAGCGCAAAGCCCCCTGGGCGTTCCGCCGCGGGGCGCAGGATCGATGGATGCTCGATGGCCGAGGCCAGGATGCGGGCGGGTCTGGGCCCCGACAGCGCCAGGTTGTTGGCCTCGGTGCCGGAACCGGTAAACAGCAAATTCTCGGGCGACGTGCCGGCCAGGGCCGCGACCTGGGCGCGGGCGTCTTCGAGGCAGGCCCGGGCCCGGCGCCCGGGCGCGTGCACCGAGGACGGATTTCCGGCCAGCGCCAATGCATCGGCCACCGCAACGCCCACCTCTGGGCGGCCCAGCGCGGTGGCGTTGTAATCGAGATAATGGGACATGGTCACGATGAGCGCGTCGGATCGGCGGCGTCCCCGGGGTGTCTCCGGGGCCGCCCCAAGGTTACTGGGCCGCCATGGCGGCTTTGCGGTAGATCACCCCGGAAATGCCGAGAACCTGCCGTTCCGCCACGTCGGCAAGAGAGACGGAACTCAGGAACAGGTGAATATGATTGGACAGTTCCTCCCATAGGTCATGGGTAGTACACCGCCCCTTGGCGCCTTGGCAACTCATGGGGGACCCGGGCTGGCAGCGGGTGGCGCGGATCGGCTCGTCCACCGCCAGCACGATGTCGGAAATTCGGATCGCCTCGGCGGCCCGCGACAGAAGATAACCGCCGCCCGGCCCGCGCACCGACGCCACCAGGGCGCCGCGGCGCAGCTTGGCGAAGAGTTGCTCGAGATAGGACAGCGAAATCGATTGCCGATCGGCGATTTCGGACAGTGTCAGGGGTTTGCCACGGCTATGGATGGCAAGGTCCACCATCGCCATGACCGCGTAACGGCCCTTGGTGGTGAGTTTCATGCCGGCCTCCAAAGACACCGCCGCAACGCCAGGAATCGTGGGGTCATTGCCGCCATTCCACGTCCGTTGGGCATCAGTTCTTGGGCAGCGGGGGAGCGTCGGCGCGCTCCTCCACCGGTTGCTCCGGTGCCGCCGCACCTCTTTCCGCCTCTTCCAGGCGGCGTTCCAGGTCCTTGACTTGGGCCTGGATGGAAGTCACCTGATCGCATAGCCCGTCGATGGCCCGCGCCACCGGATCGGGCAGATCGGCGCTGGGCGTGCCATAGGCGCAAAATTCCTTGCCCGTGGCCGCTTCCGGCGGTTGGGCGCGGGGCTGGACCATGCGCGCCGGGATTCCCACCATGGTCACGTCGCTGGGAACATCCTTGAGAACCACCGCGTTGGCGCCGATCCGCGCGCCGGCGCCGATGGTCACGGGACCGAGCACCTGGGCGCCGGCGCCGACCACCACGCCGTCCTCCAGGGTGGGGTGGCGCTTGCCGGCGGCAAGAGAGGTCCCGCCCAGGGTCACGCCCTGGTACAAAGTCACGTCGTCACCCAGGATCGCGGTTTCACCAACCACCACGCCCATGCCGTGATCGATGAACAGGCGCCGCCCGATTTCGGCGCCGGGATGGATTTCGATCCCGGTCAGCCACCGCCCGACCTGCGACACCAAGCGCCCCAGAAAAAGAAGCCGCCACCGCCACAACCGGTGGGTCATGCGATAAATCATCATGGCGTGAAAGCCCGGATAGGAGAACACGATGTCCATCCTGGACCGCGCCGCCGGATCGCGGGCCATCATCGAATCGATATCGTCGATAAGGTTTTTGAAAAACATCCGCCTACTTTGTGCTATCTTGCGCCGTTCCGCGCGCATCTCTTGTGCGATTGGCGACGGTACCCGTATGACGGTACCCATATATCGTGCCCGCGGTGGGGATTGCAAGAGATCGAAAAAGGCCCATCGCCAGCCCCTTTCCTCACCAGGTAAGCTATAACCAACCGTTCTTATCAGGTATTGTTTTCAGCATAAAGCTTTACTTTAGAAAATTTCCGCAACACCATAGTACACGCGGGTTCCCGTCCGGTTGCGAGTCTTTTTCAAAGCAACGCCATTTCGAGTGCCAAGGTGAATGAATGCCTGAAGTCATATTCAACGGCCCCGAGGGCCGAATTCAAGGACGCTATCAGCACAGCAAACAGGAAAATGCGCCGGTGGTGCTGATCTTGCACCCCCATCCACAGGGGGGCGGCACCATGAACAACAAGGTCGTCTACAACCTGTTCAACGTCTTCACCAAGCGTAATTTCTCCGCCTTACGGTTCAATTTTCGCGGTGTCGGCCGCTCCCAGGGCGTCTTCGACAACGGCCAGGGGGAATTGGCCGACGCGGCGGCGGCGTTGGACTGGATCCAGAGCCATAACCCCGATGCGCCGCGCTGTTGGATCGCCGGATTTTCCTTCGGCGCCTGGATCGGCATGCAGCTGCTCATGCGCCGGCCCGAGATCGAGGGCTTCATTTCGGTGGCCCCGCCCGCCAACCTTTACGACTTCTCATTTCTCGCGCCCTGCCCGTCATCGGGCCTGGTGGTCCATGGCGATGCCGACGAACTGGTCTCCACCAGCGATGTCGATGCCTTCACCAAGAAGCTGTCCTCGCAGCGCAACATCACCATCAAGCACAGGGAAATCAAAGGCGCCGGTCATTTTTTCCAGGACCACCTGGAGGACCTGACCGACGTGGTCGGCAAATACATGGACGCCGCGCTCAAGGATGAGCCCGTCCTCGAGGCCGGCTGAGGCCGCCTTTCCGCGCCGCCCCCGGGCGGTTTTCACCATCGCCGCGTGATCAGGCCTGGGCCGGCCGGTGCAATCGTCCGCCCACCACGGGGCGCTCGGCGCCGGTGGTCGGGGGAAGGCTCGAAGGAAGCCCGCGCAGGCGGCGCACCGCGAGGAAAGCAAAGGCCTCGGCCTCCAGCACGTCGCCGTCCCAACCGAGATCCTCCACCGGGCGGATGGGCGCGCCCAGGGCGGCGGCGATGGCGGCCATCAAGACACCGTTGTGGCGCCCGCCGCCGCTGGCGAACCAGGCCCGCGGCGCTCGCGGCAGGAAATCCCGGGCGCGCGCCACCGCCCGGGCGCTGAATTCGGTCAGGGTCGCCGCCCCGTCGGCGGCCCCCAGCCGCGCCACCGCCGAGATGTCGAACCCCGCCCGGTCCAGCGACTTGGGCGGCGGCGCCGCGAAATAGGGATCGGCGAGCAGCCGGTCCAGGGCCTCGGAATCCACCCTGCCCCGCGCCGCCAGCGCACCGTCCCGGTCAAACGGCCGGCCGGTATGGGCCGCGGTCCAGTCGTCCAGGAAGGCCGAAGCCGGGCCGGTATCGAAGGCCAGGATCCCCGCCGCGTCCGGTTCCAATTCCAGGTCTGGCGCGGCGATCCAGGTCACATTGGCGACGCCGCCGAGATTGACGATGCAGACCGGATAGGGAACATCGGCACCGCGCAGCTTCGCCGCATGGTATAGCGGAGCCAAGGGCGCGCCCTGGCCGCCCGCCGCCATGTCGGCACTGCGGAAATCGTCGACCACCGGGACCCCGGTCAGGCGGGCAAGGCGCGGGCCGTCGCCGATCTGCCGGGTTTTGCCCTGGCGCGGCCGGTGCCAAAGCGTGTGGCCGTGAAAGCCGATGATCGCCGGCGCGGCGGCGCTGCCCGCTTGCGCGCGCCACAGGTCCAAGAGCCGGGCCGCCACGGCGCCATGGTGATCGGTGATCAACCGTTCCAGCGCGCCGATCTCGGCCTCGTCGGAACCGCCGGCGACGGCGGCGCCAAGGCGCGCCCTGACCTCCGGGTCATAGGCTTGGGTCAGCGCCGGGCCGAGGGCGGCGATGTCAACGCCGTCGGTGCGCACCAGGGCCGCGTCCACCCCATCCATGGAGGTGCCGCTCATCAAGCCAAGCGCCCAAATCGGAGGCCCGCCGGGGGCCGACGCGCCGCCCGTGCGGTCGCGGTCTTCGCCTTCGCTCAATTGTGCCTCGCTTGGGTTCGTGCTACATGAGCCACCGGGTCACCACCGGCCCGGGCGGCAAAGACACTTCGTAGCATGGCAGCGGTCAAGAGCGAATTCCTGAACACCGTGACCGAACGCGGCTTCGTTCATCAATGCACCGACACCGCAGCCTTGGACGCGGCGCTCTCCGCCGGCGTGGTCACCGCCTATATCGGTTTTGACTGCACCGCGCCGAGCCTGCATGTGGGCTCTCTGGTGCCGATCATGCTGCTCCGGCATTTGCAGAAGACCGGCCACAAGCCCATCGTGCTGATGGGCGGCGGCACCACCAAGGTGGGCGATCCGTCGGGCAAGGACGAAAGCCGGCAAATCCTGTCCGAGGCCGATATCGCCGCCAACATGGCCGGCATCAAAAGCATTTTTGAAGGTTTCCTCAGCTTCGGCGACGGCCCCACCGACGCCGTCATGCTGGACAACGCCCAATGGCTGGAGGCGCTCGGTTACATCGATTTTCTGCGCGATTACGGGCGCCATTTTTCGGTCAACCGCATGCTGGGCTTCGACTCCGTGAAGCTCCGCCTGGAACGCGAGCAGCCGCTCAGCTTCCTTGAGTTCAATTACATGGTCCTCCAGGCCTACGACTTCCTGGAACTGGCCCGGCGCCACGGCTGCATCCTGCAGATGGGCGGTTCCGACCAATGGGGCAATATCGTCAACGGCGTCGAGTTGGGCCGCCGGGCCGACGACCGGGCGCTCTACGGCCTCACCTCGCCGCTGATCACCACCGCCGGCGGCGAGAAGATGGGCAAGACCGCCAGGGGCGCGGTGTGGCTCAACCAGGACCGGTTGGGCAGCTACGATTACTGGCAGTTCTGGCGCAATACCCAGGATTCCGACGTCGGCCGTTTCCTGCGCCTGTTCACCGAACTGCCGCTCCATGAGATCGTCAAACTGGAAGCGCTGGAAGGGGCCGAATTGAACGAAGCCAAGAAGCTGCTGGCCAATCAGGCGACGGCGCTGGCCCACGGGCGCGGCGCGGCCGAGGCGGCGGCGGAAACCGCACGCCAGACCTTCGAGGAAGGCGCTCTCGGTAAAGGGCTTCCCACCATCGAGGTGGCCGAGGCGGAACTGAGGGCAGGCATCGCCGCCTTCGAGTTGTTCCGCCGCGCCGGCCTGGCCACCAGCAATTCCGAGGCCCGGCGCCTGATCAAGGGCGGCGGCGCACGCGTCAACGACCAGCGTGTGGCGAGCGAAAAAGATCTGGTCACCCTTGACCAGAAGACCGGCGACGGGGTGATCAAACTGTCGGCCGGCCGCAAACGCCACGCCCTGGTGCGCCCGGTCTGACCGGCGTTTCGACGCCCCGCATTTTGCCTCACTCCTGACCGGCGCGCGACGGCGTTTGCGGCGGCGGGAGGCGCGCGGGAGATGACTTTTTTTCCTCGGCGGGGGGTTTTTTCGAGGGCTGGCCGAAGATATTGAACAAGCCTCTCAGGAACCCGGGCGCCAGGGTCGCCAGCGGGTTGTGGGAGACCTTGGGGTTGGCCAGCGCGCCGTGCATGCGGTAGGTGGCGGCGAACACGCCCGAACCTTTCTCGCCGACCAGGAGACCCCCCAGCAGGGGAATGTACCCCAACAGCTTGTTGAAGGTGTAGGCCGGAACGACGGTTCCGGTAATGTCCAACTGATCCTTCTCCAAATCCACCCAACCTTTGGCGGTGAACCCCAAGGCCCCGCCATAGGCGCGGCCCTCCTTGAGCCTGAGGTCGTCGCCGGTCATGGTGAAGGGCACGATGGCCTCATCGAAGGCGATGCCCTTGCCCGAAAGCGCGTCGAGGACACCGCCCAGGGAAAGCACACCCAGCACCTTGGCCATCAGCGGCGCGCGCACCATCTGAAACTTCTTGACCCGGAGCGTGCCGGTCAGCGGGCTCCCGGGCTTGGTGTCGTCGTACTTGCCGCTGATGGTCAGCCGCCCGCCGACCATGTCTTCGGTGATGTCGAGAGACCGCAGGGTCGCGCCGGCATCGCCCGAGGAGATGTTCAGGTTCCGCATGCCCTTGCCCGGCGTAATGAGCACCAGCACCGGCTTGCGGTTCTTCCCGACGGTGCCGCGGATGGTCATGTTGCGCCAATCGCCGGTGCCGCGCGACAGCGACCCCTTTACCGAGGAAATCGGCGGCCCCGGTCCGACACGGGCCTCGTCCACGTCGACGTCGATGGAAAGCGGCCTTTTGGCGCCCTCCTTGCGCCGCGATTCAAGGAAAGGCCGGATATCGATCATGGCGCCGGTCACCGAAAGGTCGAGCCCGCCGTCGGGCCTCGCCTGGCCCGAGACGCGGATATCGCTCTCGCCGAAGATCAGTTTGGAGAACTCGAAACTCTCGACCCTGATCCCGTCGGCGGCCAAGCGGACCCACCCAAGGGCATCGAGGTCGCCGGCCTTGATGCTGAGGTTGGGAATAAAGCGGATCTTGTCGTCCTGCAGATTCAGGGAAAATCGCGCGAAGCCGCCGATCCCGGGCGACTTGGACCATTCGATCTCATTGAACACCAGCGCCGCCTGTTTGACGTCCAGGGTGCCGGAAATGTCCGTCCGTTTATCGTCGAACCGCGAGATCACCAAGTCAAATCCCAGCGGCCCGGTGACATGCGGCCCCGAAGGCAGGCCCAGCCTTTTGCGCCCGGCATCGTCGATCACGCCCTTGACCGCGTAACGGCCGCGGAAGCGCGCGCCGGAATAGAAGTTCTCGGTCCAGGCCAGATCGGCGCGCACGCCGCCGAGACGGATGGAACCGGTCACATCCATCCCTCTCTTGTCCAGCTGGAGGGTCAGATCGCCGTCGGTCACATCGGCACCGAGCGCCACCTTGGGCACCCTCACGCCCCTCAGGTTGACGGCCGCCACAACCTCGACCATATCGAATGTCACGACCTTGAGAAGCGGCAGTTCGATGGAAAACCGGGCCGCCATTTCGCCCCTCACCTCGCTGGGATCGACGCCGAAGCCCTTGAGGAGGTCGAGCCGGGGGTGGCTGAGAAGGGCCAGTGCCGCCGGCAAGGGGCCCCTGGCGACGGCCTCCACCTTGAGGAGCTCACGATCCCGGTCGAGACCGGTGAGATGCACCTTGCCGTGGTCCAGGCGCAGGCCCTCGACGCGCGCCGAACCGCCCTCGAAGACGATCGCGTCCTTGCTCACCGTGGCCCGCCCGGTCAGCCCGATGATCGGCGGCAACGGCTTGAGGTAATGGATCGTCAGGTCGGCGAAATCGAACCCCCCTTCCAGGCGGCGGACATCGATCCCGCCGGGTTTGCCGTCCGCGCCCTGGGCCCAGGTGAATTCGACGCGGGTATCGGCCCGCCCGACCCTCCCTTGGACGATGTTCTCGGTGATCCATTCACGCGCGCCGGGCGCCACCCCCTTGGGCCATAACCGCTTCAGGTCGGCAATGGTCACGTCGCGGGCGGTGACGTCGAGGGTGACCGAGGTCATTTTGCCATTCCGCACCGCCTGCCCGGAAAGGCCGATTCTCGGGCCCCCCAGATCCACCGTCAGATGATCGAGCTTGAAGCGCTTGAGGCCCTGATCGGCACGCGCCTTGATACGCATGGCGCGCACCTCGATGGGCTTGGCATAGAGACCCTTGAGAGCTAATTTTCCGGCGCCGGCCGTGGCCTCGAGGGCGATCACATCGATCCGCCCATCGGCGTCCATGGTGAGGCTCAATTCGCCGTCGGCGGGAAAGCGGATGGCTTCGAGCGGCGCCAGCGCCGCGCTGAGCTTGGCCAGGCGCGCCAGCTCGAGATTGGTGAAACGGGCCGTCAACTGGATTTTTTCGGTCGCCGCCCGGTAGCCGCCGGTGATGTTCACCGGCGCGGTTTCGCCGGCCGCCGTCAGGGACAAATTGGCGGACACGGCGATCCCGTCCTTTTCGCGGACCAACAGCAGGTCGCTGGCCGGCGAGGTCAGGCGGAAATTGTTGCGTTTGTCCACGAACTCCAGCGCCGCGTCGCTCAGGGCGATGCTTCTCAGGTAGCGCAGCGGATGGCCGGGGGCGGGACGCGTCAATAGGGAGCCCAGCACCGTCGCCGTGATGTCGCCGCCCATGGCCGGGGCGCCGCCGTCTTTGGCCTCCTGGGCCGTGCTTTCACCCTTGGTGGGCGCGGGCCGGCGCAGCGACGGCGCGCCCAATTGGATGCGCCCGTCCTCGCCGCGAACCAGCTTCAGGCGGGGCCCGAAAAACTCCAGGCGCGTGGGCCTGAATTCACCGCCGATCAGGGCGCGAATCGACAGGCCCATGGCGATTTTCGGGACATAGGCCTGTTCGGCGCCTTGCCGGTTGGTCACCCGGACATTCTTCACGACGATGTCGAGATCGCGGTCGGCCTGGGACCAGGCCAGCACGGCACCGCCCAACGTGACCCTGAAATTCCCGCCCTCGGCATTGAGCCCCCGCTCGATATGGGGGGTCAGGATGTCCAGGGATATCGGCCCCTGGGACAGCCGGACGGCGGCGAAAGCGACAAGCACCGTCAGCCCCGCGACGCTGATCGCGACAAGTTCGACGAAGATCTTCAAACACCGCTTGATCACGAAAATGCACGCCTTCCCCGGTCTTGACCCCTTGGCAGAGTTCGCGCAGTGTGCGGCGAAATCGCCCGCCGGGGAATGGACCTGTGACCTTTGTACCCGATCCCGCCGCCCTGCCGAAACCTGCAGATTCAGAGCGGCTGCAAACCGGTCTCGCCCACTGGCTGGAACTTGGTGCCGCGGCCTCTGAGCCGGGGCTCGGCGCCTTCATGAAGCATCTCGCGGAACAGGCCGCGGGCAAAGCGTTATTAGCCGCAATTTTCGGCAACAGCCCATGGCTGACACGGTGCATGCTCGCCGAACCCGCCTTTGTTCGCTTGATTTGCGAGACCGGCGTCGAACCGGCGTTGGCCACCGCCCTGGCCACGCTCGACGATCAAGACGCCGGCGAAGACATCATGCGCCGTTTGCGCATCGCCCGGCGGCGCGCCGCGTTGGTGATCGCCATGGCCGATATCTCCGGCGCCTGGGACCTGGCCGAGGTGACCGGCGCGCTCAGCCGTTTCGCCGATCTCGCGGTCGGCGCCGCGTTGCGGTCGCTGTTGGCGGGCGCGGCGGCGGCCGGAGAGATCGCGCCCCGGGACGCGGATGCGCCGGAACGCGAAGCCGGCCTATTCATCCTCGGTCTCGGCAAGCTCGGCGCCCATGAGCTCAATTATTCCAGCGATATCGACCTAATCGCCTTTTACGATCCCCACCGTCTCGCCTATACGGGGGCCCAGGACGTGCCGCGATTCTTCGTCCGCATGGTGCGCGACCTCGTCAACATGCTGGAATCCCGGACCCGGGACGGCTACGTCTTTCGCACCGACCTTCGGCTGCGGCCCGACCCGGGCTCGACCCCCATCGCGGTTTCCATCGCGGCGGCGGAGGCCTATTACGAAAGCACCGGCCAGAACTGGGAACGCGCGGCCCTGATCAAGGCCCGGGTGGTGGCCGGAGACACCGAGGCGGGAGCGCGTTTCCTCAGGCATCTGGAACCGTTTCTGTGGCGCAAGAACCTGGATTTCGCGGCGATCCAGGACATTCATTCCATCAAGCGCCAGATCAACGCCCATTGGGGCGGCGTCGAAATCGCCGTCGCCGGCCATAACCTCAAGCTCGGTCGCGGCGGCATCCGCGAGATCGAATTCTTCGCCCAGACCCAGCAGCTGATCTGGGGCGGCCGCGTGCCCGCGCTCCGCTCGCCGGCCACCGTCGCCACCCTGACGGCGCTGGCCCAAGAGAACCGCGTGTCCGCGGACGTCGCTAAAGACTTGATCGCGGCTTACCGTTTCCTGCGCACCGCCGAGCATCGCCTGCAGATGGTCGACGACCGCCAGACCCACAGCCTTCCCGAAGATGCCGATGATCTCGCCAAATTCGCGGTATTTCTCGGCTACGACGGGACCGAGCCCTTCGCCCGCAAACTGAGGGAGCATTTGGGCCGGGTCGAGCATCACTACGCCCATCTGTTCGAAGAATCCGCGTCGCTTTCGGGCCCCGGAAATCTCGTATTCACCGGCGGCGAGGACGACCCCGAGACCCTCGCGACATTGGCCCGGATGGGTTTCGAGGAAGGCTCCATGATTTCCGAGCGCGTCCGCTCTTGGCACCGCGGACGCCACCGCGCGACGCGCAGCGCCCGGGCCCGGGAACTGCTGACCGAACTGGGCCCGGGGCTTTTGGAAGCGCTGGGAAAAACCGTGAATCCCGACGCCGCGTTCAAGAATTTCGACACCTTCCTATCCAACCTGCCCGCCGGGGTGCAGCTTTTCTCCCTGTTCCTCGCCAATCCCGGGCTGCTTTCCCTGGTGGCGGAAATCATGGGATCGGGCCCCAAGCTCGCGGCCCACCTGGCGGCCAACCCATCGCTGTTCGACGGGGTCCTGGCGGGGGATTTCTATGGGCCGCTGGAATCCCGCGCCGGGCTCGCCCACGGCCTCAAGACCGTGCTCGCCATGGCCCACGATTTCGAGGACGTGCTCGACCGGGCGCGCCGCTTCGCCAACGACCACAAGTTTCAGGTCGGCATGCAGATCATCAACGGCATGCTCGATGCCGACCGGTCGGGGGCGGCCCTGACCGACCTCGCCGAGGTCGAGGTCGAGTCCCTTTACGCCACCGTCATGAAGCAATTCGAAGCCAAGCACGGATGCCTCTCGGGGCAGGGTCTCGCGGTGGTGGCCTTGGGCAAGCTGGGCGGCCGGGAGATCACCGAGAATTCCGATCTGGATTTGTTGTTTATCTACGACGATGCGGTGCCCGGCGAGGATGGCGGCGCCGTATCCGACGGCGCGGCGCCGCTTTCACCGAGCCAGTATTTCGCGCGCTTTTCCCGACAGTTGATCACCGCCCTGTCCGCGCCCACCGCCGAAGGCCTGCTCTACCAAGTCGACATGCGCCTGCGCCCCTCGGGGGATGCCGGGCCCATCGCCTCCAGCCTCGCCGCCTTCATCGGCTACCAGGACCGCCAGGCCTGGACCTGGGAACACATGGCCCTGACCCGGGCGCGGATTATCGCCGGGCCGGCGCCGCTCGCCGGCAGGATCGAGCAGGCCATCGGCGCCATCCTGACCGCCCGGCGGGATCACGGGAAACTGAAGACCGATGTCGTCGAAATGCGCCTACGCGTCGCCGAGGCCCATCCGCCGTCGAGTCCATGGGATGTCAAATACGCCAGCGGCGGACTCATGGATATCGAATTCATCGCCCAATACCTGCAGCTGCGCCACGCCTGGGACCACGCGACCGTCCTCGAGTGCAATACCGGCGCGGCGCTGGCCCGCCTGAACGCGGCCCAATTTCTCGATGCCGAGACCGCGAATATGCTGGTCGCCGGGGGTAAACTGTGGCGCACCATACAGGGCATGCTGCGCTTCACGGTGGAGGGCCCGTTCGACGAAGAGGCGGCGTCCGACGGGCTCAAGGCGGCATTGGTGCGGGCCACGGGGATGGAGGATTTCGCCGCCCTGAAGCACCAGATGGCGGCCACCGCGGCCCAGGTCCGCGCCGCCTTCATCGCCCTGATCGGCGATCCCCATGCCATCCCCGCGGCCAAGGATTCCTGAGCCGGGATTATCGATCCGCCGGGCCGGGATTATCGTCTCATGGGCCGGCGCCCGGGGGGCCCGGTCAAGCGGCTAGACCACGGGTTCCTCAGGATTGGCGGGCGCCGCGGCGAAGGCCTGGACCTCGCACAGCAGCCCGGGCCGCGCCAGGCCCGAGATGAACACCTTGGTCGAGGCCGGCCGGGCATCGCCCAGATGGCGCAACCGGGCCTCGTCATAGGGCGCGGGATCGGCGCCGGCGACCAGAAACGAGGTGTAGTGGATGATGTGCTCGGCGCCCATTCCGGCCTCGGCCAGCACCGTCATCACATTGGCCCAGGCGCGGTCGGCTTGGGCGCCCATGCCTTCGGGGATGGAGCCGTCACGGCCCTGGCCGGTCTGGCCGGCCACGGCGACGATCCGCATGCCCGGGGCGGTTTCGATCCCCTGGCTGTAATTGGGATTGATCCTAAGTTTTTCCGGTGCGAGTTTCTTGTGCATGGTGTCCCCCTTTGCTGATTCGTCACCGCAATTTAGCCTGAGACCCGCGTCCTTGGCCAGCCAACACCCGGCCCGGTGCCGGCCCAGGCGCGGAAACCGGCCTCCTCCCCCGGAAGGCGGCCCGCAATGATCAGCGTCACCGACGCCGCGAGGGCGGTTCTCGACTGCCCGGAACCCATGGGAAAGGTCCGCTTGGCCAAAGCATGCGGGCGATCCGTGGCGGCCGGCACCATCGCCGAAATCGGCCTTGCCGCGGCGCCGCCCCGCCCGGGCCGGCCCACCCGGCCGCGGCTTTGCGCACCCAGGCACATGGCGCGGCGGCGGGCCGCCGGATCCCGGGCGGGGCGTATCGCGCTCTACCACGCGCTGGCCCATATCGAGCTCAACGCCATCGATCTCGCCTTCGACCTGATCGCCCGGTTTGCCGACCCGGCGCTACCCTGGGCGTTTTACGCCGAGTGGGCGCGCATCGGCGCCGAGGAAGCCCATCATTTCGAACTCCTGGAAGGCCGCCTCCAGGCCTTCGGTGCGGCCTACGGCGATCTTCCCGCCCATGACGGCCTGTGGGAAGCGGCATTGGCGACCTCCGACGATTTGTTGGCCCGTCTCGCCGTGGTGCCCCTGGTGCTGGAAGCGCGTGGGCTCGACGTGACGCCGGGCATGATCACCCGGCTTCGCGGCCATGGCGATGGCGAAGGGGCGGCCATGCTGGAGCTTATCCTGGAAGAGGAAATCCGCCATGTGGCGGCCGGGTGGCGTTGGTTCCGATGGGTCGCCGAACGCCGCGGGATGGACCCGCCGGCCGCCTGGGCCGGGCTGGTGCGCACGCGCTACAAGGGGAAAATCAAGCCGCCGTTCAATCAGGCGGCGCGGCTGGCGGCGGGCTTCGATGCCGGGTGGTTGGAATTGGTGTCATCCCCGGATAGGGCGGGCACGCCGGCGCGCCGCTAGAGCACTTTCCAGTCAAATGGTTCAATTTGACTGGAAAATGCTTTAACCGTCGCCGGTGTCCTCGGCGCCGGCGGCGCCGCCGATTTTGTGGGACAGCGCCGCGGCCAGGTAATCGTCGAGGTCGCCATCAAGCACACCCTGGGCGTTGCCCTTTTCCACCCCGGTGCGCAGATCCTTGACCATCTGGTAGGGGTGCAGGACATAGGACCGGATCTGGTGGCCCCAGCCGATCTCGGACTTGGCGTCGCGAACGTTTTGCGCCTGTTCCTCGCGCTTTTGCAGCTCGAGTTCATAGAGCCGGGCCCGCAACATGTCCATGGCCGCCGCCCGGTTGCGGTGCTGGGAGCGATCGCTCTGGCACTGCACGGCGATGCCGGTGGGCAGATGGGTGAGGCGCACCGCCGAATCGGTCTTGTTGACATGTTGGCCGCCGGCGCCCGAGGCGCGATAGGTATCGACCCTGAGGTCCTTGTCGTTGATCTCGATCTCGATGGTTTCGTCGATCACCGGATAGACGCCGACGCTGGCGAAACTGGTATGCCGCCGCGACGCCGAATCATAGGGTGAAATGCGCACCAGGCGGTGGACGCCGCTTTCGGTCTTGAGCCAGCCATAGGCGTTGGAACCCGAAATGCGCAAGGTGGCCGATTTCAGCCCGGCCTCTTCGCCCGGGCTTTCCTCGATCCATTCGACGCCATAGTCGTGGGCCTCGGCCCAGCGCAGGTACATGCGCGCCAGCATTGCCGCCCAATCTTGGGATTCGGTTCCCCCCGCCCCGGCGTGGACCTCGAGAAAGCAGTCATTGCCGTCGGCTTCGCCCGACAACAGGCTTTCGATTTCAAGCTTGGCCACATGGCGGCGCAAGGCGACAAGCGCCTTTTCCGTTTCAGAGGCGATCGCTTGGTCGCCCTCGGCCTCGGCCATCTCCAGCAGTTCCAGATGATCGTTGAATTCTCTTTCCAGCTTGGAAAACGCGCCGAGCTGGTGCTCGAGCCGGGTGCGCTCGCGCATGACCCGCTGGGCCTCGGCCTGATCGGACCACAGGTCGGGGTCTTCGGCTTTGGCGTTCAACACGGCCAAGGCCTCGAGCGCGTTGTCCCAGTCAAAGAAACCTCCTTAGCAGTTCGAAGGACTGCCTGGTCTCGGTGACGATGGCTTCGATCTCGGCTTTCATCGATCTTCCTCGGGCATCGGTCTTTCGCGGGCTGGGCCGGGGCACTGGAAAACGGGGCGCATGAAATCACGAAATGGGGCGTCAATACAAGCCGCGGGGCGTGGCCGGCTCTTGACCGCCCAGGGCGGCGGCGCGGCCGCGCACGATTCCTTCGTTGCCCTTGGGCTCCGAACCCGGCTTGAAGGCCTCGAGGATGACGCCGCGGTCCCCGGGCTTGGCGAGAAGGCCGGTCGCGACATTGACGCGCACCAGGCGGATACCCGGGGGAATGCGGAAAGGAATGGCCGGCTTGTCACGCAACGCCGCGGCCATGAAATCGCGGAATATGGGGGCCGCCACCGAAGACCCCGTTTCGCGCCGGCCCAGGGATTTCGGCGTGTCGAAGCCGACGAACACCCCCACCGCCAAGTCCGGCGCGAAACCGATGAACCAGGTGTCCATGTTCTTGTTGGTGGTGCCGGTCTTGCCCGCCAAGGGCTTGCCCACCGACCTGATGCGCCGCCCGGTGCCGCGCAAAATGACACCGCGCAGCATGGAAACCATTTGGTAGGCGGTGCCGGAATCCGTCACCCGGACCCTGGTGTCGGGGATCACCGGCAGCACCGAACCGGCCACCCGATCGACCCGGCAGCCGGGGCAGGCGCGCTTGTCGTGGCGTAAGATGGTGCGGCCCTGGCGGTCCTGAATGCGGTCGATCAGGCTGGGCGTGATCCTTTTGCCCCCATTCACCAACATGGCATAGGCCGTCACCAGCCGGAGCAGGGTGGTCTCTCCCGCGCCCAAGGCCAGGGCAAGGTTGCGGGACTGGTTTTCCGTGAGATTCTGCAAGATGCCGAACTTGCGGGCGGTGGCCACCACCTTGTCGATGCCGATGGTCTGGGCAAGCCGCACGGTCATCAGGTTGCGCGACTTTTCGATGCCGAGCCGCATGGTCGACGGACCGTAGAATTTACGCGCGTAGTTGTGGGGTTTCCACAGGCCCAGGCCCGGTCCCTGGTCGATCACGAAGGGCGCGTCCAGGATCAACGAAGAGGGCGTAAAGCCTTCCTTGAGAGCGGCGAGATAGACGAAGGGCTTGAAGGCGGAACCGGGCTGGCGCAAGGCCTGGGTCGCCCGGTTGAATTGGGAGTCCATATAGGCAAGCCCGCCCGACATGGCCAGCACCCGTCCGGTGTGCGGGTCGAGGGCCACCACCGCGCCGTTGATATCGGGAATCTGGCGCAGCCCGAAGGTCCGCGGCGGATAGGCGACGATTTGGCGGCTCTTGCCCCCCTTGGGCGATTTAACCACCCTTTCGCCGACCGCTTCGACGGCGACCACGTCGCCGGGCTTGAGCACTTGTTCGGCCCCCCTGACCGGCGGCCCGCGCTTCTGACCCTTGACCCAGGCCCGCGCCCAGCGCAGTTCGGCGCGCGGTATGGTCCCTTCGCCGCCGTCTTGCAGGCCGATCCGGGCGCTGAGCTTGTCCACCGCCAACACCACCGCCAGCCGCCACGGGCCGAGCGCCGCCGGCGCCTTGACCTTGGCCAGGCGGGCCGCCCAATCGGCGCCGGGCGCGGCGGCGCCGGCCGGGCCTTCGAGCCGCGCCATGGGGCCGCGCCAGCCATGGCGGCGGTCATAGGCGATGAGCCCGTCGCGCAGCACCTTATCGGCGATGGCCTGCAGCTTGGGTTCCAAGGTCGTACGCACCGACAGGCCGCCGCGGTAGAGTTGGGTCTCGCCATAGCGCTCGAGAAGCTCGCGCCGGACCTCCTCGGCGAAGTACTCTGCACGGGTCAGCAGGGTCGCCTGGCGCTTGCGCACGATGATCGGCTCGGCCTTGGCCGCCCGGGCCTCGGCCGCGCTGATGAACGATTCCTCGGCCATGCGCGCGATCACCCAGTCGCGGCGCGCCTTGGCCGCCTTGGGGCGGCGGATGGGATGGTAGTTGTTGGGGGCCTTGGGCAGCGCCGCGATAAAGGCCGCCTCGGCGATGGTCAATTCATCCATGGACTTGTTGAAATAATTGAGCGCCGCCGCCGCCGCGCCATAAGCGCCGAACCCCAAATAAATCTCGTTGAGGTAAAGCTCGAGGATGCGGCCCTTGCTGAATGCCCTCTCGATGCGTAAGGCCAGGATCACCTCCTTGATCTTTCGCTCCATGGACACCTCGTTGGTCAGCAGGAAGTTCTTGGCGACCTGCTGGGTGATGGTGGAGGCGCCGACCGGCCTGCTGTCGCTGCCGAGACGCCGCAGATTGGTGATCGCCGCGCGCAGGATCCCCGCCACATCGATGCCTGGATGGGAATAGAAGTTCTTGTCCTCGGCGGCCAGGAACGCCTTGATCACCCGCTTGGGGATGGCGCCGATGGGGACGAAGACCCTATTTTCGGTGGCATATTCGGTGATCAGGCTGCCGTCTCCGGCATGAACGCGGGTCATCACCGGCGGCTCATAGGTGGCGAGCTGCTGATAATCCGGCAGTCCCCGCCCGTAATGCCAGAACCCGCCCAGCACCGCGCCGGCGCCGAGAATCGTCAGCAAAACAAGTGTGACGGTAATGATCACGAACCAGCGGAGCATCTTCGCACCAAACCTCATGGGTCCTCCGGACGCGCCCCCCAAGCCGGAACACCTGGTGTCCTCATTCTATACCCGCGATCCCCGGGATACCCGGAACCGCACCCGCGAAAAACCGTTCAACGGATCACCCATCCCGCGCCTGTCTAAACGCCAACTGTGGCCATCGAGTGGCGCGTCAACGCCCCGCCGCCTTCCCCCGGGCATGGAAATAGCGGTCTATGGCCCGGGCGATGGCCTTGGCCAGCCGCGCCCGATAGCGCGGCTGGATCAGCCGTGCCTCGTCCTCGGCATTGGAAAGGTACCCCATTTCCAACAATACCGAGGGCACGTCGGGCGCCTTGAGAACGGCGAACCCGGCGAAGCGGTGGGACTTGCGTAGGAACCGCGTCGACTTGCGCATTTCATCGACCAGGATACGGGCGAAACGGACCGAATGATTCATGGTTTCGCGTTGCGCCAAATCGATGAGGATATCGGTCACCTGTTTGCTGTTGGCGCTCAAATCCATGCCGGCGATCAGGTCGGCCTTGTTCTCCTTGGCCGCCAGCGCCGCCGCCTCCTTGTCCGACGCCCGCTCCGACAGGGTGTAGACCGAGGCCCCCCGTATCCTGGAATCGGCCATGAAATCGGCGTGCAGGGAGATGAACAAATCGGCCCCCGACCCACGCGCCCGGGCGATGCGGTCGCGCAGGCGCACGAAGACGTCCCGGGTGCGGGTGAGGACCGTCTTGTAGCGCCCGCCATTGTCCAACTCGCGCTTGAGGCGCCGCGCCATGGCCAGGGTGATGTGCTTTTCAAAGACCCGTTTCCTGCGCCCGGTGGTGCCGGGATCGATGCCGCCATGGCCGGGATCGATCACCACGACTATTTGCCTGTAGCGGGGCTTCTTCGGGGATCGGGCCAACGGCGGGCGGCGCCGCGCCGCCGTCACCGCCGCCGGCCGGCCGGCCCGCGCGCGCGCCTCCGCCGCCGTCGCGCGCTTGAGGTCCAACACGAAACGCCAAGGCCGCCCCTTGCTGGGCGCAAGCGTAAAACTCTTGGCGATGACCGCCGGACCCTTGAGGTCGAACACCATTCGCGCGCGGCCCGGCACGAACTGGCCGAACCGGTATCCGGCGACGAACCCCTTGCCGCCGCGCCCGGCCGCCAACGGCAGGCGCCAACGCACCTCGGGCATGTCGAGAACCACTCGATAAGGGCGCACCAGCACGAAAGCAGATATTCTGAGCTCGGCGCTGGCCTCCACCACCACCCGGACCGCACCGGGATGGATGCCCAGGCGGACTTGGGTGACCTCGGTCTCGGCCCCGGCGGCGGCTGTTCCGGCAATGAAAACCACCCCGGCGAGGACCGCGGCGGCCAGGCCGGAACCGCGGCGCTTCATTGGAAATTTACTCCACATCTTGGGACTAATCCCATGCATGCCACCACATATATTAGAGGAGTGCCCCCCTCGGCAACGGAATTCCGCCGCGCCCCAGGCCCCGGTCGGGCCGGCCCATTGCCAATAATGTGATTGTAGAACCGCCCTCGGGCAACTATGTTAAGGATTGTGAGTACCTCCGGTCGGCCCTCTGACAGGCGGCAGTGCCACGTTAGAGGGCGGCGTAGTGCGGGATTCGCCCGGTGATTCCAATGCGAACCGGTGCCATTTTCCCACAGTGCGCTCAGGCGGAATGGAGGTTTGTTGAAACTTGAAGCCGATCCTGACGGCGAGGCTTAGCGCCCCCTTGAGGATGGGCCCGGACCCCTCCCTGTGTCCCGCGACATGGGTCGAGATCATGGCCAACGGCTTCGCTGACATAGCAAGCGACGCGCCGCCCTGTCGGACGCAAATCGGCGTTTATGGGCCCGGCGGCGTTGCTTCGGAGACTGACATACATGGCTATGCGCATGTTGATCGATGCGACTCACATGGAAGAAACCCGTGTGGTCGTTCTGAATGGTAACCGCCTCGAAGAATTCGACTTCGAAACATCCACCAAAAAGCAGCTCAAAGGGAATATTTACCTCGCCAAGGTCACCCGCGTGGAGCCTTCCCTACAGGCGGCGTTCGTCGAATTCGGCGGCGACCGCCACGGCTTCCTCGCCTTCAACGAAATCCACCCCGACTACTACCAGATTCCCGTGGCCGACCGCATGGCTCTTCTCAAGGAAGAGGAGGAACTGGCGGTCGAGGTCCTTGAGGCCCACGCGGGGATGGACGACGACGACGAAGCCGACGCCGAGTCCGATGATCCCGGCGATCAGGAGGCCGAACCCGTCGACCACGGCGGCGACGACGAAGGCGCCGGTGACGCCGCCGCGCAAGAGGCCAACGATGCCGAGACGGACGACGGCGATCCCGGCGATCCCGGCGATCCCGACACCGGCGCGGAAAGCCTGGAAGAGGTGGGCGGCGAGGACGAGGTGGAAATCCAAGCCGCCGGACGCCGCCGCATGCGGCCCCAGCGCCATCGCTACAAAATCCAGGAAGTCATCAAGCGGCGACAGATCATCCTCGTCCAGGTGGTCAAGGAGGAGCGCGGCAACAAGGGCGCGGCACTGACCACATACCTGTCGCTCGCGGGCCGCTATTGCGTGTTGATGCCCAACACCACCAAGGGCGGCGGCATCTCACGCAAGATCACCTCGCCGAAGGACCGCAACAGGCTGAAGGGCTTCATCGCCGATCTTGAAATTCCCGATGGCGTCGCCGTCATCCTGCGCACCGCGGCCATCGAACGGTCGAAAGCGGAAATCCGGCGTGATTTCGAATATCTCATTCGCACTTGGGACCTAGTCCGCGACACCACCTTGCAGTCCATCGCCCCGACCCTGGTCTACGAGGAGGGCAATCTCATCAAACGGTCGATCCGCGACCTCTATTCCAAGGATATGGACGAGGTTTTGGTCGAGGGCGAGGAAGGCTACAAGACGGCCAAGGACTTCATGCGCATGCTGATGCCAAGCCATGCCAAGAGGGTCCAGCCCTACAAGGATGCCCATATCCCTCTCTATCACCGCTATCAAGTGGACGCCCAGATCGACGCCATGCATTCGGCCAACGTGCAGCTCAAATCGGGCGGCTATGTGGTGATCTCCCCCACCGAGGCCCTGGTCGCCATCGACGTCAACTCGGGCCGTGCCACCCGCGCCCGCAGTATCGAGGAAACCGCCTACAAGACGAACCTGGAAGCGGCCGAGGAAATCGCCCGCCAACTCAAGCTGCGCGACCTCGCCGGCCTGATCGTCATCGATTTCATCGACATGGCGGAACGCCGCAACCAGCACACCGTCGAACGCCGCCTGAAGGAAGCCATGCGGTCCGACCGCGCGCGCATCCAGATCGGCAGGATCAGCCCCTTCGGCCTGCTTGAACTCTCCCGCCAACGGCTGCGGCCAAGCCTGCTCGAGACCAGCACCAAAGCCTGTCCCCACTGCGAGGGCAGCGGCCTCATCCGATCGACCGAATCCACCGCGCTCCTTGTTTTGCGGGCGGTGGAGGAGGAAGGCATCCGTCGGCGCTCCGGTGAAATCCATATTGCCGTCGCCACCGGCGTCGCCCTTTATATCCTGAACGAAAAGCGCGAAATGCTGACCGAAATCCAGAACCGCCACGGTTTCCGCGTGCTGATCACCGGCGACGACACCCTGGTGCCTCCCAACTACCGGCTCGATCGGGTTGCCGACAAGGCGCCCGAGGACCGGCCGGCGGCGGCGGTGGACCAGGGAGCGAAGGCGGAGGACGCGAAGAGCGCGGAAACCAAGGAGGAAACCAAGGAGGACAAACCGGGGCGGCGGCCCAGACGCCGGCGGTCCCGGCGCGGCGAGCCAACGCCAATCGAGGCCGCCGATCCCATCGTCGCCGAATCGGCCGGGGAGGGGCCGGCCGAGGCCGACGCCGAGGCGGCGGCAATCGACGATTCCCAACAAGACGCGGATGGCGCGGCACGGGAAGCCGGCGGCGAAGAGAGCACCGAGAAACAGCGGCGCCGGCGCCGCGGCCGGCGCGGTGGACGGCGCCACGCAAGAAGGAAACCGGCGGAGGCGGCGGAGGCGGTCGAGGCCGCCGAAATCGGCAACAACCAAGCCCATGCCGCGGCCACGGCAGCCGATGATGCGGGAGCCGATGACGCCAAGGATGCCCACCAACCGGGTGACCCGGGCGGCGATGGCGCGGTCCAGGCGGGCGGTGGGGACGGCGATGAAATCGAGGCGCCCAAGCGGCGCCCCCGGCGGAGCCGCACCCGGAAATCCTCCCCCGGCGACGGGCAAGAGCGGGTAACGCCCGCCGGCGAATCACCTTCGGGCGCCGGCGCAGAGCCCGCGGCGGAGGCCGCGGAGGCGGGCGCCGGCACGGAGCCCGCGGCGGAGGCCGCGGAGGCGGGGGACCAAGCGCCCAAACCGCGCCGCCGCCGCCCCCGCGCCCGCAAGCCCACCACGCCTGATGCCCAGCCCGTCGCCCAACCGGCCGCGGCGCCCGTCGCCGAACCGGCCGCGGCGCCCCACGGCGACATTGGCAACGCCGCGGCAACCGGCTCGGGGAACGGTGCCGGGGAACCGGCAAATCCGCCAAGCATGGGCGGGGCCCTGCCCGAGAGAGCATCCTCCGAGAGAGCATCCCCCGAGAGAGCATCCCCCGAGAGAGCATCCCCCGAGAGAGCATCCCCCGAGAGAGCATCCCAGGAACCCGAGGCGCGCAAGCGCCGGGGATGGTGGAACCGCCTCACCCAATAGGCATCGGCCGCCACGGGCGGCTTGGCGGGCGCGGTTACGCGTGGGCCGCCCGGCCCCGGCCTATCCGGCCTCGAGCGGTGTTTCGAGGCCGCTTCCGGGAACCATGACGCCGGCCCGCGCAACCCGAGCCATGTGATTCCGGCCCGCGCAACCCGAGCCATGATCCCGGCCCGCCAATCCTCAGCGCCGTTGGACCCAGCGCCGCAGCCGCGAAATCGCTTCGGTCATATCCGCCGTGGCCCCGGCGTAGGAAAACCGGATGAATCCGTCGCCATGATGGGGATCGAAATCGGTGCCCGGGGTGACCGCGACGCCGGCCTGTTCGAGAATCTCCGTGCACAAACGCGGACTGTCTCCGCCCAGGCTCCCGACCCCGCCATAGACGTAAAAAGCGCCATCGGCGGGGGCCAGGGGGCCGAACCCGCATCGCCGCAGCCCGTCGAGCAGGATCGCCCGGTTGTCGGCATAGCGGCGCACGTTCTCATCGAGCGCGTGGCGGCAATCGAACACCTCCATGGCCGCGTACTGGGACAGGGTCGGCGGCGAGATGAAGAGGTTCTGGGTCAGGCATTCCACCGCCCGGGCGAGGTCATCGGGCAGCACCAGCCAGCCGAGCCGCCATCCGGTCATCGAAAAATACTTGGAAAAGCTGTTGATCACCACCGCCGTGGGGTCCAGTCCCAGCAGGGTTTGCGCCTCTCGGCCATAGGTGATGCCGTGATAGATCTCATCGGACAGCACGCGCACGCCCCGCGCCTTGCACCAGGCGACGATCTCGGCCAGCACATCGGGCACGATCATGGCGCCGGTGGGATTGGCGGGGCTTGCCAGGATCAGGCCGTCGGGCACCGGGTCGAGGCGGTCGAGCAGTTCCACATTGGGTTGAAATCCGCTGGCCTCACCGCAGGGGATGGCCATGGGCACGAGATCGAGGGCGGTGGCGATATTGCGGTAACCGGGGTAGGACGGCGCTCCGAAGGCGATGCGGTCCCCCGCGTCGAAGGCGGCGAGAAAGGCGAGAACGAAGCCCCCCGAAGAGCCCGTGGTCACGGCGATGCGCGCGGGGCTCACCTCGGCCCCATACCGGGTCCCGTAGAACGCGGCGATCCGTTCGCGGAGTTCAAACAGCCCGAAGGTTTCGGTGTAGCCGAGCTCGGCCACGTCCAGGGACCGCTTCGCCGCGGCAATGACGGGATCGGGCGCGCCGGTGGCGGGCTGTCCCACCTCCAGGTGGATGACGTCGTACCCGGCGGCGGCGCGCGCATTGGCGGCGCGCATCACATCCATCACCATGAAGGGGGCTATGCGGCCACGTGCTGCGACCTTGATCACCATGGCCCCGGGCCTTATTTGCCTTCGGCGAAGCCCAGGCCGCGGGGATCGGTCCTGACTTCGCACCGGCTTTCCGCGCCCTCGAATCCCCGGGGACAGATGAAGCCATTGAGGCGGCCGAACGACGGCACCATTTGCACCGTGTGGCCCTTGGCCCTGAGGCCCTTGGCGACGGCCTCGCCCGCCGCCCCGCGCTCGACCATGACCCGGTCGGGCACGGCATCGTTGAAATAGCGCGGCTGCCTTTGCACGGCCTCGAGGCCGAAACCGTCCACCATCACGCCAAGCGCCGTGGTCACCAGGGCCACCGGAGCCGCCGCGCCACCGGTGGCGACGGCCAAATACTCGAGTTGGTTCTGACTTTCCAGGCGCAGCAGCATCAGCCCGAGGACGGCCGCGCCCCGACCGGCATGATCCGGCGCCGCCGCCATGACGATCCCCGTGCGGGGGACCAAACGGGCGGCCCCCATGGGACGGTTCATGGTAAAGGCACAGGCCACCGCCAGCCCGAAACGGTCGGCGGCGATGATCCCGGCCGAGCCCTGGCCCGCCGGCGCCGCCCGCGCCGCGGCCGCGCCCGCCTTCCATGGCGTGCGCGTCTCGGGCCGGTAGGACGCCATCAGCCGTTCCATGCGCGCCGCGCCGACCAACGTCCCCGCCGACCTCACGACCCGCGACGGACGATAAAAGGCGACACCAGTATCGGCGAAAACCCTTCTCGTCACCTCGGCCACCAAATGCGGCTTATCGGCGTCATCGGCATCCCGCCAATAGCCGTCCCGGTACAGCACCGCCCACATCTGCGCGGCCACGACGCCGGCCGGGGTCGGGGGAAACTCCGCCGACTGGTTGCGCCGCCGGACCGAAATCGGCGGCTGCCACTCGGGGCGCTGATTTTCAACCTCGGCCGCCGTCAGCGGCACCCCCGCTTGCCGGTAGGCCGCCGCCAGGCGCGCCGCCTGCGCGCCCCGGATAAACCGCCCCGGCGCCCGCCTGATCCGAGAAAGGGTGGCCGCCAGATCGATCTGGCGAAGCCTGTCGCCGGCCCGCAGCAGCGCGCCCCTGGCATCGGTGAAGATCAGCCGCAACCCCGGCGCGGCCATGATGCGGCGCGACGATGCCCGAAGCCCCACCGCCATGGCCTTGGACACGGTAAAGCCGAACCGCGCCATGCTCTCCGCGGGGGCCAGCAAGCGCCCCCAGGAAAGTTCGCCGTATTTCGCGTGAAGCGCGTACATCCCGCGCAGGTTGCCGGGCGCGGCCACCTTGGCGCCGCCGCCATGGGTGAAGATCAGGGTTTGGACCGCTGGCTTGGTCTTTTTGGCCTTGCCGCTTGGCGTCCTGGCGTCGCTGATCATGCAGACCCCCCCGCCGCCCAGCGATGCGGCGGAAGGCAAGCCCACCGACATCGCGAAATAGCCGGCGACAACGGCGTCGGCGGCGCTTCCCCCGGCGGCCAAAACCTGCTGGGCGATCAAGACGGATTGCGGCTCGTCGCCGGCGACGGCGCTTGTGAAGCCGGCGACAAAGTCACCGGCCCGAGTGGCGAACATGGACGGAACGCCACAGCCCCCAAGAATCAAGGCGGCGGCGCAAAGCAGGGCCAGGGTGATTGTTGTTTGACGCCCTCTGGGCGCCCGCCTACGCTGGCCTGCGAACCAGCGAGCGCGGAAAATGTCGGGATTCATTCGAACACGGACCATATCGTTGTTTCTAGCGGCGATTCTCGTCATGCCCCTGACGGGGCGGGATGCGGCCGGTGCCACGCTGATTCACGACACCGAGGTGGAAAATACCATTCGCGCCTACGCGGCGCCACTGTTTGAAGCGGCCGGCTTGCGCGGCGCCGACGTGCGAATATTCCTCGTCGCCGACGATGCGCTGAACGCCTTTGTCGCGGGCGGCCTAAACCTGTTCCTCCATACAGGCTTGCTGCTCAAGGTCAAGAATGTCGGCGAACTGACCGGCGTTCTCGCCCATGAAACGGGTCATATGGCGGGCGGCCACCTCAGCCGCATTTCCGGGCGTTTGAAGGCGGGCAGCACGGCCGCGTTGGTGGCCACCATTCTGGGCGTGCTGACGGCGGCGGCGACCGGTTCCGGCAAAGCCGGCGCGGCCATCATAACCGCAGGCCAGGGCCTCGCAATGGGCTCCGTCCTGGCCTTTAGCCGGGCCCAGGAATCGGCGGCCGACCAAGCGGCCATGAAACTGCTGGACCTCACCGGACAGTCGGCCCAGGGCATGGCCGACTTCTTCAAAACCATCGAGGACCAGGAATTGCTGCCGGCAAGCCGTCAGGATATCTATGTCCGGACCCATCCCATCACCCGCTACCGGCTCCAGGACGTGGAATCGCACCTCAAAAGGTCGCCGTATACCAAGGCGCCCGCCAACCCCAAATTCGAAAAAATGTTTCGCCGCATGCGGGCCAAGCTGCGCGCCTTCATTTACCCGCCGGCGCGAACCCTGAAGACCTACGCGGCCACCGACCGATCGATTAACGCGCGCTATGCCCGGGCCATCGCCTATTACCGGTTAAACGACCTGGACCGGGCGTTGCCCCTCATGGACGGGCTGATCCGCGAGGAGCCTTCCAACGCGTATTTCTTCGAGCTCAAGGGCCAGGCCCTGCTCGAGGCCGGCAGGATTAAAAAGGCCCTTGCGCCCTACCGCCAGGCCGTCAAGCTCGACCCCAGCTCCGCCCTGATCCGCATCGACCTGGCCCGCACGCTGCTGGCCATGGGTGATCGGGGCTTGGTCAAGGAAGCCATCGGGCACCTTCTTTTCGCGACCCGCGAAAGTCCTGATAATTCCCGGGGCTGGCATCAGCTGGGCATCGCCTATGGGCGCGACGGCCAATTCGCCATGAGCGCGCTGGCGCTGGCGGAAATGTCCCTGGTCCGGGGCCGGCTCAAGGACGCGTTGTACCACGTGGCCCGCGCCCAGCGAAAGCTTGCCCGGGGATCCGCCGGCTGGCTCCGGGCCCAGGACATCAAGCGCCTGGCCAAGGACCGGCGCAAGAAACGGCGCCACCGGCGCTAGCCGTCATCCGGCCGAACGGCTCGATTTGGCGGGGGTTTGCCCGAGCCGTTATCCGGCGTCGGGCTGGTTGTCGGGCTGGGCGGCATCGAAGGCCGCCACCGCCATGCAGTTCTCGAAGATCGCCATGACCGTGGGATAGTCGTCGAGCGGGCAGTCGAACCGCCTGGCATTGAAGATTTGCGGCACCAGGGCGATATCGGCGAGGCCCGGCGCGGCGCCATGGCAGAAGCTGCCGGTATCGCCGTGTCCGGCTACCAGCGCCTCGAAGGCGCCCAGGCCCTTGGCCACCCAATGGCGGTACCAGGCGTTGCGCTGGTCCTCGGTGCGGCCGAGCTGGTCCTTGAGGTATTTGAGCACCCTGAGATTGTCCAGCGGGTGGAGGTCGCAGGCGATCACCTGGGCCAGCGCCCGGACCCGGCACCGCGCCGCCGCGCCCTGGGGCAGGAAGGGCGGCGACGGATGGGTCTCGTCGAGGTATTCGAGGATCGCCATGGACTGGATCAATGTGGCGTCGCCATCTTCGAGCACCGGCACCAATTGCTGCGGATTGAGGGCCGTGAAGGCGTCGGCGAACTGCGCGCCGCCATCCTTCAACAGGTGCACCGAGGCGCGCTCGGTCACGATCCCCTTGAGGTTCAGGCCGATACGGACGCGGAAGCTGGCCGATGACCGGAAGTAGTCGTACAGAAGCATGGACTCCCCTTTCCTTACCTGGCTTCGCTTCGTCCCGCCTTCGGTCCCCGGCATCCCCGGCCCAACCGGCGTCTAGATGTAGTGCTCCGCCAACGGTGGAAAGCCGTTGAACCCGACCGAACAATAACTGGCAGTATAGGCCCCGGCGGCGAGGATGCGTACGCGGTCGCCCACCGCCAGGTCGAGCGGCAGAAGGTAGCCCGCCCGGTCGTAGAGCACATCGGTCTCGTCGCAGGTGGGACCGGCCAGCACCACCGGCCCGGTGGGCCCGCCACGGCGATCGGTCTCGATGGCATAAAGGATGCATTCATCCACGGTTTCCGCGAGGCCGCCGAACTTGCCGATATCCAGGTAGACCCAGCGCCTTTGGTCGCCATAGCCCTTATGGGAAATCAGCACCACTTCGGCCTCGATGACCCCGGCATCGCCCACCAGGGCGCGGCCCGGCTCGACGATCACCCGCGGCAGGTGATTGCCGAAATGGCGCGAAAGCGCGTCGGCGATGGCCCGGCAGCCGGCCTCCAGCGCCGGCACCGGCGGGGCCCCGGGGCCGCCCCCATAGGCCACCGGCAGGCCGCCGCCGAGATTGACCATGGAAAGCTCGATCCCCGCCTCCTGGAGGGAGGTGAACAAAAGCTTGGTGCGGGCGATGGCGATATCCCATTGGCCGAGATCGGTCTGCTGGGAGCCCACGTGGAAGGACAAGCCGTAGGGATCGAGCCCCAAGCGCCGCGCCGCGACCAGGAGATCCAACGCCATCTCCATATCGCAGCCGAACTTTCGCGAGGTCGGCCATCGGGCGCTGTGGTTGGTCATCAACAGGCGGCAATAGACCCGCGCGCCGGGCGCGCAACGGGCGAGCTTTTCCAGCTCGCCGGCGGCATCGAAGGCATAAAGGCCGATCCCCAGCCGCGCCGCCGCGGCGATGTCGTCCGCTTTCTTGATGGTGTTGCCGAAGGAGATGCGGTGGGGCGGCGCGCCGGTGGCCAGCGCCGCGCGAATCTCGAAGATAGAGGCGGCATCGAAATGGGCGCCGAGGCCGGCCAGCGCCTGGAGGACCGGCGGCGCCGGATTGGCCTTGATGGCGTAATAGATTTCCGCTCCCGGCAAAAGCCGCGCGAGGCTTTGGTAATTGTCCACCACCCGCTCCAGGTCGACCACCAGCGCCGGCGTAGCAAGCCGGTTTTTAGTTAGGAAGCGCTTGATTTTTTCGGTCATGGCACTGCGCCCCCGTGGCCGCCCCAGCGGCGGTCATGCGCACCGGCGCCGGGCACACCTTCAGAGAAGCGTTTCAGATCAGGCCCGCAAGCGGAGATGACGGGTCGGCGTAAAGTTTCTTGGGCATGCGCCGGGCCAGGTAGGCGAGCCGCCCGGCCTCGATCGCCAGTTTCATGGCCCGGGCCATGGCAATGGGGTCGCCGGCTTCGGCGATGGCGGTATTCATCAACACCCCGTCGCAGCCCAGTTCCATGGCGATGGCGGCATCGGACGCGGTGCCGACACCGGCATCCACCAACACCGGCACCGACGCGTTTTCCACGATGATGCGGATGGTGACGGGGTTCTGGATGCCCAGGCCGGAACCGATGGGAGCCGCCAGGGGCATGATGGCGACACAGCCGATATCCTCCAACCGCTTGGCCTGGATCGGGTCGTCGGTGCAATAGACCATCACCTTGAAGCCCTCCTTGATCAAGGTATCGGCGGCGGCCACCGTCGCGGGCATGTCCGGATACAGGGTCTTTTGATCGCCCAGCACCTCGAGCTTCACCAGGTCCCAGCCGCCGGCCTCGCGGGCCAGGCGCAGCGTGCGCACGGCCTCGTCCGCGGTGTAACAGCCGGCGGTGTTGGGCAGGTAGGTGTAGCGCTTGGGATCGACGAAATCGACCAGCATGGGCTGGGAGGGGTCGGTGATATTGACCCGGCGCACGGCAACGGTCACGATCTCCGCGCCCGACGCCTCGATGGCCCGGGCGGTTTCCTCGAAATCCTTGTACTTGCCGGTCCCCACCAACAGCCGCGAGCGATAGCTTACCCCCGCCACTTCCAGGGGCTCGGGATCCGCGACCGCAAGGTCGTCGGCGCCGCCGCCGATGAAATGGACGATCTCCAGCCGGTCGCCGCCGTTGAGCCGGGTATCGAGATAGGACGAACGGGGCACGATCTCGAGATTGAGTTCGACCGCGACCTTGCGCGCATCGATGCCGAGGGCGGCAAGCAGGCTCTCGACGCTTTCGTCCCCTGAAAAGGCGCGCTCCTCGCCATTGACGATAATGTGGTTGTCCATGGGCTCTCCCGGCTCGGCATACCCCGGCGGCCCCGGTCTTCAAAGCCGGGACTAACCGATGGCGGCGATTATAGACGATCGGCGAAGCCAAGGCCAAACCGCCGGCAGGTTTTTTTTGCCTTGCCGAGCCCCCCCTGGGCCCGAGGGCACCGAGGAACCCCCGCCCCACCGGGATTCGGGGCGCCGAATCAGCCGATCCCGCCGGCCCGGGGAGACCGCACGGCGCGGCCCCTAAATAATGGAATTCAGGACGTAAACCAGTCCGAGGGCGGCCCCTATGATGGCCACGAACAGAAAAGTCTTTCCTAGGATTTGTTTGGCCATGCTCTTTTTCGGCGGCGTTCTGCTGCTGGCGCGGCGGCGGTGGCGCAATTCGTCGATCACCTCCGGCGGCGGCGGCGTTCTGCCGGCGCTGAGGCGGCGGCGGCGCAAGACCTCGATCACCTCCGGCGTCGGCGGCTCCGTGGCTCCGATTGGCGGCTGCTCATTGGTGGAACGATAGATGGTCCGGGTGCTGGCCTTTTCGGTTTCCTCATCAAAAGTCTCCTCGACCACACGCACCACTTTGTAACGGGGGGAACGTCCCATGCGCTCACCCTCCATGACCGCGAGTTCCCGGTCATCGTAAATCGATTCGATTTTCCATCCGTCGTCCCTAAGGATGTGGATCTCGAAGACCGTCAGCTTAGCCACGATGCATGCCTTGGTTCACGGCCACCGCTTCATTTGAATTCATCGAGGCGGCAGTTGGCGCCGCCGAGAATGCCATCGATCGCCTCGCCGTCGTCGGACAGGGGAAGCAGGATACTGCGATAGGCAACGGGTTCGCCGTCCGCACCGGTGAAGGTTCCCCCGTAGGTGATGGGAACCTTGAGGCTCAGGACCTCATCCAGGTATTCGACGGAGCGCCCAAGCAGCGTGCCCACCCCCGCCTCCTCGGTCGGCCGCCCGCTAAGGTCACGGCCATGATGGGCGACATGGAGGGCGCCCACATAGGCGAAGACAGGCTTGGGTCCGCCGATATCCAAGATGAAACAGGCGGGCCACAAGTCCGCGAGGTCGGCCGGCTGGATACCATGGGCCGCGGGCAGTCGTCCTTCGGGCGCGAGATCACGCCAATAGGCGAGAAGGCGCTGCACCAGACGACGTTCACGTAGGTCTGTGTTGGTCGCCAAAGCCGAATCCTCGCGCGTGTTGCCGCACCAACATGTTTAGTAATCCTCCAATCAAAAACGATTTGCGTTAAAGTCCTGTAAACAAGGACGTGGCCGGCCGGCACCCCTGGCCCCGCGGGCGAGGCCGGAATCGGGCGGCACGGGGGGCAATGGCGGCGTTGCGTACCCCCCACCCCATGCTATAAACGTCCACACTCCGCGGCCCCGGAAGCAAGGGGCCGGTCCGCGTAGGGGAACGAAAGCGCCATGAGTTCCAAGGTCTTGATCCTCAATGGT
>SMXQ01000037.1 GCA_004356985.1 Alphaproteobacteria bacterium | reverse complement strand
TGCGAAACAAGCCCGACGGCGTTGTCGCGATTCGTCTCTGAACGTGAAGGCCGACCCCTGAGCAAGCCGATCTCGGAACTTCGCCAATACGGCATCGGCGCGCAAATTCTCTTGGAACTGGGCGTGCGTTCCATGATCTTGTTGACCAATACAAAACGCACCATCGTCGGTCTCGACGGCTATGGTCTCGAACTCGTGCGCCAGGATCCCATCCCGCGCTGAGCCCGGCGGCGCCACCGCCTGAGGCCCGGCGCGGCGGGCGGCCTTGTCTTCACCGGGCGCGGACGGTAAAATTACTTAGAGTACGAATGACAAAAAATTCTGATTTGGGGAAATCACCTGCATGGCAGAGAAAAGCAGCGGAAACGTCGAAATTTTGAAAATCCAGGATATCGACCTCGAGGTGGAGCGCCGCGGCGCCGGCCCGCCACTGGTTCTGCTCGACGACGAAGAAGGCCTGACCCGGGAATCTCCCGTGGTCGACCAATTGGCCAAATCGTTCGAGGTCATCATCCCGTCGATGCCCGGTTTCGGGCGCTCCAGCCGCCCCAACTGGATCGAAACCATGGACGATATCGCCTATCTCATGCTCGATTTCCTGGATCAGGCGGGGGTCGAGGACGCCACCCTCGTGGGCTTTTCGCTGGGCGGCTGGCTGGCCGCCGAAATAGCCACCAAGAACGTCAGCCGCATCGCCCGGCTCGCCCTGGTCGATCCCTACGGCATCAAGGTGGGCGGCCCCTGGGACCGCGACATCCAGGACATCTGGTTCCTGACCAAGGAAGAGGTCCAGGCCCTGAAGTACGCCGATGCCAAGAACGGCGACATCGACTACCCCGCGATGCCGGACGAAAAGCTCGAAATCATCGCCCGAAACCGCGAATCCTTCGCCCGCTTCTGCTGGCAGCCTTATATGCACAACCCAAAGCTCAAGCGCCGGCTCCACCGGATCAGCGTCCCCACCCTGGTGATCTGGGGCGCCGCCGACGGCGTCATCACCACCGATTACGGCAAGGCCTATGCCGATGAAATTCCCGGCGCGCGGTTCGAGGTGATCGAGAACGGCGGCCATTTCCCGCATCTGGAACAACCCGAGCACTTCATGGAAGTGCTGGGCGGGTTCCTCGCCGATGCCCAAAAAGCGGCCTGACCCGCAAGGCCCGGAAGGGAGCGAAGAAACATGTATGCCTGGCACTTCACCGAAATGCCCTATCCCGACCATCCCGATCCCGATACCATCCCTTCGGTCCGGGTCTCCCTGCCCAACAAGCACTTCGATCCCATAATCGGCGCCGATCTCTATAACCGCTATCTCGACGAGCACATGCTGGCCGACGAACTCGGCCTCAACATCATGCTCAACGAGCATCACCAGACGGCGACCTGCCTCGACGTGGCGGCGCCGCTGGCGGCGGCGATTCTCGCCCGCCAGACCTCCAAGGCGCGCATCTGCATCCTCGGCAATCCCATGTCCAACCGCGCCGACCCGGTCCGCGTCGCCGAGGAAATGGCGATGATCGACTGCATTTCCCGGGGCCGGCTCGATGTCGGGTTCGTCCGCGGCGTGCCCTATGAAACCTTCGCCGCCAACACCAACCCAACCCAGACCCTGGAACGCCTGTGGGAGGGCATCGACCTCTGCCTCAAGGCCTGGACCCACCGCGAAGGCTGCTTCAACTTCGAAGGCAAGTTCTGGCACAAGCGCAGCGTCAACATCTGGCCGACGCCCTACCAGCAGCCCCACCCGCCGGTCTGGATCACCGGCTCGTCGGACAAGGAAAACATCCGCGAGGTCGCCCGGCGCGGCTTTACCTTCGCCATGTTCCTTCAGCCCTATGTCAAGGTGAAGGAAATGTTCGACGCCTATCGCGAAGCCTCGGTCTACGACGATCCCGAAGAGGTGCGCCGCCACATCGCCTACATGCCCCTGGTGGCGACCGGCGATACCGAGGAAGAAGCCGAGGGCTTCGCCAAGAAGGTGGCCTGGTACCTGGGCGCCAAGACCGCGCCCCAGTTCCGCAACCCGCCGGGATACGTCCCCGTCTCGTTCAACGTTAGCGCCCTGAAAGGCGGTTATGCGGGGCGCACCGACGCCGTGCGTTCCAAAGGCATCGATTACCTCAAGGAACAGGGCGTCATGATGTTCGGCACGCCGGACCAGGTGTTCGAACAGGTCAAGGCGTTCTACGACCATGTCGGCGGCTTTGGCCAGCTTCTGATGATGGATCAGGCCGGCCACCTCAGCCATGAGGAGACGGTCAAGTCCATGACCCTGTTCGCCCGTGAGGTCTACCCCCGCATCCGCGAGGAATTCGCCTTCAAACCCGCCAAAAAGGGCGCGGCCGCCCAGTAGCGGCCCCCCACGGCACCACCGACGCCAAGGGCGCGATCCCGGCCATGGACGCCTGGTATTTCACCGAGATGCCCTATCCGCATCTGCCGCCCCAGGACAGCTACGCCTCGGACCGGGTCAGCCTTTCCAACGCCGTCTTCGATCCCGAGATCGGCGCCGATCTGTACAACCGCTACCTCGACGAATACGTCATCGCCGACGATCTCGGCCTCAACCTGATGCTCAACGAGCATCACCAGACGCCCACCTGCATCGACCCCGCGGTGCCCTTGACCGCCGCCATCTTAGCGCGGGAAACGGCTAAGGGCCGTATCCTGGTGCTGGGCAATCCCGTCGCCAACCGCGCCGACCCCATCCGCATCGCCGAAGAGATGGCCATGGTGGATTGCATCTCCCGGGGCCGCCTCGATGTCGGATTCGTGCGCGGCGTGCCCTATGAGCTGTTCGCCTCCAACACCAATCCGACCCAGACCATGGAGAGGCTGTGGGACGGCATCGAGTTGATCCTCAAGGCCTGGACCACCCGCGACGGCCCGTTCAACTACGAGAGCCCCCATTGGCACAAGCGCAGCGTCAACATCTGGCCCAGGCCTTACCAGCAGCCGCACCCGCCGGTCTGGACAACCGGTTCCACCAACGGCCCCAATATCGACCGCGTGGCCAAGCGGGGCTTCCATTTCGCGAGTTTCCTCCAGCCCCATGAAAGCGTGCGCGTGCTGTTCGACCGATACCGCGCCGCCGCCCCGGACGGCCCCGAGGCGGCGACCCGGCGGCTTGGCTTCATGCCGCTGGTCGCCGTCGGCGAAACCGAGGCCGAGGCCCTCGAGCGCGCCGAAAAGCTGCGCTGGTTCCTCCGCTCCAAGGCGGCGCCCCAGTTCCGCAACCCGCCGGGATACGTTTCCGTGGACCTCAACATCCGCGCGCTGAAGGGTCAATTCGCGGGCCGCACCGCGGCCATCCGCCAGGAATCCACCGACTACCTGATCGACAAGGGCGTGATCATGGCCGGCACGCCGGATCAGGTGGTGGCCCAGGTGGAACGCTTCTATGAGCGCACCGGCGGCTTCGGCCATCTTTTGGCGATGCTGCAGGCGGGCTTCCTGGACCACCAGGAGACGGTGCGCAACATCACCCTGTTCGCGCGTGAGGTCTATCCCCGCATCCGCCACCTGGCCGGCGCGAAGGGCCAGGCGGGGGCGACGCAAACCACACGTTCGGGGCACCCATGAGCGCCGGGAAATTCATCACCGTCGACGGGGTCAAGACCCACTACTTGGAAGCCGGGGTGCGCACCCATGCGCCCTCGGTGCTGCTACTTCATTCGGCCGAGTTCGGCGGCGCCGCCGAATTGAGCTGGGAATTCAACATTGAGCCGCTGGCCGAGCATTTCCACGTGCTCGCGCCCGATCACCTGGGTTTCGGGCGCAGCGACAAGCTGTTCGATTTCTGCCGCCAGTTCGACCGGCGCATCGATCATATCCGCCGCTTCCTGGAGCTCATGGAGGTGACCGACGCCTACGTGATCGGCTCGTCCATGTCGGGCGGGTTGAGCCTGACGGTGGCCTGCCGGGAGACGCCCGACTGGCCGATCCGCAAACTGGTCACGTGTTCCGGCGGCGGCCATTCGCCGGACAACGACGCACGCAAGGTGCTCAACACCTATGACGGCGAAGCCGAACACATGCGCCGCATCGTCGAGGTGATGTTCGTCGATCCCAAATGGGCCGATGACGAGGCCTATATCGCCCGCCGCCAGGAACTGGCCCGCCTGCCCGGCGCCTGGGAGTCGACGGCCGCCGCGCGGTTCCGGGCGCCGTTCCGCGGGCCCCCCGGCCGATCCGAGCGCCAAGCGCTGGATTACGGCGCGATCCGGGTCCCGACCCTGGTCATGGCCGGCGCCAAGGACCCGCTCCGGGCGCCGGGGTACGCCCAGGAACTGGCCGCGGAAATTCCCGGCGCCGAACTCTATGTCTTTGAAAATGCCGCCCACATGGGCAATATCGAATGCGCCGAAGAGTTCAACGCGGAGGTCATCCGCTTCCTAAAGGAAACCTAGGGGGGAAACGTGAGCGACGGAGACGGAAACGCAGCCGCCATGGCGCCGGTCGGGGTCGATGAGTTGCGGAAATTCGCGGGCAATTTCGCCAGCGGGGTGGTGGTCCTGACCACCACCGGCAAGGATGGCATCCCTTACGGCCTGACCATGAACGCGGTGTCTTGCGTGAGCCTGGACCCACCGCTTTTCCTGGCCTGCGTGGACAAGGGATCGGCGACCCTGACGCCGCTGCTGGCATCGGGCGCCTTCGCTCTCAATATCCTGGCCCGCGGCCAAGAGGTGATTTCCAACACCTTCGCCTCCAAGAACTCGGACAAGTTCGCCCAGATCGCCCACGCCAAGGGCAAGGCGGACCAACCCTTGATCGAAGGCGCCCTGGCCAGCGCCGAATTTCGCGTGGTCGATACCCTGGAAGTCGGCGACCATGTCATCGTCGTGGGCGAAGCGGTGGCGAGCACCATCGGCGACGAATCGCCGCTCGGCTATTTCCGCGGCAAGTACGCGCGCATCGAATATTAAGGCGAATTAGGCCGGGGTTTCGCCGAGCACCGTGAGCCGGCGCATCAACCGCGTTTCCTGCGCGTTGAAATCGCGCCGGGCATGAAGGGTGGCGCGGTTGTCCCACATCAAGAGATCCCCCAGCCGCCACCGGTGTTCGTAGACGAAGGCGGGATTTTCCTGATGGTCGAACAATTGTTCCAGCAGTTGCCGGCTTTCCGCCTCGGCCAGGCCATTGATCGACCGGGTCATCAAGCGATTGACGAACAGCGCCTTCTCACCGGTCACCGGATGGGTGCGGGCGATGAGGTGGGCGTGGCGCGGCGCGTCGGGCGAGACCTCCGATGCCGTATGGGTGGCGCCGGCGTCGTAGTCGTAGACGTTGAGAGCGCGAAGCCCCTCGATCCGCGCCTTGGTCTCGGTGTCGAGCGCGTCATAGGCCGCGACCTGATCCGCGAACAGCGTGTTGCCGCCGGTCTTGGGCAGTTCCATGGCGTACAGGATGGTCGCCTTGGCCGGGTTCGGCGTGTAGCACTGGTCGATGTGGAACATCATTTCGCCGACCGGCAGCGCATGGACGAATTCGCCGTCCTCCTTGACGTTGGAGATATACATGATGGCCGGGTCTTCGCCGGCGAATTTTTCGGTGTGAATGATCGAGAGCTCGCCCACCCGCCGGCCGAAGCGAAGCTGGTCGTCGGGCCCCAGATTCTGGTCCCGGAAGACGATCACCCGGGCCTGGTGCCAGACCTCGAGAACCGCGTCGAACAGGTCCTGGCCGAGCGGCCGGGTGAGATCGACATTGAGGATCTCGGCGCCGCAGGGCGCATGGCGGATGAGCTCGAGACCCTTGTATGTTTCCTTGCGCCCCGGATCGGCGGCAATTTCAGGAATGTTCGCGACCTGCATGGCCATGGCTCACCTAGTGACCAACGGTGAAATATTTACTAAGAACTCTAAGGGTTAGTCTACCCGCTTGCCGCGCGCGCCGTCAATCCGGAGCTTCGCGGGCGGCCGGCCTGGCGCGGCGCCCATGGGGGGGCGATAAGCCCCTCAGTGCATGGAACCGCCGCCGTCGACGTTGATGGTCTGGCCGGTGATGAAGTTGGACGCGTCCGACAGCAGGAACATCACCGCGCCCACCAGGTCGTCGGGGATCTGGTCGCGCTGGAAACACTTATCGGATTGCTGGCGGGCGGCCATGTGTTCGTTGGAACTGGTGGCGATCTGGGTCTCCGACAGGGTAAAGCCCGGGGCCACCGCATTGACGCAGATGTTGTCCTCGCCCAGCTCGCGGGCGAGCGCCCGGGTCAACACCCACACCGCGCCCTTGGAGGCCGAATAATGGAGCCGCCACTTGCCGCCGTTGAAGATGCGCGAGGAGGCGATGTTGACGATCTTGCCCGCGCCTTGCGCCTTCATATGGGGGTAGACCGCGCGGCAGCACAGGAACACCCCCTTGGTGTTGACCTGCATCACCCGGTCCCATTCGTCGGCGGGAATCTCATGCCAGGGCTTGCGGCCGAGGACACTCATCAGCGAGGCGTTGTTGACCAAGCCGTCGATCCGCCCCCACTGGTCCATGGCCGCCTGGGCCATGGCCTCGGTCTTGGCCTGGTCGGCGACATCGGTGGTCCGGGCGATGACCCGATGGCCCGCGGCGGTCAGCTCTTCGGCCAGTTGTTGATTGGCCTCATCGACGATATCGGCCAGCACCACCTTGGCGCCGGCCTCGGCCAAGCGGGTGGCGTAGACCTTGCCGATGCCGGTGGCGCCGCCGGTGACGATGATCACCCGGTCGGTGAGGTCCAGGCTGGGCCGGGTCGGTGAAATCTCTGCCATGGTCGATGCTCCCCCATTGCTTTATGACAATCGCGCCCGGGCCCTATGGGTTGGGTGAATCAGGGGGCGGTGGCTCAGGGCTGGGCGTCGGGGTTGACGCTGCCCCACAGGTTTTCGTTCCAGTCCCGGGGCAGGGTGCCGTCATCGAGCCCCATGCCCACATAGTGGCGCCACAGCTTGTAGCAGTGCTGTTCGCGGTTGTTGTCGATGGCCGAGATCAGATCCAATTCCGCCCGGGTCAGGGGCTTGATCTTGCCCAATGTGGCGGCCTGGTAATGGGCCTTGGCGTTCTCCTCGAAATGAACCGCGTCGACCAGCAGCGCCGGCAGGCTTTCCGCCACCAGCACGCCGCCATGGGCGCGCATCAGCGCCCCGTTATGGGGGCCCAAGGACGCCGCCAACTGCTTCCCCTGATCGGCGGTCTTGATGTGGCTCGGGTCCGGGTGGGTCGGCACCCCCGAGGCCCAGCGGTGGGCATGGCTCTTCATCAGGGCGAGCTCGATGCCCTCGATCATGGTGAACATGGCGGCGAGTTCGGAATGGGTATGCACCACCGCGTCTATGTCCGGCCGGGCGCGCAGGATTTCCGAATGGATGAATACCTCGATGGGCGGCCGGTCCCCGGTCGGGCCCTCGATCACGTTGCAGTCGAAATCACAGACCAGGAAGCCCCCCGGTTCGATGCTGGCGCGGCTCTCACTGATGGCTTGGATCAAAAAGGCGTCGCGGCCGGGCAGGCGCACGCTGGCGTGGCCGGAATAGGTGAGGATGCCTTCCTTGTGCAAAAGCCGCGTCAGCGCCGCGATCTGCACCCGGAGACCGGTGATCGATGAGTCGAGATTGGATCCCGCTTGGGTGGTGGGCATGGCGTTCTCCCTGTCATCGGGCACCGGCGGGGGGCAGTGGTCAGACCGCCAGCGCGTCCAAATTTTGCTTCATGGCATGCAGCGTGCGGCGCACCGTCTCGACGTCATCGGGGGACACACCGGCGACCGAACGGATGTTCACGTCGATGGCCTGGGGCAGCAGCACGTTCCTCAGCGCCTGGCCGGTCTCGGTCAGATAGATGTTGACCTTGCGTTTGTCCTCGGTGTTGCGCACCCGCCTGACGTAGCCCCGCTTTTCCATGCCGTTCAGCGCGGTGACCGTGGTCGGCTCCATCATGCCCACCCGGAGCGACAGCTCGCGTTGGGTCAAACCGTCCTCGTCCCACAGGACACGGAGGAAATACCACTGGCCGATGGTCACCCCATGGGCGGAAATCCGCGCCTGGAGGATCTTGGTAAACGCCCTGTAGGTGTCGCGCAGCAGGTAGCCGACACTGGTTTCGGAGTCGAAATGAACGTCCTCACCCCGGGCGGCGGCCTCCGCCGCCGCCAACGCCTCGGGCACAAGCTCCTTCGAATCACTCATCACGGAGACTTCCCTCGGTTGATCCTTGCCGCCGATGGGGCAGATCATTAGCTTGCGAATCATTCTAAGGGCAAACCATTAGAAATCCAACTGTTCTGCCCCTTGGTGCGCCTCCGGCCGAATCGAACCGATTTACCGGATGTGCCCCAGCGCCACGCCGATCTAGGCGCGGAGGTAAGGAGGCGATAAGCTCGGGCTTTCCCCGGCCGCCGGGGAGCGTCTGGAAACTGGGACATAGCTGGAAACTGGGAGATGGCTGGAAACCGCGACATGGCCAGCAATTCCGCCGCCATCAAGGACCTGATCCGTGCCAAGGCGCGCGCGCTGGGCTTCGACGGCGCTGGATTCGCCGCCGCCAGTCCACCGGCGGGCGCCGCCGACGGGCTCGACGGCTTTATCACTGCGGGGCATCACGGCGACATGGATTGGATGGCGCGGCGCACCGAAGCCCGGTCCGATCCCAAGGGGCTCTGGGCGGACGCGCGGTCGGTCATCGTGGTGGCGCAGAATTACGGGCCCGGCGGCGATCCCCGGGCGCTTCTGGACAAACGCGAGTTCGGCACCATAGCCGCTTACGCCCGGGGGCGGGATTACCACCTGGTGGTCAAATCAAGGCTCAAGGTTCTGGCCCGGTGGATCAACGAGACCTGGGGGGCCGAGGTCAAGGTCTTCGTCGACACCGCGCCGGTGATGGAAAAGCCCCTGGCCCAGGCGGCCGGCATCGGCTGGCAGGGAAAGCACACCAACCTGGTGTCCCGCGAATTCGGCTCCTGGCTGTTCCTGGGCGAGATTTACACCACCCTCGACCTGCCCGCCGATGCGCCCGAGCTCGATCACTGCGGGAGCTGCCGGGACTGCCTCGACATCTGCCCCACCGATGCCTTTCCCGGGCCCGGCAAGATCGATGCAAGGCGCTGCATTTCGTATCTCACCATCGAACACAAGGGACCCATCGCCGAGGAATTCCGCGTCCCCATGGGCAACCGCATCTACGGCTGCGATGACTGCCTCGCGGTGTGTCCCTGGAACAAATACGCGCAGTTGAGCACAGAGCCCGCCTTCCTGCCGCGCGCCGAGTTGACCGCACCCAAGCTGGCCGACCTGGCGGCGTTGGACGATTCGAGTTTCCGCCAGGTGTTTTCCACCTCGCCCATCAAACGCATCGGCCGCGACCGTTTCGTGCGCAACGTGCTCATCGCCATCGGCAATTCGGACACCGCCGACCTGGTGCCGAGCGCCCGCGATCTGCTTGCCGACGCCTCGCCCCTGGTCCGGGGGATGGCGGTTTGGGCGCTCGGCCGGTTGCTGGACCGGGCCGCCTTCAAGGCCTTGAAGGCGCGCCACCGGGCCCGAGAGAGCGATCCCGACGTCCTGGCCGAATGGGACCGCGCGTGGCCTTGCGCCGGCCCCCATGACCCGGCGCCGGCGGCGATCCGGTTGGCGACCCACGCCTGATGAAGGTCGCCGATTTCGATTTCGACCTGCCCCGCGCGCTCATCGCCGCCCGGCCCATGGAGCCGCGCGACGCAGCCAGGCTTCTGGTCATCGGCGCCGGGTTGGCGGATCGCGGTATTTCGGACCTGCCCGGGCTGCTCCGCCCCGGCGACATCCTGGTGGTCAACGACACCTTGGTGATCCCGGCCAGGCTTCATGGCCGCCGCGGCGCCGCCAAGGTGGAGATCACCCTGCACAAACCATTGGGCGAAGGGCGCTGGCACGCCTTCGCCAAGGGCGCGCGCAAGCTCAGGGTGGGCGATAGCATTACCTTCGGCCAGGGCGTGGCGGCGGCCGTGGAGGACAAGGGCGAGGGCGGCGAGGTGACCCTCGATTTCGCCCTGCCCCAAGACCAGGTGCTGGCGGCGCTGGAACGGCTCGGGCGTGCCCCCCTGCCCCCCTATATCCCGCGCGCCGCCGGCCCCGATGCGCGTGACCGCGCCGATTACCAGACCATCTTCGCCGCCAAGCCGGGCGCCATCGCCGCGCCCACCGCCGGGTTTCACTTCACCGAGCCGCTCTTGGCCGCGCTGGCGGCGCGGGGGATCGGGCGCGCCACCCTGACCCTTCACGTCGGCGCCGGCACCTTTCTCCCGGTCAAGGTGGACGACGTCGAGGCCCACCCCATGCACGCAGAATGGGGCAACCTGGACGAGGCCACGGCGGCCGTGATCAACGCCGCGCGGGCCAAGGGCGGGCGCGTGGTGGCAGTGGGCACCACCGTGGCCCGGCTGTTGGAGAGCGCGGCCGACGAGGCCGGCCGGCTTAAGGCGTTCGCGGGCGACACCGATATCTTCATCGCGCCGGGTTATGAATTTCGCGCCATCGACCTTTTGCTCACCAATTTCCACCTGCCGCGCTCCACCCTGTTCATGCTGGTCTCGGCCTGGGCCGGGCTAAAGGTCATGAAGGCCGCCTACGCCCACGCCATGGCCGAGGCTTACCGCTTCTATTCCTATGGCGACGCCTGCCTCATCCATCCCGCCCCCGGCGCGCGCCTGGGGGACCGGCCATGAGCGCGCGCGCCTTCGCGTTCGATCTCCTGTCCGCTTCGGGCGCGGCCCGGCGCGGGCAAATCACCTGCGCCCACGGCACGGTGGAGACGCCCGCCTTCATGCCTGTGGGCACTTCCGCCACGGTCAAGGCGCTCCGGCCCGAGGACCTGCGCGCGGCGGGCGCGGAAATGATCCTCGCCAACACCTATCACCTGATGCTGCGGCCCGGCGCCGAGGTGATCGAGGAACTGGGCGGGCTGCACCGTTTCATGAACTGGCCGGGGCCGATCCTGACCGATTCCGGCGGTTTCCAGGTGATGAGCCTGTCGAAGCTGCGCAAGATCACCCCAACCGGCGTCACCTTCCGCTCGCACATCGACGGCGCCATGGTCGATCTCACGCCCCAGCGCGCGGTCGAAATCCAGCGCCAGCTGGATGCCGATATCACCATGGTGCTCGACGAATGCACCGCATATCCGGCCACCGAGCAAGAGGCGGCGGATTCCATGCGGCTTTCCATGGCCTGGGCGGCGCGGTCCAAGGACGCCTTTGTCGCCCGGCCGGGATACGCCTTGTTCGGCATCTGCCAGGGCAGCGTGTATGCGGGCCTGCGCGAGGAATCGGCCAAGGCGTTGGGGGCACTGGGTTTCGACGGTTATGCCATCGGCGGCCTGGCGATCGGCGAGGGCCCAGACGTGATGCTGGCGACCCTGGCCGCCACATTGGCCCACCTGCCCGACGGCGCGCCGCGCTACCTCATGGGCTCGGGCACGCCCATGGACCTGATCGGCGCGGTGGCGCTGGGGGCCGACATGTTCGATTGCGTGCTGCCGACGCGCTCGGGGCGCACCGGCAAGGGCTTCACCCGCCGGGGCGAGATCAACATCCGCAACGCCCGCCACGCCCGCGACCCGAGGCCGCTCGACGGCGCTTGCGCGTGCCCCGCCTGTGGCGGCTATAGCCGGGCCTATATCCACCACCTGTTCCGCAATAACGAGATGCTGGGCCCCATGCTTCTGAGCGCCCATAACGTGCATTTCTACCAGGACCTCATGGCGGCGCTGAGGGCGGCCATCGAGGCCGATGCCTTCGCCGCCGTGGCCGAGGACTGGCGCGCCAGCCTCGCCCTGGGAGACATTGCGCCGATTTGAGGCGCGCGACACCGGCCCGAGAACCGGGGCCCATGGAGATCGGGGGCCGGTCCTGGGTTCAAGGCGGCGGCCCGCGCGGGGCGCAGGGGCCCTTTGACCGCCCCCGGTCCGCGCCCTAAGATCGCGCCATGACCGATACCAAGGACAGCAACACCGAGAACCAGGGCCTCACCCAGCTTGGCCGCCCCACCGCCATCCCGGCCAGCCCGGAAGACGCGGTGCTGGAGACCTTCGCCAACCCCAATGAGGGCCTGGATTACCTGGTGCGCCTCGCCTGCCCGGAATTCACCTGCCTCTGCCCCATCACCGGCCAGCCCGACTTCGCCCATTTCGTCATCGATTACGTGCCCCATAAGGCGTGCATCGAAAGCAAGTCGCTGAAATTGTTCATGGCGTCGTGGCGCAATACCGGCGCCTTCCACGAGGCGACGACGCTGACCATCGCCACCCGGCTGACGGCCGCCATGGCGCCCAAGTGGCTGCGTATCTCGGGTTTCTGGAACCCCCGGGGCGGCATCCCCATCGATGTCTTCTACCAGTCGGGCCCGCCGCCCGAGGGCGTCCACGTGCCCGACCCAGGCGTCGCCCCCTCTGGCGGGCGCGGTCAATAAATCAATCTGCATAAGGCGGAAAAATTACCGCCAAATCGATCAACGGAATTGGGAGAGAATGATGAATCAATCCCCGGAATTCCCCATGGAAATCGTATGGGTCGCCTTGACTGCCTACGGAACGATGCTCCTGATAATGGGCTTGATGTTCGCCGTGGGCTTCTGGTTGTTGGCTGGCCGCATGGGCTGAAACAGGTGGCTCTGGGCAATTCTGGCGATTATCCCCTTCGTCAATTTTTTGTTCTTTTTCTACACGTTTTTTGCGGTGCTTCTCTATGCCCTGGACCGGCTCAACGGCGTTGCGCCGCCGCCGCGGGTGGTGGGCGCAGGGGGGCCGGCGCAGCCGGGCGCGGCGGAGGCCGTCGAGCGCAGGCGCGGCTAGTGCCCCAGCCAAATCTAGGATTTGCGGTTTCCCGGCTTGGGCGCGGCCTTCAGCAATCCTCGCCCCGATAGATGCACCCGGCGGTGCAGGTCTCGAACAGCACCACCTTGGAGAGTTGCGGCAGGGCGGGTTTCAGGCGGTCCCAGATCCACCGTGCGATGACCTCGCTGGTGGGGTTTTCCAAGCCCTCGATCTCATTCAGATAAGAGTGATCCAGCCGCGCCCTGAGCGGCTTGAAAGCCTGGGTCAGCTCGGCGAAATCCATCACCCAATCCTCGGGCGCCACCAGGGGCCCGGCGAGGTGCAATTCGACGGCGAAGGAATGGCCGTGGAGACGCCGGCATTTATGGCCTTCGGGAAGATTGGGAAGGCGGTGGGCGGCCTCGAAGGTAAAGCGCTTGAAAATTTCCATCTCTCACCTTTCGTCGCCGCGACGGCCAGGACCCACCCCGGTCGAAGGACTGCATTGTTCCCCAGCGCGCATCAGGGCAGGCCGAGATACTTGTGGGTCTGCAGGCTGAGCCGCCAGCCGGGATGGGCGAGGCAATAATCGATGGCCTTCTGGGTATTGCTCTCGCGCTCCGGGCCGTCCATGGGCTGCAGGAAGAAATGATCGAAATCGAGCCCGGCGAAGGTTTCGGGCGGCGCGCCGGCCTGGGGATAGACCAGTTTCAGCTCATCCCCCGCCCGCAGCACAAGGGTGGTGCCCGCCTTGGGGCTGACGCAGATCCAGTCGAGGCCCGGCGGCGGCGCCAGGGTGCCGTTGGTTTCCACCGCGATGGTGAAGCCGGCGCCATGGAAGGCGTCGATAAGCGCCCGGTCGAGCTGCAACAAGGGCTCGCCGCCGGTGCACACGATGAACGGCGCGCCCGCGGATTCGCCGTCGGCCGTCCACAATTCCCGGGCCGCCGCCGCCAGGGCGGCGGCGCTTTGGAAGGCGCCGCCGCCGGGGCCGTCGGTACCGATGAATTCGGTGTCGCAGAAGCCGCACTGGGCCGTCGCGCGGTCGGCTTCACGTCCGGACCACAAGTTGCACCCGGCGAACCGGCAGAAGACCGCCGCCCGGCCGGTGTTCGCCCCTTCCCCCTGGAGGGTGACGTAAAGCTCCTTAACCGCGTAAGCCATGGTCTTCGGTCCGCAACTGGTACGGCGCGGGATCGGAAATCCCGGCCTCGGCGAAGCCCCTGAGGCGGAGCACGCAGGAATCGCAGGCGCCGCAGGCCTGGCCCTCCGGATCGGGGTCATAGCAGCTTCGGGTCAGGCCATAATCCACCCCCAGCCGGGTGCCCAGGGCGATGATTTCCGCCTTGGTTTTGTCGACCAAGGGGCTGTGGATCTTGACCGGCAAGCTGCCCTCGACGGCGCCCCGGGTGGCCAGGTTGGCCATGGCCTCGAACGCCGACAAGTATTCGCCCCGGCAATCGGGATAGCCCGAATAATCGCGCGCATTGACGCCGATGAAGATGTCGCCGGTGCCCAACACCTCGGCCCAGGCCAGCGCCAAGGACAGGAATATGGTGTTGCGCGCGGGCACGTAGGTGACCGGGATGCCGTGGGCCATATCGGCTTCCGAGCGCCCCTTGGGAACCGGGATGTCGTCGGTCAGGGCGGAACCGCCAAAGGCCCGAAGGTCGATGGGAACCACAATGTGACGCGCCGCCCGCTGGGCCGCCGCCACCTCCCGGGCGGCGGCGATCTCGAGGCCGTGGCGCTGGCCGTAATCGAAGGTCAGCGCGTTGAGCTCGAAGCCCTCGGTGCGCACCATGGCGGCGACGGTGGCGGAATCGAGCCCGCCCGAAAGCAGCACCACGGCGCGGCGCGTCATGACGGCCCGGGGCCCGGGGCCGGCCCTGATTGCGGACCCGCGGGGGTCGCTTGCGCCGATTCCTGGTCGAGCGCCAGGCTCTTGCGATAGCGCCGGAACAGGGCGAGCCCGATCATGCCGGAGAGGACGAACAAGACGATTCCCGTGGTAATCCGCAAACCCGGATCAAGGTGGATGCCGCTGCCCAGCAGCGCGAAGATCACCGTTTGGGGAATGAACCCGAGACCGCTGCCGGCGATGAACGGCAACGCCCTGATCCCCGACACCCCCGCCGCCAGGTTGGTCACCAGGTTGGAACCCGCCGGCAGCAGCCGCAGCAGCAGCGCCGTGGAAAACGGATGGTCGTGGAGAAAATAGTCGAGCCGCCGGATGCGCTCGGCGAACAGGCCGAGGACGTAGGCCCGGCCCACCCATCGCGCACAATAGAAGGTAAGGACGCACCCCAGCACCGTGGCCCCCAGCGCCAGGGCGGCGCCCTCACCGAAGCCGAAGCCGTAACCGCCCAGAAAACTGACCGCCTGGCGGGGGAAACCGAAAGCCGTCATCATCATGCCGGCGGCCAGGAACACGAGGTCCCCCATGAGCCCCTGGCCGCGGATCTGCTCGTCGATCCAGGTTTCATCCAGCAACCCATACAAACCGGTCGACTTGACCCCGTACCCCAAGCCCATGAGCAAGGCGATCAGGACGAGTCCGCGCAGGTAGGGCTTGGCCCGGTTCATGGCTCGGGTTTGATCACGGGGCGCTTGGCGCGCCGCAGCAACCAGGCGACGCCGAGCAGGTCGGATATGCCCACCCACAGGCGGTCGAACAGCCCGTAATTGGACACCCCGCTCCGCCGGGGCCGGTGGTTGACGTCGACGCAACGGATCGCGCCCCCGCCCCTGATCACCAGCGCCGGCAGGTAGCGGTGCATGTGATCGAAATAGGGCAGGCGCAGATAAGCGTCCCGGCGGATCACCTTGAGCCCGCATCCGGTATCGGTGACGCCGTCGTGGAGGAGGCCCTGGCGCACCGCGTTGGCGACCCTGGAGGAAACACGCTTGAGCCAGGAATCCCGGCGGTGGCGGCGAATACCGGCGATCAGGTGGAGCCCCCCCTCGCCCCCGGCGCCGTCCTTGAGGGCGATCGCGACCAGCGCCGGGATATCGGCGGGGTCGTTCTGCCCGTCCCCGTCCAGGGTCACGATCCAGGCCCCCTTGGCGGCATCGACACCGCTGCGGAGGGCCGCCGACTGGCCGCAACTGGAGATGTGGGTCACCACCCGGAGCGCCGGGAACCGCGCCCGGGCCTGGTCCAGCTTGGCGGCGGTGTCATCAATGGAACCATCGTCGACGTAGACCACCTCGAACGCCGCGCCGCCTTCCAGCGCGGCGTGGATTTCCTCCACCAGGGGCAGGACGTTTTCCGATTCGTTGCGGACCGGGACGACGACGGAAAGGATCGGGTCCATGCGTTCTTTCAATCCCCCAAGGGTGTGCTTGGGTTTTATAGAAGCCGGGAATTCTTGTTCAAGGCTAAACTTGCTAGACTGGCGCCCGCGGCTTCCCATCGCGCCGATCCACCAAGGTTGTCCGTCTCGACGTCCATGACCTTTGACTCTCTCACCATCGGCCCGCGCGCCTACCTGATCCTGGCGCTCCTGGCGCTGGCGCTCTATCTGCCCGGCATCAACGTCTTTCCCGTGACCGACCGGGACGAGGCGCGCATCGCCCAGGCCACCCGCCAGATGGTGGAAAGCGGCGATTATATCAACATCCGCTTCCAGAACAGCCCCCGCAACAAGAAACCGGCGGGCATCCACTGGCTCCAGGCGGCCGCGGTGCTGGGCCCGGGCGGCGGCGACACCGCGGCGATCTGGGCCTACCGGCTGCCCTCGGCGCTGGGCGCCATGGCGGCGGTGCTGGCCCTGTTCGCCCTGGCCCGGCCCGCCTTCGGGCGCCAGGCCGCCTTCCTCGGCGCGGTGATCCTGGGCTCGGCGGTGCTCACCGTGGCGGAGGCCCATATCGCCAAGACCGACGCCTTCTTGCTGTTCTGCGTGATCGTCGCCCAAGGCAGTTTGATGGGCATCTACCGCACCGGCCGCGCCGGCGCCCGCGCATCGCTGGCCCGTGCCATGGTCTTCTGGGCGGCGCTGGGCGCGGCGATCATGGTGAAGGGCCCGGTGTTGCCGTTAATCGTGGCGCTCACCTTGGCCGCACTGGCCATGGCCGACCGGCGCGCGGGCATCAGGGCCAACCTGTGGGCCGGGCTCCACCCCTTGCCGGGGCTCGCCCTTACCCTTGCCATCGCCGCGCCCTGGTTCATCGCCGTCACCCTCGGCGGCAGCGATTTCATCGCCGGCGCGGTGACCGGGGACCTCCTGCCGAAACTGCTGGGCGCCCAGGAATCCCACGGCGGGCCGCCGGGGACCTACCTGGCGCTCGCCCCTATCACCTTCTGGCCCGGCGTGTTGCTGCTCCCCTTCGGGCTGGTCTGGGCCTGGCGCAACCGGCGCGACCCCGGGACCCGGTTCTGCCTGGCCTGGCTGATCCCGGCATGGCTGGCGTTCGAACTGATCCCCACCAAGCTCCCCCATTACGTGCTTCCGCTTTATCCGGCGGCGGCGCTGTTGGCCGCCGCGGCCGCCATCCATGGCCGGGTTTGGCTCACGGCGGCCCTCGACCGCTGGCCGGCGCGCGCCTGGCTGGCGCTTTGGTGCCTGGCCGGGCTCGGCCTCGCCGCCGTGGCGCCGGCGGCGGCCATTTTCGCCTCCGGCGCCATCCCCGCCCTGGCCTGGGCGCCGCCGGCGGCGGCGGGCCTGGTGCTGGCGGCGGGCGTGGCCGGGCACATCAGGCACGATGCCCGGTTGATGGCTTGGGGCCCGGCATCGGCGATGGTCCTGTTCCTGGGACTCACCTTCGCCGCCGCCCTGCCGGCGATCGAACAGCTCTGGCCGAGCGCCGGGGTGGGCGCCCTGGTGAAGGCGCACCGGCCCCCGGGCGGCGCCCCCGTCGCCGCCGCGGGCTTCCATGAGCCGAGCCTGGTTTTCGCCCTGGGGACCAAGACCGTGTTGACCGGGGCGGACGGCGCGGCGCGGCATCTCGCCGAGCGGCCCGGCGCCCTGGCATTGATCGAGGCGGGCCGAGAGGCTAAATTCCGTGCCGCGCTCCGGCAACTGGGCGTCACCGCCGTCGCCCTTGGCACCGTCCGCGGGATCAACCTCTCCAAGGGCAAGGCGGTATCCTTGACCCTCTACCGCGCGGGACCGGCTGGGCCATGAAGCTTATCGCGTATTCGACCGCCATCGCCGTTGCCGCCCTGGTCTTCTCCGCCGCGCCGCAAATCGATATCGCCTTCGCCGGCCTCTTCTACCGGGAGGGAGAGGGTTTCTTCGCCCGCCATTGGCCGCCCTTCGATTTCCTCTACGATCTGGTGCCGGTGGCCAGGGCGGCGGTCATCGCCCTGGTGATCGGCCTTCTCCTGGCCCGTTCCTTTGCCGCGCTCAAGCGCGTCCACGTCCGTACTTCGGCGATCGCCTATATCACGCTGTCCCTGGCCATCGGTCCCGGGCTCATCACCAACGTCGCGCTGAAAGATAATATGGGCCGGGCGCGGCCGGCCCAGATTGTCGAGTTCGGCGGCACCGCCACCTTCACCCCGGCCTTGGTGCGCACCGATCAATGCCCCAGGAACTGCTCCTTCGTCTCGGGCCACGCGGCCATGGGTTTTTTCCTGGTGACTTTCGCTTTTCTCATGGCCCCAGGGCATCGGCGCCGGGCGGTGTTCGCCGCCACCTTGGCGCTGGCCGCCGCCATCGGCATGGCTAGGGTGGGACAGGGCCGCCACTTCCTGTCCGACGTGGTCTTCGCGGGGCTCATCAATTTTGCCGTCGCCTGGGGGCTCTATGTCTGGCTGGCGGCGCGCGACGGTCCCGGGTGGCGGTTCTTCGGGCGATGGGATGAACGGCTGGCCGCCAAGGCCAAACCGGGAGCCGCCATCGCCAGCCATCCCCATGCCTTGGCGGCGGTGGTTCTGTTGGCGATCTTGTCCTACGTGTTTTTCGACCGGCCGGCCATCGACTGGTTTGTCACCTTCGATCGGGACTATCACCTGCTGGTCAAGGGCATCGCCAGACTGGGGCGATCGGAATATTGGTTGGTGCCCTCGGGCCTCGCCTTCGCAATCCTCTGGCTGGCCGCCCGGCACCAGCGGTTTGCCGGCGTCGCGGACCGCCTCAAGGCCTGGGCCATGCTGCCCTTGTTCGTTTTCGCATCCCTTTCGTTGACCGGGATCGTCGTCAAGATCATGAAGATCTCGTTCGGGCGCATGCGCCCCCTGCATTACACCCGCTACGACGATTATGGTTTTTCCTGGTTCGAATTCGACGCCTCCCTGCAGTCCTTCCCTTCGGGTCATGGGGTGACGGTGGCGACGCTGATGACGGCGCTTTATTTCATCATGCCGCGCTTCCGCGCCGCCCTGGTCGCCCTCGCCACGGTGGTCATCCTCGCCCGGGCGCTGGAAACCGCGCATTACCTGTCCGACGTCCTGGTCGGCGCCACCATGGCCATCTGGATGACGGCATGGATGCAACGGGTGTTCCTGCGTTCCGGCGTCGATTTGCCGCTGGCCGCCCGGGGACGCCCGATGGCGGGCCAAAGTTTGCCCTGGGGGGCGCGCCTGGGTCTTCCGCCCTGGGCCGCGCGGGCCTTCGCCGTGCTGCGCTAGGGCCTGTGGACATTCAGCGCCGCTTGCGCAAGGCCTTGGTCTTGGCCTGGTCCACCCGGTAGACGCCCTTGGACTTCCTGAGCGCCACCCGGTAGACCTCGCGCGCCGCCTTGGGCGTCACGTAGCCCTCGGTCACATCCACGCAGACCCGTTGGGGGTCGCGTTTGCCCGGCGCCCCGAAACCGCCGCCGCCCGGGGTCTCCAGCCTGAAGATATCGCCGTCGGCAAGGGGATAGTCGGAATAGCGCGCCGGCAGCACCTCTTCGCGCCCCTCGCCGGGATGCATGGTCAACTTACCGCAGCGGCCGGGCGCCCCGCCGACGACCCCCTTGGGCGGAATGAAATGCTTGTTGGAGCGGATGTTGAACCGCGCCTCGCCCAGGTTCTGGTATTCCCGCACCACACCGAGCCCGCCGCGGAACTGGCCGGCGCCCCCCGAATCGGCGATCAACTCGAAACGGCGCACGCGGGTGGGAAATTCGGATTCGATGATTTCGATAGGCGCGATGCGGGCATTGGACTGGTGCGAACATCCCCCCGAAATGCCATCCATCATGGCCCGGCCGCCGGTGCCGCCGCCGACGATTTCATATTGCACGTAGCCCTTGCCCGAGCGGGTCGAGCGGCCGCCGATGATGATCGAGCGTGAGCCGCAGCCGTCGCCCCGCGCGCGCGCCGGCAGCACGTGGCTGATGGCCTCGACGGCGGCCTCGGTCACCGCGGTGACGGTCGGCATATAGGTGTTCACCGGCGCCGGGAAATGGGGATCGAGCACGCTGCCCGGGCGCAGCTTGATATCGGCCACCCGCAAGAGCCCGGAATTGATGGTCATGGTGGGGTCCATCTGGGTGATCAGGGTATAGACCATGGCCGCCTGCACCAGGGGCGGGCGGATATTGGCCGGCCCCCGGGTCTGGTCGTTGGACTTGGTGAAATCGAACGAGATCCTATCGCCCTTCTTTTCCAAAACCACATGGACGCGGATCGGCTTGTCGAGGTCGATGCCGTCATTGTCGACGAACCGTTCGGCCTCGAATCGGCCGTCGCGCCACTGGGCGATGATTTGGCGCATGGTTCGTTCGGACATCCGCATCAATTCGTCGAAGCAGGCTAGCACCTGGTCGTCGCCGAATTTGGCGATCAGCTCGGCGATGCGTTGCTCGCCCAGGCGGTTGGCCCCCAACTGGCCGCGAATGTCGCCCAACACCATTTCCGGCGTCCGGCTGTTGGCGGCGAGGATACGTTCGACATCGGAGATGGTTTGGAAATCGCGCTGATAGCGGATCGCCGGCAGATGCAGCCCCTCGGCGAAGATATCCTTGGCCAGCGCGAAACAGCTGCCGGGTACCGGGCCGCCGATGTCCGGCTTATGGGCGATGTCGGCGGCGAAACCGACATGGCGGCGGCCGATGAAGATGGGGGTGATCACCGCCATGTCCGGCGCGTGGGGCGAGCCGCCCTCGTAGGTGTGGTTGATCAGGAAGGCGTCGCCCGGGGCGAGGTCATCGCCGTAACTACGCAGCACCGCCGCCGTGCAGTGGGGAAAGGCGCCGATATGCAGGGGCAGCACCACGTGTTGGGCCACCACGTCGCCGGCGGTGTCCAACAGCGCGCAGCTGGCATCCTGGGATTCCCGGATGATGGTCGAAAAGCCGGTGCGGAAGAGGCAGTTCTGCATCTCCCGGACGATGCCGACCAGGGACGCCTTGATGACCTGGAAGGTGATGGGATCGACCTCGGCCGCCCCACGTTTCCGCCGCCTTAGGGTTGCACCCGCTCGCGCCATGGCTCAATTCCCTTCGCTGATCCAGATGTTCTTGAAGCGGTCCACGCGGGCCACTTGGCCGGGGTGGACCACCAGGGTGGAATCCAACTGCTCGACCACCGCCGGGCCCAAGATCGCGTGGCCCACGTCCAGGCGTTCGCGCTGGTAGATGGCGGCATCACAGGTGGCGCCGTCGAACCGCACCCGGCGCTTGCCGATAGCGGCGCTTTCGAGGCTCATGCCCTTGCGCCTGAAGGTCGGCATCTTGACCTCGGGCAATTTGCCGATCCCGGTCACCCGGTAGGTCACCACCTCGACCGGCTCTTCCGGGCCCGAATGGCCGAACAGCGTGTTGTGGGTTTCGTCGAAGGTGTGGCGGATTGCGGCCAGGCTTTTGCTAGTCACCCGGCCCGAGGCCAAGGGCACCGTCAATTCGTAGCCCTGGCCCGCATAGCGCATGTCGATGGCATATTCGATAACGATCTGGCGGGGCCGGAAGCCTTCGGCGCGGAGCTCCGCCCGGGCCCGGTCGGCCAGGGTCTTGAGCCGCCCGGCCACTTCTTCGGGGCCGATGGCGGTGATCAGGGTCAGGCGCGAAACCGCGTAATCGTGGCGCACGTCGGCCTGCAGCAAGCCGATGGCCGAATTGACGCCGGGATAGAGCGGCACGATGATGCCGCGCATGGCGAGGTTCCGCGCCATCTGTCCGGCATGGAGCGGCCCGGCCCCGCCGAAGGCCACCAGCATGAAATCCCTGAGGTCATACCCGCGCATGGTGGAGATCGCCTTGATGGCCTCTTCCATCTTGACGTTGATGATGCGGATGACGCCTTCGGCGGCGTCGGTGAGGCTCATGCCCAGCGGCGCCGCCACGCCGTCTTCCATGGCCCGGCGCGCATGGGCCACATCCAGCGCCATGCGCCCGCCAAGGAAGTTGTCGGCCCCGAGATATCCCAAAATCAGGTTGGCATCGGTCACCGTGGGCAAGGCGCCGCCGGTGCCGTAACAGGCCGGTCCCGGCACCGCCCCCGCCGATTCCGGCCCCACCTGAAGCTGGCCCAGCGCATCGGCCCGGGCGATGGTCCCGCCCCCCGCCGACACCGTGTTGATATCCATCATCGGCACCGATATGACGCGCCCGTCGATCTCGATACGGTTGGCGTGGGAGGCTTCGCCATCCTTGATCAGGGCGACGTCGCAGCTGGTCCCGCCCATGTCGAAAGTGATCAGGTTGGGCTGCTTGAGATCGCGCGCCAGATTGACCCCCGCGGTGACCCCGCCGGCCGGCCCCGAGAGCACCGTCGCCACCGCCTTGCGCGCGGCGGCGGCGAAGGTCGCGGTGCCGCCGTTGGACTGCATGATGTAGCGCTTCTTGGTGTGCACGCCGGCGGCGTCGAGCTGGGCCTCCAGATGGTGGACGTAATACTCGAGGATGGGCTGCAAATAGGCGTTGATGACGGTCGTCGACAGGCGGAAGAATTCGCGGATGAGGGGCAGAACTTCGGACGATAGCGAGACGCTCATCCCCGGCGCGACCTGTTTGATGATGCGGGCGACCTTTTGTTCGTGGCGGGGGGTGAGGAATGAAAACAGGAGACAGACCGCGACCGAGGTCACGCCCTTGTCGCGAAACCCGCGCACGGTCTCGCGCAGCCCCGTTTCGTCGAGCTTGCGCAGCACCTTGCCCTGGAAATCGACCCGCTCTCGGACCTCGCCGGTGAGGCTTTGCGGGGCCAACAGGGGGGCCTTCTGGTAGGTGATATCGAAGACCGAAGGGCCGTGCGGGGTCGATTGCTCTCCCACCTCGTAAATGCCGCGGAACCCTTCGGTGACCAAAAGCGCCGTCTTCGCCCCCTTCCCTTCGAGCAGCGCATTGGTGCCGACGGTGGTGCCGTGGCAGAAGAATTCGATGTCCCCGGCATCGACGCCCTGATCGAGAAGGTGGCGGACGCCGGCGACGATGGCCTCGGAAGGGTTGTGGGGGGTCGAGGGAAGCTTGTGGATGGTGATTTCGCGCCGGTCCTCGTTGAAATAGACCACGTCGGTGAAGGTCCCGCCGGTATCGACGGTGATACGGTATCTGCTCATGGCGCGTTTGCCCCCGGTGAGGGGCCTTTCCTAAATGTCTTGGCGCGGTTATGGTCGACCGTGTTTATAGCCTAGAAATCCCCTGGCGTGAAAGACTTGGACGGCGTGCCGGGCGCCGGTCGAAATGGGCACGACGATGGTCGCCACCTTATCCCAGGTCCGGAAACGGGCGAGGATTTCGGCAGGGTCTCCGCGCCGGCTAAGCAGCAGCGCGTCGCCGCCCACCGCTCCCGGCCAGGGCCGCGTCAGGCGGAAGTGATTGGTCACCCGGCCATCGCCATGCCAAGCGAAAATTTCGACCGGCCAAGGCCGCACGTAATAGAGCGCGGAGGCCACCATCATCCGGTCATGGCCCAGAAGCGGCAGGCCCGGAAAGCGCGCCTTGAGCGCCGCGACCTTTTCCCCGAGCGCCCGCCAACCGCCGTAATGCCTGTAGGGATCCAACGCCTGGGGCACGGCCAAGCCCGCATAGCGGCCCGGTTCGGCCTGGCCGATGGTGGCCGCCATCAGCGTCGCGGCGACGGCCACATGGAGCGCGATGGAGCCGTACAGCCACCGCCGCCCCTTGGCCCCGGAAAGGGCGCCGGCGACCCATATGGAGCCCGCCACGTAGGCCGTGGCCGCCCAATTGGCATGGGCCCGGGAGACCAGGCTCAGCACCATGATGGGCAACAGCACGCAAAGCACGAATCCGGCCAGCATCCGCGCCCGGGGCTCGCGCAGCCAGCGGTCGGGCCGCAGCAACAACCACCCCAGGACGGCGAAAACGATCGGGCCGAAGACGCCGAACTGGCTCGCCGTGAATTCCAGGAATTTCTCCGGGCGCAGCAGCGCGCCGCCGAGGTTGGCGTTAGCCGCGGTATGGGCGAAGGTGACGTAGCCGGTGCCCATGTTCCAGATCAGGTTGGGAAGGATGAGAAGGAATGCCAAGGCGGCGGCCAGGAACGGCCCGGCCCGGCCCTTGGGCGCGCCCAAGAGGCGCCGGCGCGCCGCCCCGTCCAACGCCAGCCAAAGCACGAATCCTAAGACGAAGAACCCCATGGCGTATTTGGAGAGCAACCCGAGCCCGGTGGCGAGGCCGAGCGCCAGCCACCAGGGCAGGGCCGGCGCGGCGCCGTCGCCGAGCCGCACGGCGGCATACAACGCCGCCGCCCAGCAGGCGAGCAACGGCGGGTCGGTGGACATGATGGACGACGAAAACGAAACGCCGGGCAGCGTCAGGTAAAGAAGGGCCGCGAAGAACCCGGCCCGCGGCCCGTAAAGCCGCCCCCCGGCCCCGTAGATGAAACACGCGGTAATGCCGTGCAGGATCGGCACGCTGGCCTTGATGCAGGCCTCGCCGGACCCGCACAACGCGGTGGATGCGGCGATCAGCCAGGCGACCATGGGCGGCTTGGAAAAGTAGCCCCAGTCGAGGCTGAGAGACCAACTCCAGTACTGGGCCTCGTCGGGGTGGAGATCGAAGGGGTAGACGGTGAGGTAAAGCAGCCGAATGATGGTGATCGCGACCACCGCGAACCCCACGCCCAGGGGCGCGAACCATGGCGAAAGCGGGGCGCCAGGGACCGGGTCTTGCGGCGGTGACGTCATGGCGAAGGCGTGCAAGTCATCGGGCCCCGGAGCTTAGATCACTATCCGGCCAAAGAGAACCGCATGGCCGCCGCGATGTTGCGCGACGCTGCCGGCGCGGCGCCATCATATGCTGCGGTCGACGCGCTGAAGTTTGACCAGTTCGGGAAACAGCTTCCAACAAATCCCGGTGATCAGTACAGAGATGATGCCGCCGATCACCACCGTCGGCACGGCGCCGATCCACGCCGCCAAGAAGCCGGCGCGGACCTCGCCGATTTCGTTGGACGTGCTGACGAACACGGCGTTCACGGCGCTGACCCGGCCGCGCATCTCGTCGGGCGTCGCCACCTGGATCAGAGTCTGGCGGATGACCACGCTGAACGCATCCGCCGCGCCCAGCACCGCCAGCGCCGCCAGGGACAGGGCAAACCACGTGGACATGCCGAAGACGGTGGTGGCGGCCCCAAAGACGAAGACGCAGGCGAACATGATGCGCCCGACATCGCGGGTCAGCGCCACCTGCGTCAGCATCAACAACGTCACCACGCCGCCCGCGGCGATGGCGCTTCTCAACAGCCCGGCGCCCCAGGCGCCGACGTCGAGGACATCCTTGGCATAGATCGGCAGCATTGCCGTCGCCCCGGCGGCGAGAACCACGAACAGGTCAAGCGAGATGGCGCCAAGCACCACGTTCTTCCCCCAGACGTAGCGGACCCCGGCCAGCAGCGTGCCGAGGCTGACCGGTTCGGCATCCTTGCGTTGGCTGCGGGTGCGGATCATCGCCGTCGTAACGACCGCCACCGAGAACACCACGGCGGCCAATCCGTAGACCACTTCGGGCCCCGCCAGGTAGAGAAAGCCGCCGATGGCGGGGCCGGCAATCTGCGTCAGCTTGGTGGCCGACGTGTTCCAGGCGACCGCATTGGGGAATTCCTCCACCGGCACCAGATTGGGCAGCAGGGCATTGGTGCAAGGCATGTAGAAGGCGCGCCCCGTACCGTAGAACACCAGGATCATGAAGGCCGGCCAGACCTCTTTGGTCCCGGACAGGGCGAACAGGGTAAACAGAACCGCCGAAATCAACATCACCAGATAGCAGCAGGCGAGCACCAGGCGCCGGTCGAAGCGGTCGACGACGTATCCGGTGACCAGCGCGAACCCCAACCCCGGGGCGAAAACGGCAAGGCCGATATAGGCCAGGTCCAGGGGATCGCCGGTGAGGTCGTAAATCTGATAGGCGATCACCACCATCACCATGTGCAGCGACAGCGAAGAAAACAGCTTGCCGAAAATCAGAAGCCGGAAATCGCGATGCCGGAAGGCCACGAACCCTTTTTTGGCGGCCGGGCCCGGGTCTTGTTCCGACGAGGCCCCGCCGCCCGCGGGCACGCTGTTCAAGTGGCGCGTTCCTTCTCGTGACGACAGGTGAATGCGGCGCTGGGGGATGGAGCGGGTGATGGGAATCGAACCCACGTATTCAGCTTGGGAAGCTGATGTTCTGCCATTGAACTACACCCGCTGATGTGACCGCCCGGCCCTGTTCTAACGGTTTCACCCCCCTGCCATCAAGCGAAAGCATGGCGCGGAGGTCGATAACCCGGGCCGCGGCGTTAAGAGTTGATTAACCGTGACCGCAATATAAAGTAGACGCGAGCGGCAAAGAGGTTTCTTATCAACGCTAAGAATTCTTGCTGATACGCGATCGGGGAAAAGCAATCAGTCTAGTACCTTGAACCTGGAGCAAGAGTAAATGAAATTGAGCAAACACGCCGATTACGCCATTCGCGTCTTGCTGCATTTGGCTGTCCAGCCCGGCAGGAAGGTTTCCATCGCCAACATCGCGGATGCGGAAAACATATCCCGCAACCACCTGATGAAGGTCTCCCAACATTTGGCGCGGCTCGGTTATATCGTCGGTTACCGGGGCAAGGGCGGCGGAATCGCCCTGGCCAAACCGGCCGGCGGCGTCAACCTCGGCCACCTTCTTCAGCAAGTCGAGCGCAATCTTGGGGCGGTGGACGGACGGCAAGCGGACCGGCCCGCCGAAAGCGGCAAGCTTTTAGAACAGGCCTTGGAAGACGCCCGCACCCGGTTCATCGAATCGCTGTCCCATTATACCCTCGCCGACCTGGTCGAAGACACCTTGGCCAAACGGGCGCCGGTGGTCGGCTTGGTTGCCGACTTGGCGCTTCGTGACGGCGCCAACGCGGGATAACCCTGCCCCCTCCATTCCCCGCCATCGCTTGACGGCACACATACGATGGGAGTAAGAACCCCAGGTTCGTGGAAATTTGTGCCGGTCGGCTTGCGTCCACGTAAAACAAATCGCTAAAAGGCCGGGTGCTTGAACCAAGCCCTGGCCTGCGGCCGGGGTTTTTTGATGCCCTGTCGCGGAGGAGCACACCATGACCGACGACGCCAAGGGAGCCAATGGATTGCGGCCAAGGACCAATCTCGTCCGCGGCGGAACCAACCGGTCCGACTTCCAGGAAACCTGCGAGGCGATATTTGCCACCTCGGGCTATATTTACCTTTCCGCCGAGGAGGCCGAAGCGGCATTCAAGGGGGAGAACGACAAATACATCTATTCCCGTTTCTCCAATCCCACCGTCACCATGTTCGAGCAGCGCATGGCGCTGCTGGAGGGCAACGAGACCTGCCGCGCGACGGCGACCGGCATGGCGGCGGTCTTCGCTTCGCTGATGTGCATGCTCCATGCCGGCGACCACGTGGTGAGCTCCCGCGCGCTATTCGGCTCATGCCTGTTCGTGGTTTCGGAAATCCTGCCCCGCTACGGAATCGCGGTGGAGATCGTCGACGGCACCGATCTCGACCAATGGCGCCAAGCATTGTCCCGGCCCACCCGGGCGGTGTTCTTAGAAACCCCCTCCAATCCGGGGCTGGAAATGATCGACCTCGAGGCGGTTGCCGACCTCACCCATAAGGCGGGCGGACGAATGGTGGTGGACAATGTCTTTGCCTCGCCGATGTTGCAGAAGCCCATGGCATTCGGCGCCGACGTAGTGGTCTATTCGGCGACCAAGCATATCGACGGCCAGGGCCGGGTCATGGGCGGGGCGATCCTGGGCGATCCCGAATACATGGAGGACCACTTGGCCCCCTTCCTGCGCCACACCGGACCCGCGCTCAGCCCCTTCAACGCCTGGACCCTGCTGAAGGGGCTGGAGACCCTCGGCATCCGGGTCAAGGCCATGTGCGACAATGCCGGCGAAATCGCTGACTGGATGGCGGCCCGCGCCGACCTTGCCCGGGTGATCTATCCCGGTTTTAGCGATCATCCTCAACGGGCGCTGGTGGAAAAACAGATGAGCGGCGCCGGCACGCTGATCGGCTTCGAGGTGCCGGGCGGCAAGGAAAGCGCCTTCAAATTCCTCAATGCGCTGCGGCTGATCGACATTTCGAACAACCTGGGCGACGCCAAGTCCATCGTCACCCATCCGGCGACCACCACCCACCGAAGCCTGAGCGAAGACGACCGCGCCGCGCTCGGCATCACGCCGGGTTATGTCCGCATTTCGGTGGGGCTCGAGGATCCGGCCGACGTGATGGACGACATCGACCAGGCCCTGGTCACGGCCGGGGCCTGATCGAAAGGCGCGGAAAATGCCTCGACCATGGCGGGGCGCGAGATCATCCCGGTCGAATGGTTCAATTCTGGTCCATAGTGCGGTAAAATGCCGATGCCATCGAACGCCGGGGAAAAACCCTGCCTGGAGGACGCCCATGTACACGACGACGACTCATTCGATCATGGTCACCGTCGAGCCGACCTATCTCCACGACGAATCGCGGCCGCGCAGGAACCGCTACATTTGGGCCTACCATGTCACCATCGAAAACCAGGGCATGGAAACCGTGCAGTTGATGAGCCGCTATTGGAAGATCACCGATTCCCTCGGGCGCACCCAAGAAGTCCGGGGCGAAGGCGTGATCGGCGAACAGCCGATCATCCACCCCGGGGAACGCTACGAATATTCCTCGGGCACGCCGCTCTCCACCCCATCGGGGATCATGGTGGGATGCTATTACATGGAAACCCGCGACGGCCGGCCCCTGGAGATCGATATCCCGGCATTTTCCCTCGATTCACCGGAGGATCGACCGCAGGTGCACTGATCATCGGCGCCGAGAGCATTTCCCGGTTTTGCTGTTCAATCAAACCCCGCCATGCCAAGGTGAAACATCAAGGCCGGCAACCCTATGCTGGCGCCTCGCGGTGGGGCACACCCGTTGGAAAACGGTAAGGAGAAGCCATGAAAGCATCCTATCCCGTCGAACTCGACCGCGTCGGGGATCAAGGCGGTCGGCCCCCTGAACGGCCGAGCCACGCCGAGGCGGAAGACGCCGTCCGCACCCTGATCCGGTGGGCCGGCGACGATCCTGCCCGCGAGGGGTTGTTAGGGACGCCGGACCGGGTGGTCCGTGCCTGGCAAGAGTTCTTCCGGGGCTATGACGAGGACCCTCACGAGATCCTCGCCCGCACCTTCGAAGAGATCGAAGGCTACGACGAGATGGTGGTGCTCAAGGACATCCGCTTCGAATCCCATTGCGAACATCACCTGTTGCCCATCATCGGCATCGCCCATATCGCCTATCTTCCGAAAACCCGGCTGGTGGGCATTTCCAAGCTGGCGCGGCTGGTCGAGGCCTACGCCAAACGACTGCAGATCCAGGAGAAAATGACCGCCCAGATCGCCGGCGCCATCGACGAGATCCTGCAGCCCGGCGGCGTCGCCGTGGTGATCGAGGCGGAGCACCAATGCATGACCACCCGCGGCATCCACAAGCCCGGCGCCACCATGGTCACCAGTTGCATGCTGGGGGGGTTCAGGAGCGACCAGAAGACGCGGCGTGAATTCTTGGCGATGATCGGCACCAAGTCTTGATCCGGTGCCAGGCGTCGCGCCGGTGAAGAGCGCCGCCAAGCCGCGGAATCCCGGCCCCCAGGCTTAATAATCCGTAAATCTTCGTTAAGATGCCCCCTAAATCGGTGAAATTTGCGAAATATGCCGTTAATCCGCGCGGATAACGAGAATTCTCGATAGCTGGCGAAAAATCGATGATTTTTAGGGCTAATTTTGCAAACCGCCCCGATTATCGGCGGCAATAGCCCGAAAACCAAGGAAATCCGCTATCTAATGGTGGCCCGATGATTGATTTCCGCCCCGTCTTCTTCACCATCGGAATCCTGCTGACGACGCTGGCGCTGGGCATGTGCATCCCGGCGATAGTCGACCTCATCGCCGGCCACAGCGACTGGAAAGTGTTCGCCAGTGCCGCCGGCCTGAACGCATTCATCGGCGTCGCCATGTTGCTGACCATGCGCACCGGCGAGACCAAGATGACCACCCGCCATGCCTTCCTGCTGACCACGCTGAGTTGGACGGTGATCGCGGTTTTCGGCGCCCTGCCCTTCGCCTTTGCCGATCTCAACCTGTCCTTCACCGATGCCGTGTTCGAATCCATGTCGGGGATCACCACCACCGGCGCCACGGTGCTCACCGATCTCGACCGGGCGGCGCCGGGCATTCTTCTTTGGCGGTCCTTGCTGCAATGGTTCGGCGGAATCGGCATCATCGTCATGGCCGTCGCCATCCTGCCGCAGTTGAGCGTCGGCGGCATGCAGCTCTTCCGCATGGAATCATTGGACCCCTCGGAAAAGGCGCTGCCCCGCATCGCCCAGGTCGCGGCCGCCATCGGCCTCCTCTACATCGCGCTGACGGCGATCTGCGCGGCGCTTTATTGGGTCGCCGGCATGAGCGGCTTCGAGGCGATAACCCACGCCATGACCACCATCGCCACCGGCGGCTTTTCCACCCGCGACGGCTCGCTGGGGGCCTTCAACAGCGCCGCCATCGACTGGGTCGCCGTGGCCTTCATGATCCTCGGCTCCTTGCCCTTCGTGCTTTACCTGCAGGCGGTCCGCGGCAACCTGATGCCGCTGATCCGCGACAGCCAGGTCAGGTGGTTCCTGATCATCGCCGCCACCGCGGTGACGTTGATGATCGTCTGGCAGACCCTGATCAACGGCGTGCGTTTCGGCGAGGCGGTGCGTTTCGTCACCTTCAACGGTGTCTCGATCATGACCGGGACGGGATACAGCTCGACCGATTTCGGGCTCTGGGGCGCCTTTCCCGTGGCGACGTTCTTCTTCCTGATGTTCGTCGGCGGCTGCGCCGGGTCCACCACCTGCGGGCTGAAGGTGTTTCGCCTGCAAGTGCTTTACGCCAACACGGTGTCCCAGATCAGCAAGCTGATACAGCCCCACGGGGTCTTCATCCCCCATTTCAATCGCCGGCCCATCCCCGCGGAGGCGTCGGAATCGGTCCTCAGTTTCTTCTTTGTCTACATCATGGCCTTCGGCGCCCTGGCCATGGGGCTGGGCTGGATGGGGCTCGACTTCATCACCGCCGTTTCCGGGGCGGCCAGCGCCATCGCCAATGTCGGTCCGGGCCTGGGTCCGGTGATCGGTCCGTCGGGCACCTATGCGTCGCTGCCCGACGCGGCCAAGTGGCTGCTGTCCTTCGGCATGCTGCTGGGCCGGCTGGAACTGTTCACGGTGCTGGTCCTGTTCACGCCGGCATTCTGGCGGAACTAGGGCACTTTCCGGTCAAATGGTTCAATTAGGCCGGAGTGTGCCCTGGCGCACTATCGCGCGAAAAGATAGGCGCGCAAGTGCCGGCGCGCCTCGACTTCCAACCGCCGGTTGATATCCAACACCAGGTCTTCGGTCAGGGCGAACCAGACCTTTTCGCGCTGCGCCATGGAGGCGCCCTCGGCCACCGTCAGCGAGCGGGTGGCCCGCGCCGTGACGAAGGCAAGCTGGCGGCCCCCGTCATCACGAATTTCGAGAAGAACGGCGGCCCGGCCGTCGTAGCGGGCCGATTGCTGGGAGGTGAAGAGCCCCTTGAGCCCGCCCTTCACGGGCAGCGGCACCTCGCGAATGGAGGCGTCCAGGATGATCAGGTTGGCGACGTTGCGCCGCCCCGCCGCCTTGAGGCGCTGGCCGGCCCATCGGCGGATCGCGGCATAGAGCGCCACCGGCGCGCGGTGTTCGACATTGGGCGGTTTCAAGGGCGGGATGTAACGGGTGGCCAGTTCGATCCGCGCGACATCGAGGGTGAGCGGCCCCAAATGCCGGTAGGTGAGTTCCGGGAACTGGGAGGAAGGCGCACTGGTCTCGCACCCGGCGAGCAGAAAAGCGGGGAGAACGGCGGACAGGATGACGATTGCCTTGTAGCGGCGCATCCACATGACGCTCGACCTCTGGAATGACCCACGGGCCGGGAATTCTGCCGCCCTCGGCCGCTTTTATCAAGCGTTCCAAGGATGGGAGACAAATTAGGTCGCGCGGCATCTGCTCTTCCTTTATGGCCACCACCGCTTTCGCTTCAGGCGAACAGGGCCTCCAGGGCGGGTTCGTCGAATTCATAGGCCGCGCCGCAGAACTCGCATTTCACCGAAACAACGCCGGCTTCCACCATCTCCAGCACTTCCGCCTTGGGCAAGGCGCCCAGGGTGCCGGCCACCCGGTCCCGGGAACAGCGGCATCCGTCCGCCAGCCCACGGGGTTTGAACATCCGCACGCCGGGTTGGTGGAACAGCCGGTAGAGAAGCCTGTCAGGGGCAAGACGCGGGTTGGTGAGTTCGTCCTCCTTGACGCTGGCCATGAGCGCCACCGCTTCCCGCCAGTTCTCTTCGTCCTCATCGGGCTCGGCCCGGTCCGCGCCGCCGGGGCGCCGCCCCTCGCCGGGCAGCCGCTGGATGATGATGGCGCCGGCGCGCCAGCCCGCGCCGCCATTGGGCGCCCTAACCGCCACCTTGATGGCGGCGTCGATCTGTTCCGACTGGCGGAAGTAATGGCGGACGCAGTCGGTCAGGGTGGGGCCCGCCAACGCGACCATCCCCTGATAGCGCTCCGCGTCCGCCCCCTGGTCGGCGGTGAAGGCCAGATGCCCCTGGCCCAACAGCGCCGGCATGGGCGCCGTGGCGCCCTCCATGGCGGCCACCGCTTCGGCGTCGAACTGCGCATAGGCCCGCAATTCGCCGGTGGCGGTCATGTCGCCGACGACGATTCGCACCGGCCCATCGCCATGGGCTTGCAGGGTGAAGGCGCCAAGGTATTTGAGCGTGCTGCCCAGCAGCGCCGTGAGCACCAGGGTTTCGCCGAGCAGGGCGGAGACCGGCGGCGGATAGCGGTGGCGGTCGAGAATGCGGTCGAGCAAGGGGCCGAACCGCAGCAACCGGCCGCGCAACCCGGCGCGTTCCACCTGGTAGGGGATCACCAGATCGGTGGCGATCATGGGGCCGCGTGCCAAGGCGGGAACCGCCGCGTCCCTAAGGCCCTAGGGCCTGAGGCACCAATGGAGGATACCCTTCTGGACATGCAAGCGGTTTTCCGCTTCATCCCAGACCGCCGAGCGCGGCCCGTCGATGACGCCGGCGCTCACCTCATTATCGCGGTTGGCGGGGAGGCAATGCATGAAGATGGCATCGCCGGCCGCCTTGTCCATCAGCGACTCATCCACCCGGTAGGGGGTCAAGGCCCGGATCCGTTCTTCCAGGGTGGGCCCGCCATTGGTGCCCATGGAGGCCCAGGTGTCGGTGACCACGCAAGCGGCGCCGGCGACCCCTTCGGTGGGGTCTTCGGTCAGGGTGATATCGGCGCCGGCGTCGCGGGCCGCCTTGACCACCGCGGGATCGGGCGCGAAGCCCTTAGGCGTGGCGATCTTCAGGGCGTAGCCGAAAGGCGCCGCACCGTGGATCCAGGACGCGACCACATTGTTTCCGTCGCCGAGCCAAGCGACGGTCCGCCCGTTTATGGGGCCCTGGATCTCCTCGAAGGTCATGATATCGGCCATGATCTGGCAGGGGTGGCTCTTGTCGGTAAGGCCGTTGATCACCGGCACCGAAGCATATTCCGCCATCTCCAGAAGGCTCGCCTCGGCAAGCGTGCGGAACACGATCGCATCCACGTAGCGGCTCAGCACCCGCGCCGTATCGGCGATGGATTCACCCCGGCCGATCTGCGAGCCCTGGGACTCGAGGATGGTGACCCGGCCGCCCATCTGGGCCATGCCCACCTCGAAGGACACCCGGGTGCGGGTCGACGGTTTTTCGAACACCAGCGCAAGCATCTTGCCGGCACCCGGCCGTTGGCCGCCCGGCGAATCTTCGCCCCGCTTATAAGCACGGGCGAGATCGAGCATCTCGCGCAACTGGGCGGGCTCGAACCTGTCGATGTCGAGAAAATGCCTGGGCGCCCGCGGCCCCATGCCGCGTTGGCGCGCCAGCCTGGTTTCGGGCGTCGCGGTCATGGACCTTTCCCCAATTGGGCGCAGCTCTCGTCAAGGATCGCCAGCGCCTCGTCGATTTGCGCCTCTTGGGTGATCAGCGGCGGCAGCAGACGCACCACGTTGCCGCCCGCGAGCACGGTCAAAAGGCGGTTGTCGCGGAGCTTGGAGATCAGCGCCTTGGGATCGCCGGTGCAGACCAGGCCGACCATCAGGCCCCGGCCCCGGGCGTCCGCCAGGATCGATGGATGGGCGCAGACCAGCGTCTCCAGGCCGCCCAGCAGCCGCGCCCCCATGTCACGGACGTGGGCGAGGAAACCGTCTTCCAGCATCACGTCCATCACCGTGTTGGCCACCGCCATGGCCAGCGGGTTGCCGCCGTAGGTGGAGCCATGGCTGCCCGCCACCATGCCCGAGGCCGCGTCGCCCGTGGTCAAGCAGGCGCCCACCGGGAATCCGCCGCCGATGCCCTTGGCGACCGCCATCACATCGGGCGTGAGCCCGGCCCATTCATGGGCGAACAGCTTGCCGGTCCGGCCCATGCCGCATTGCACCTCGTCGAAGAAAAGAAGCAGCCCGTATTCGTCGGCGATCTGGCGCAGGCCCTGGAGGTAATCCTCCTGGGCGATCCGCACCCCGCCTTCACCCTGCACCGGTTCGATCAGGAGCGCCGCGGTTTGGTCGCCGATCGCCGCCCGGGTCTCGTTGAGATTGCCGAAGCCGACGTGATCGAAACCGTCGACCGCGGGCGCGAAGCCCTTGAGCAACTTATCCTGTCCGCCGGCGGCGATGGTGGCAAGGGTGCGCCCGTGGAAGGCCTGGTTGGCGCAGATGATGCGGTAGCGCCCGGGATCGCCGGCCGCGTCGAAGTGGGAACGCACCACCTTGATGCCGCATTCCATGGCCTCGGCCCCGGAATTGCAGAAAAACACCGTGTCGGCGAAAGTATTTTCGACCAGCCGCTGGGCCAGAATCTGCTGACCGGGGATCTCGAACATGTTCGACGTGTGCCACAGCTTTTCCGCTTGCGCGCCCAGCGCCGCCACCAGCCGGGGATGGGCATGGCCCAGGGAATTGACGGCGATCCCCGAGGTAAAATCGAGGTAGCGCACGCCCTCGGTGGAAAAGAGGTAAGGCCCCTCCCCCTTCTCGAAAGCGATGTCGGCACGCCCATAGGTGGGCATCACAGCGGAAATCACGAATCCTCTCCTACACCGCCGGGCGCATGGTTCTGCCTGCCCCGGCCCGCGCCAATCCTTGGTCCCGTGCGGAAAAAGCGGTGAGTATCCATAGACCGGGGCGTCCTGTCAACGCCCGGGATCATCGAATCTGCGGATTAGAGTCTGGGTTGATCAGCGCTTGAATTGCTTGCCCAGAGCCAAACCCTGGCCCTGGTACGAGGAGCCGATGCTGGCGCCGTAAGGCTTATCGGTCTCCATGCTCAGTCGCTCGTACACCACACGGCCGACGATTTGTCCATGTTCGACCAGGAACGGCACGTCATGGGAGCGAATCTCAAGGACGATTTTGGCGCCCACCGGCCGGCCCTCGGCGTAACCGAATCCGGGGTCGAAAAAGCCTGCATAATGGGCCCGGAATTCCCCCACCAGGGTGTCGTAGGCAACCATGTCGGCGGCGAAATTGGGCGGCACATTCAAAGATTCTTTGGTCGCCAGGATGTGGAATTCATCGGTTCGAAGAATGATGCCGCCGTTGTCCGGCTTGTAAACCGTATGCCAGAAATCATCCCGGTCGTAATGGTTCACCAGGTCGATATCGATGAACGCGTCGGTCGGTTTCGCCTTATAGCCGATAATCCCGGTGACCGGGTCGCCCACCATGTCCACGGAAAGAGCGATGGCGCCGCCTTTGACGTTGGTTTCGCCATCTTTGTCGTGAACCAATCGAACTTCTTCATGGAGCCGTTTCACCGACGCATCGGTAGAGGGCGGGCGGCCGGACTTCATGCGCACCTGGGCCAAACGGGACCCCGTTCTTACCTTTACATCGAACGACCGCGGCGCGATCTCCAACCACAGCCGGCCTGCGTATCTTTCGCGAATTGCATCGAACTCGCAGCCGTTGTCGGTAATCACCCTGGCAAAGACATCAAGCCGCCCGGTGGAGCTTTTCGGGCTGGCGGCGGCGGACATCCGCTTTTTCAGCCGCAGGTGTTCTTGAAGCGGCACGATGTACACCTTGCCCGTCTTTAGAACCGCGCCATCTTCCAAGTCGATTTTTTCGGTGCTGAAATCGCTGAGCTTTTCTTCCACGCTCCACCTCAGGCCAGGCATGAAACTCGCCGGGACCAGGTAGGCGTGGCTGCCGAGCCGCAAATCGAGACTGGCGGGTTGAATCTGGTCGGGGCGAACCGTCTCGTCGGCGAGGATCACCCCCCGCTCGATGGCGCCCTTGATCCACTGTGCCGGCCAAACCCCGGTTTGCGGCTCCGGTTGATCATCGAGAAAGGGCAAAAATTCTTGTTCGGCCGGGTCAGTCATAATTCATGTTTTCGCAAGTGATCATCGTCTCGTGACGCTGGACCGGCGCCCGCGCCCCAAACAACCCATGGCGACCCGGGCGGCCATTTTTTCCCTTCGCCGATCGGCCCGCTTCCCCCGCTTGGACCGCCCGGGTTGGGCTTGCGGCACTGGGGGCGGATTGGCGTTCCATCACGGCGCCGCAAAACCGAATTCTGGTCTTCCGCCGCCCCGCATCTCAACGCCAAGCCTACTTGTTTTTCATTATTTTTCAATGTGTTATTATGCAATTGAACGCACAGGCAGGGACCAGACAAAGGTACTGAAATCGTTGTTGGTTTCGATTCAATTCACGTTTTCCACATGCCGCCATAGGCCATGTCGAGGTGATTCGCCCATGCCGTCACGGCCAACGGTTTCCGGCACACTGATCAGGGGCTGGGCCGGTTGGTGGTCTTGAACCTCGCCCGGCAGGCCGTGCCCAGGCCCACCGAAAGCCGCGAATCATGGCAGCCCGCGGTCAGCTCCATGGGCGAGAGCGGCGCCATCAGCATGTCGATGATATTGCCCTGCATGGTTGCTACCATAAACTCCAGCCCGGATGTACTTACCTGACAGGAATGATAGGGTATTTAGGCAATCGGAGGGCGGGACATGACTGAAAAATTCGATGCCATCATCATCGGCACCGGCCAGGCGGGGCCGTCGCTGGCCCAACGGATGACCCGAGAGGGCATGAAAACGGCGGTCATCGAGCGGAAGTTGTTCGGCGGCACCTGCGTCAACGTCGGCTGTATCCCCACCAAGGCCTTGGTCGCCAGCGCGCGGGCGGCGCACATGGCGCGGCGCGGCGGCGATTTCGGGATCGCCATCGAGGGGCCAATCAAGGTCGACATGGGCCAGGTCAAGGCGCGCAAGGACGCCATCGTCAAACAATCCAACGACGGCGTCACCAATTGGCTCAAGAATATGGAGAACCTGACCGTATTTGAGGGTCATGGCCGCTTGGAGAGCGCCAAAACGGTGCGCGTCAACGACGATCTTCTGGAAGCCGAGAAGATCGTATTCAACGTCGGCGCCCGGGCCACCGTTCCCGATATGCCCGGTATCGACGATGTCGAATACCTCACCAACACTTCCATGATGGAGGTCGACTTTCTTCCCGACCACCTGGTCATCATCGGTGGCAGCTATATCGGGCTTGAGTTCGCGCAAATGTACCGGCGCTTCGGATCCCGGGTCACGGTCATCGAGATGGGTCCGAAACTGATCGGCCGCGAGGACGACGAGGTCTCCGCCGCGGTGCAGGAAATTCTAGAGAACGAAGGCATCGAATTTCTGCTCAACGCCAGCTGCATCGGCTTGGCACGACGCGACGGCCAAGTCGTGGTCAGCGCAAGCTGTGAACCGGGCACCGAGGAAATTGTCGGCTCTCATGTGCTGCTGGCCGTGGGCCGCCGGCCCAATACCGACGATTTGGGCCTGGAAGCGGCCGGCGTCGAGACCGACACACGCGGCTACATCGTTGTCGACGACGAGCTTCGCACCAACGTGCCCGGGATCTGGGCCATGGGCGACGTCAACGGCCGGGGCGCCTTCACCCACACGTCGTACAACGATTATGAAATTCTCGCCGCCAACATGTTCGACAATGATCCCAGGCGAATCTCCGACCGCATCACCACCTACGGGCTTTTTATCGACCCGCCTTTGGGCCGGATCGGCATGACGGAAGCCCAAGTCCGGGACTCAGGCCGCAAGGCATTGGTCGGCAAGATGATGATGGCGCGCGTCGGGCGCGCCCGTGAGCGGGGCGAGACCCAGGGGTTCATGAAAATTTTGGTCGACGCGGAAAGCGAGAGAATCCTCGGCGCGGCGATCCTCGGCGTCGGTGGAGATGAAGTTGTCCACTCTCTTCTCGATGTCATGTACGCCAACGCCCCCTACACGGTGATCCAGCGCGCGGTGCACATTCACCCGACGGTGACCGAGTTGATCCCGACCTTGTTGGCGAGCTTAAAGCCCATGGAATGAACCGGGCATTAGAGACGCGTTGGTTCCACCCATCGCATCCTGACTCTGTATGCACAGGAGGGAGAGGGACATGTCACAAATGAAATTGCTTTCGGTCAATGTTGCGCAGCCAAGGGAGGTCTCATACATCGACCGCAGAGGGCGGGAGAAGACGACGAGCACAGGAATTTTCAAGGAGCCCGCCCCGGGGAGGCCCATGTTGCGGACGCTCAACCTCGATGGTGATGCCCAGGCCGACCTGAATGGCCACGGCGGAATCTACAAGGCGGTCTACGTCTACACAGTGGAAAACTATCGCTATTGGGCGAACGAACTCGGCAGGACGGATTTCAAGGCCGCCGGACAGTTCGGCGAAAACTTTACCGTGGAAGGCATGGCCGACGACGCGATCCGGATCGGCGACGTCTTCCGCGTTGGCGACGCACTCGTCGAAGTCACCCAACCCCGTGTTCCGTGCTTCAAGCTGGGCGTCCGCATGGGCATTGAAGGTTTCCACAAGCAATTTGCCGAGAGCTGCCGGGTCGGCTTTTACCTGCGGGTGTTGGAGGAAGGAGAGGTTGGTGCAGGCGACGCGTTGGTTGGCGTTGGGGAGCCTGCCGGACCCATGACCGTCCGCGAGATCATGCACCTGCTCTACTTCGATCCGGATAATCTCGAGGATGCCAAGAAGGCCATGGATATCGAGGCGCTGTCCCCGGGTTGGAAACAGTCGTTTTCGGACAGGATAGAAAAGGCGCTTGGCGGCGGCGGCCGGGAAGTCCCGACCGATCGCTCATAATTTTGGAAATTAGGTCGTTGCCCCTGCCCTTGGGCTAAAGGCCCTGACGGATTGCCGTCCCTGCTTGTCTTCCCTGTTTCTTTGCCATTTATTTATTTGCCTCTGGGTATTGGAAAAGAACCGTGCGCGGCGGACAAGTTTCCAGATTACCACCACCAGGCCGAGCAAGGCCGCGAACAGGCCCAACAGGCCCATTACCCCTCCCCCGGACCCGGAGGGAAGGTTCGGTTGGTTTTCGGATGTCATGCCCTCGCCGGAGAAGCCTCCATTTAAAAGCCGGGCCGCGCCCTCTTCGGCACCGTGATTCGTCTGACCAATCTTGAATGAGCCGCCGGCACGTGACGACGCCAGGGAACCACCTTCGCCACCGCCTATGGCCGCCTGCCGACCAACATTTCCCGCCGATTGGCCGAAATCGTTCTCGGTCGCGCCGATGCCAAGCGCGCGCGGTCCGGCGGCGGGCGCGGCGCCAAGGCTCGAACCCTGGGCCGCGGCCAGCAGGTCCTTGGCGGAAAGGATCACCGGGCCGCCGGTGTCCGCCGCCAGACTGGCCGCCGGTGCGATGGATTCGCCGGTCCCCCAAACCACGCCGCCGATCTCGTTTTCCCGTGCGCTTCCGATATCCTGGGCGACATCGCTCGCGTGGTCCGGTCCATTGGATCCGGGGTACGCCATGACCTCTTCCGGCGGCGGCCCGGTTGGACCCTGCAGGTCGCGTGCCGGGTTGAAGGATTGCGTCAGGGTGGTGAATTTATTCCCCACTTGAAGACCGACGGCGGCGACGGAGGCGAAAATGACCACCCCCATGAGGGAGGCCAGCAGCCCGTATTCCAGGCCGGTGACACCGGCCTCCGCCCTGGCGAGGCATCGAAAGGCAACGACAAGTAATTTCACACCACGTCCCCAAGTCCCTAAATATGAGAGACACGGAAACGCTATAAGAAATAAGTGAATAAAAATTTAATAAAATTCTAACATTTATTAATAGTTCATTAATTTCTACTGAAAATCGTTATCTTTAACTCCAGGGAATATTTCCCATGAATCAGTCGCTTCATCAGCAAGCCCAATGGGCGGTGAACCTGGATCGGTTGCCGCCGCCATGGCCGAACCCCGCCAATGCAGGCAAAGGGTGCCGGGTGCCGGTTGATCCCTAAAACCCGGCACGCGATCAACGGCTTCCCACGCGTCCATGGCTTTCGCCCCCGGGGCCCAGGCCAGGGGCGGGATGACAGGCGGGCGCCAGGCTGCCATGCTCGGGCCATGGCCTCCTCCCGGCGCCAATCCCAACCACCCAACGGGGCCCCTCCGGGGTCCGCAACGTCACGGCGGCGCGTCCCCCGCAGGGCGACGGCCAGGCATTTGGAAAACGTGGCGCTCGGCTATCTCGCCCGGTTCCAGGCGACGGCGCGGTCGCTGGAACGGGTTTTGCACCGCCGCGTTGCCGCCTCGGCGCGCCACCACGGCACCGATACAGACCAGGGCCGGGCCTTGGTCGCCGATCTCATCGCGCGCTACCTTCGGGCCGGGCTGCTCGACGATGCCGCCTTCGCCCGCGCCCGCGCAATCAGCCTTCACGGGCGCGGGATTTCCACCCGGTCGATCATTGCCCGGCTAGCCGAAAAAGGGGTCCCAAGGCCCGAGATCGACGCCGCGCTCGCCGCGCTCGCCGAAGAGGCGCCCGACGACACGCCGCCCGATCTCGCGGCGGCCAAGCGCACCGCGCGCCGGCGCCGCCTGGGCCCCTGGCGGGGCGAGGATGTTCGCGCGGAACGGCGCGAAAAGGACCTCGCCGCCCTGGCGCGGGCGGGATTCTCTTATTCGGTGGCCAAATCGGTCATCGACGGGGAGCGTTGAGCCGCCCCGCCCCTCCCCGCCCCGGGCCCGGGGCGGCCGGTCTCAGCCGTCGCCGTCGCCGTCATCGACATTGCCCACGGACCTGCCGCGCCGCGCCGGGGCCGGCTTTGGGGCGGCGGCGGGCTTGGCGGCCGGGGCCTTGGTCCGGACTTTGTCCACCATGGCCACATGGGCCGGGGCGGCGTTGCCTTCGCTATCCTGGCCGAAATAGACGGTCTGGTGGGGGAAGGGAATTTCGATGCCCAGTTCGTCGAAGCGGTTCTTCATGCGGCGGTTGAATTCCCGCTTCATGCCCCACTGTGTTCCGGCCCTGACCCTGATGCGGGCGCGGATGACCACGGCGGAATCCTCCAGGGCTTGCAGGCCCTGCACTTCCAATGGCCTGATGATGTCGGGGGCCAGGGCTTCGTCCTCGGCCATTTCCCGGCCCAGTTCCTCGATCACCGCCATCACCTCGTCCACGTTTTCCCGGTAGGCGATGCCGATGTTCAACACCACGTTGGCAAAATCCTTGGTGTGGTTCAGCACCGTGGAGACATCGCTGAACGGCACCGTGTGCACCCTGCCGGCCGGGTCGCGCAGGCTGATGGTGCGGATGGAAAGGGATTCCACCGTGCCTTCGTGGCCGCCCACCTCCACGTAATCGCCGACGACGATGGTGTCCTCGACGAGGATGAACAGGCCGGTGAGCACGTCCTTGACCAGGGTCTGGGCGCCGAAGCCGATGGCGAGACCGATCACCCCGACCCCCCCCAGCAGCGGCCCGATGTTGAAACCGACCTCGGACAGCACCGACAAGGAAACGATCACCGAGATGATGATCAGCGCCGTGGTGCGAATCAGGGGCAACAGCGTCCGCGCCCGGGCGGCGCCCTTGGCGTCGTCGTCCATGCGGCCAAGGTAGCGGCCGATACCGAGATTGATCACCTCCCAGACGGTGATCCCGACGATCAGGATGAACCCCACGGTGATCACCGTGCGCAGCACCGCCGTGCCCTCTGCCGTGACCAGCCAGCCCAGGGTATCCACCCCCCAGACGTCGAGCACCACCAGGGCGGCGGCGATATACACGGCCCAGGCGATGGTACCCTTGAGCGCCGGCACGTAGCGGTTGGCCCGCGACTCCAGCCCGGGGAACCGCGCCTCGAGATCGGCACCCACGGCGAACAGCCGGGCGATGCCGCGCGCCGCGCCCATCACCAGAATCCTGGCCGCGGTTATGGCGACGATTGTCCAGAAGGTCGCCACCATGAGGAATTCGAAACCGCCCTCGACCTCGAACACCCAAACCCCGTATACCGCGACGATGTAGCCCATGGCGAAGAGATGCCAAGTCCCGGCCAGGCGCGCACGCAGGCCGCCAGTGCCGCGCGCCTCTTCTACCCGGCCGTGGATCGCGGCGGCCACCGGGGCGCGGTTCTGCAGCACGAAAACCACCAGGAAGAAGACCAGGACGAGGCCCACCATATAGACCAGCGAGCCATAGGCCGGGTCCGGCAGCCCCGCCAGTTGGGCCGCCTTCAGGAAGAAGAAAGCATAGACGAAGAACCGCACCAGGCGGCGCACCCAAAGGAACAGGTAATTGGCGGTCTCGTCGCTGATGGGCGCCGGCCTCAACAGCGGCGTCCCGGGCGCCACGATCACGCGCGTGGTGGCCAGGATCAACATGGCGACGAAGAAGGAACTGGCCCCGACCAAAAGCACCGCCCCGGCGGCGCCTTCCATGGGCAAGGCGAAAATGGCGCCGTAGGCGCCGCCACCGTAAGCCAAAGCATTGCCGAAAATAAGCAAGGTGCGTAGGGAGAAACGGACGGCGCGCCCGCCGATCTCCTCGCCTTGATCCTCCTCAAGGCCGCGCCGCCAGTGCCCCGTCGCCCTACGGAACGCCAATTGGAGCAGCATGCCGAGGCCGACGACGACGATCAATCGCCAGATCAGGCCGATCAAATGGTCGCGCTTGGAGGCGGTGGTGATCCAGGACTCCGCCAAGGGCACCAGGCGGGGCGCATCCCTGAGAACCCCGATGACGGCGCTGACCCGCGCGCCCAGCGACTGCATGGACCGCGACATGGCGCCGGCCATGCGCGCGGCGAGCCCGTCGCCGATTCCGGGCTTGGCAGCGACCGGCGCGGCGGCCTTGCGCGCTTTGATCAAGCCCCTGAGATTGTCCAGGAACTTCTTGCGCGCGGCGTCGTTCTCCAGGGTCTTAGCCAGCGCCTCGAGCTCGGCCGTGGGTGCCTGAGACAGGTCCCCCGCCGAGGCCTTGCCCGGTTCCGCTGGGGCCGCTTGTCCCTTCCCGGCCAGCGGCGCGGCCGCCCCCTGGGCATGGGCCGGCGCGCCGGCGCCGCCAAGGACGGCCAGCAAATAGCCCACCAACAAAAAGACGGCGCCGAGCCGCGAAATCCCGTGAAATCCCCCCATGGCCTTGCTTGCCTCAACCCCTTCTTGCCGGCGGCGGCGGTGCCCACCCGGACCCCGCCCCGCCCACCGTAGATGCCGGTGGAGATTACCGTCCCCGGCCGGCCCTGTCATATGCTTTGCTGCAATCTTGCTAAGCGGCCCCTTGGGCAAACAGGGTAAAGAATTCATAAACCTCTTGGCCCTAGCATCGGCGGCCATGCCAAATTTCGTCCCATTCCCGGCCCACCCATGACCGCGGCCCGCCAAACCCGCGACTTTGTCGAGGCGGGGCTCGCCCATCATCGCGCCGGCCGGGGGGACAAGGCCGAGGCCGCCTATAAGCGGGCGCTAGCGAAAGACGGCAAGGACGCCGCCGCCCTTCATCTCTTGGGGCTCATCGCCGCCGACAAGGGACGCCACGGCCGCGCCCTGCAGTTGATCGACAAGGCGCTGGCGCTGGCCCCGGACAACGCCGATTTCCTTCATTCCGCGGGCCATGTCCTGGGCCTTGCCGGGCGCACCGGGGACGCGGTGGCGCGCTATCTTGCCGCCCTCGCCGAGGCCCCCGACCGGCCCCTCACCCTATCCAACCTGGGCAACGCGTTGAAGCGCCTGGGCCGGGCGAACGACGCCGCGCGCCACCTCGCCCGCGCCGTCGCCATCGACCCTGGTTTCGCCGAAGGCTGGTCCAATCTTGGCCTGGTCCACAAGCAGTTGGGCGCCTTCGGGGAAGCGCAAGACGCCTTCGCCCACGCCATCGCGCTGCGGCCCGATGACCCGGATTTTCGCTACAACCTGGCCAACGCGGCGCTGGACCTCGGCGAGATCAAGGCCGCCATCGCCGGGTTCCGCAAAACCCTGGCGCTGAACCCGGCCCATGGGGGGGCGCGCATGAACCTGGCCACGGCGCTGAAATTGGGCGGTGACGTCGCCGCCGCCACCGCCGAGATCGAGACCGCCTTGGCGGCGCTTCCCGATTCCCACCCCGATCGCGCCGAGCTGCACTGGAACCTCGGCCTCAATCTTTTGTTGGCGGGAGACTGGGCGCGCGGCTGGGAGGCGTTCGAATGGCGCCGCAAGATGCCGGGCTACGGCGCCGGCGCCATCGCGGCGCCGGAATGGACGGGCGGTTCGCTGGAGGGCCGGCGGCTTCTGGTCAACCACGAGCAGGGCATGGGCGATGCCTTCCAATTCATGGGCTTCGCGGACGACCTGGCCCGGCGCGGCGCCCATGTGATCTACCGGGGCCCCAAGGCCATGGGGCCCATCATCGGGCGCATGACGGGCGTGGCGCAAACCATCGCCTTCGAGGATACCGTGCCGGAGATCGATGCCTGGGCGCCGATGATGAGCCTGCCGCGCGCCTTGGGACTGTTCGACGCCGCCGCCCTGGCGCGCGGCGCCACCCTGGCGCCCGACCCCTCGTGCCGCGCCCCCTATGGCGCACGGCTCATGGCCGCCCCCGGCCTCAAGGTCGGCATCTGCTGGCAGGGCAATCCCGGCTACCAGGCCGATGCGGGCCGCTCGATCCCGCTCGCCGCATTCGAAGCCCTGGCCCGCATCCCGGGGGTGACCCTCATCGCCCTGCAGAAGGGCGCGGGCGGCGAACAAGTGGCGGGTTGGCCGGCCGACCTTCCGCTCATCGACCTTGGCGCCGAGATCGACGGCGCCGGCGGCGCCTTCATGGAAACCGCCGCCGTGGTTGCCGCCCTCGACCTGGTGGTGACCTCGGACACGGCGCTGGTCCACCTTGCCGGGGCGCTGGGCACCGAGGCCCACCTCGCCCTCGCCCGGGTGCCCGACTGGCGCTGGGGGCTTGAGGGAGAGCAAAGCGTCTGGTATCCCACTGTGACCCTGCACCGCCAGACCCGTCCCGGCGATTGGGACGGCGTGTTTCGGCGCATCTCCCGGGTGATCGAAAGGCGTAGGGCCGCCCATGGCTGACCACTCTCCCAATATCACCATTTCGGTCTCGCCCGGCGAGGTGATCGACCGGCTGACCATCGCCGAGATCAAGTCCGAACGAATCGCGGACCCGGCCAAGCTGGCCCATGTCCGCGTCGAGCTCGCGCGCCTCGCCACGGCGGCCAAGGTGGCGATCGCCGACACAGATGAGTTGCGCGGCCTGCGCGCCGAGCTCAAGGCGGTCAACGAAAAACTGTGGGTGATCGAGGACGATATCCGCGATTGCGAACGCCAGGGCGATTTCGGCGCCGCCTTCGTGGCGCTGGCGCGCGCCGTCTACCGCACCAACGACCAACGGGTCGCCGTCAAGCGCCGGATCAACCAAGCGCTCGGCTCCGAGCTGATCGACGAAAAATCCTACGCGCCCTATTGAGGGCGCGCGCCGCTCAGATCTTCTTGAGGTCCTGTTCCGACAGGCCCTCGCTCGCCATTTCCTCCTGGGCCAGGGCAACGCCTAGCTCCTGGGTGAGGGCTTCCTTCAACTGCGCCGCTTCCTGCTGGCGCGCCCACATGGCGGCATACGTCCCGGCGGCGTCGAGCAGCGCCTGGTGGGTGCCGCGCTCGACGATGGCGCCGTTGTCCAGCACGATGATCTCGTCGGCATCGATCACCGTGGACAGCCGGTGAGCGATCACCAAGGTGGTGTGATCGACCGAGACCGCCCGCAGCGCCGCCTGGATCTCTTTTTCGGTGCGGGAATCGAGGGCGCTGGTGGCCTCGTCGAAAACCAGGATCGTGGGCCGCTTGAGCATGGTCCGGGCGATGGCGACGCGCTGCTTCTCGCCGCCCGATAATTTAAGGCCGCGCTCGCCCACCCGGGTCTGGTAACCGTCCGGGGTCGAGGCGATGAAGTCGTGGATGGCCGCCAGGCGCGCCGCCGCCTTGATATCCTCGTCGGCGGCGCCGGGCCGGCCATAGGCGATGTTGTATTCAATGGTGTCGTTGAACAGCACCGTATCCTGGGGGACGATGCCGATGGCCCGGCGCAAGGAATCCTGGGTGATGTCGCGCAAATCCTGGCCGTCGATGGAGATGGCGCCCCCATCGACGTCGTAGAACCGGAACAAAAGCCTGGAAATGGTGGATTTGCCCGCGCCCGAGGGGCCGACGATGGCGACCTTGCGCCCCGCCGGCACGCGGAAGGACACGTGCTTGATGATCGGCCGGTCGGGCCGATAGCCGAACGACACGTCGTCGAACACCACCTCGCCGCCGGAAAGCACCAACGGCGCAGCACCTTCGCGGTCGGTCACGTCGGGCGGCACCTGGACCAGGTCGAACATCGCCTCCATGTCGGTCAGCGACTGCTTGACTTCGCGGTAGACGTAGCCGAGGAAGCCCAGCGGCAGGTAAAGCTGCATCAGGTAGGTCACCACCAGGACGAAATCGCCCAGGGTCATGGTGCCGGCGGTCACCCCCATCCCGGCCATGACCATGACGCCGGTGAGGCCGCCGGCGATGATCGCCGACTGGCCGACGTTGAGGAGCGACAGCGAGGTCTTGTTCTTGACCGCGGCGATCTCGTAGCGGGCGAGCGCTGAGTCGTAGCGCCGCGCCTCGTGATCCTCGTTGCCGAAATACTTCACCGTCTCGAAATTGAGAAGCGAATCGATGGCCCGGGTGCTGGCCTCCTGGTCGCGCGCGTTCATTTCGCGGCGAAAGCGCAGGCGCCATTCGGTGATCATCAGGGTGAATAGGATGTACGACCCGATGGTGATGAAGGTCACCAGGGCAAACCAGAAATTATAGAGCGCCCACAGGATGGCGCAGACAACCAGGATCTCGACGATGGTGGGAATGATGGAAAACAGCATGAAGGCCAGGGTGAATTCTATCCCCTTGGTGCCGCGCTCGATGGCCCGCGACAGGCCGCCGGTCTGGCGGTCGAGATGGAAGCGCATAGAGAGCCGGTGAAGATGCTCGAACACCCTGCGCGCCACGGTGCGGATGGCGCGCTGGGTCACCTTGGCGAAGATGGCGTCGCGGATCTCGCCCGACGCCACGGAGACCAGCCGCAACAGCCCATAGGCGCCGATCATGGCCAACGGCAGCGCCAACACCAATTCCTTGCCGGGGGTGAGCGCGTCCACCGCCTCCTTGTAGACCAGCGGCACGCCGACATTGGCGGCGATGGCGACGACCAGCATGGCCAGCGCGATCACCACCCGGGCGCGGAGCTCGAAGCCGTTGGCCGACCACAGGAACGGCATCAACGACCGGATGACGCGGATATCGAGACGCCCGGCGAAGGTCTTGTACTCGCTGGTCTCCGCCGGCTGCTTGTTGGCGTGGGCTTCCGCGGTCATGGCAAAGAGGGGGGCACGGTCTCGTGCATGGTCTCGGTCTCCTCAAGACGGCTGGCCAGGGGATATGGGGAAACACTATAGCCCCAATGCCCCGGGCATTTTCCGTTCAAATGGTTCAATTTGGCCGGAAAATGCTCTAATTGGGGCAGGCGGAAAAGCAACCAGGGAGGACGCCTGCCATGTACAACCTGCTCAACATCCAAGGCGCCGATGGCGCGCCCCGCGCCGCCATCGCCGTTGAAGGCAGCGTATACGGCCTCGAAAAAGTCATGGGCCCGGCCACCACCATGGACCTGATCATGGACTGGGAGGCGAGCGCCCCCCGTCTTGACGCGCTCGGCGCCGAGGCCGCCGCCGGCGCGCTCGACGGCGCCAGGATCGGCACCATGGCTGAGATCCGGCTTCTGGCGCCTCTTCTCTACCCATCGGCGCTGATTTGCGCCGGCGCCAATTACGCCAAGCATGTCCGCGAAATGACCGGCGGCGAATTCGACAAGACCACCCGCCGCCCCTATTTCTTCCTCAAGCTGCCCCGCCACTGCGTCATCGGGCCCGACGCGCCGATCCCGCTGCCCCACACGTCGCAACAGGTCGACTGGGAGGTGGAGCTGGCCGTGGTCATCGGCCGTCCGGGACGCAATATCAAGGCCGCCGAGGCGCTGGATCACGTGGCCGGCTACACCATCATGAACGATGTCTCGGCGCGGGACCTCGGCCGCAGGCCCGATTGGCCCAACTGGGGCATGGATTGGCTGGGCCATAAATCCTTCGACGGCGCCGCCCCCATGGGGCCCTGGATGGTGCCCGCCAGCGCCATCGCCGATCCCCATGGGCTGGACATCAAGCTCTGGATCAACGACGAGCTGCAGCAAGATTCCAACACTTCCGACCTGATCTTCAACGTCAACGAACAGGTGGAATACCTGTCGCGGCATTTCACGCTCCGGGCCGGCGACGTGATTTCCACCGGCACGCCTTCGGGAGTCGGCCGGCCGCGCGGACTCTTCCTGAAGCCCGGCGACGTGGTGCGCATGGAGATCGAAGGCATCGGCGAAATGACCAACCCGGTGATCGCCGGCCAATAGGCGATTCCACGGCGCCGGCACGCACCGGCGGGCCGCCGGCACCCGGGCCGGGGCGAATTTTGGCACCAACTCTTTGAATTTCCATATTTTAAGGAAATTTATACCCCCTTTGGCGACAATTTGGGCCACAGATCAATTATCGGCGAGGAAACCGCCTTGGCGTCCCTATTATCCAGCGCAACCCCCGCACTCCCGGGCCGGCGGGAGCCCATCGTCCGGTGCGGCAAAACGCTCACCATGGCCGAGCGCGCCGCCACCGGAACGAGATGACGATGGCAGACCCTGAAAACGTGCAGTTTGATTTCGAGAACCGTGTGTTTGCGGTCGAGGGCGCCGTTTTCCGTAAGACCAGCGGCAGCGGCACGGTCGCGCTGTTCATCCCCATGGGGGAATCGGTGGCCGCGATCACCATTAAGCAGATCAAATCGGGCTTCGAAATTCCCGCGGATTCCAATGACGACAAACTCCTGGGATACGTAACCAAGGGGTTGGATTTCGTCCGTGAAATCCACCCCGGCGATTCGGTTCCCTCGGAAGTTATCTCTGGGAAAGCGTCGTGGATGGTCGACGAGAAGTATGCCGCCGCCGCCAAGGCCCGCGTCATGATGCAATTGGTGGCGTGGATCACCGGTGAAGATTTCGATTCCGTGGACCTGTCCGATATCCTCTCCCGGGCGGAAAATCCGGAGACCAAAAAAGTCGTGCAGGAAGCCTTCGCCGACATCGCCAAGAAATTGGGCATTGGCGAGGACCGGCGCGAAGAGGTGGTGCAAATGGTCGACCGTTTCGCCCACGAATTATCCTATATCGAGGCGCTCCGCGGCGAACTGGGCAGGATCAACCAACTGGTGGCCAAGCTCAAGGGTCTCTACAAAAACTATCATGGCGATTCCACTCTCGGCGAATCGCTGTTGAGGTCCAACACCCTGATGGAAAAGCCGGTCCAGGCGATCGCCAATAAATTCGACGAATTCGACGCCACCATCGGCGAGATCCTCAATACGCTCCGCCAGTACGACGCCAAGGTCGAATACGTCCGCAAGACCCGCGACGAACTGCGCCAGGTTTATCTTCTGTGGGAGGAAATTCTGGGGTTATGGGATCGGTGTGACGGTTCCGAGGAATCGGACACTGAAAACGCCATTCGCGAAACCTATCGCTTCGCCGCGCAGCACTTCGTGCAGACCGACGACTGGTCGCTTTCGGGATAATCCGCCGCTTCAAATCCTCCGTGCCCGCCTTTGATCCATGGCGCGCGGCGCGCCGGGCGGTTTTGCTTGGGTGGCGTTCCCCGCAGGGGTAGACTTGCGGCAATCATCGGGGGGATGCCACATGGATAGGATCGAACTTCTCGCCGCCATCAATCTTCTGGCCCAGCGTCTCGATCATCAGCCCGACGACCTTCACGAGGTTCATTTCAAGGTGAAGGAGTTGCTCGATGAACTGCGCGCGACGGGCATGCCCCTTCCCGACGACCTTGTGGAATTCGAGAAGAAGCTCGACCAGCGCGTCGAGGGCGAACCCGAGTAGGGCCCGGAATTGCTCTAGGCCGCAAAACGTCTTATTCAACCAGATGGTTGAATAAGACGTTTTTTAACTAAGGCGGCGGGACTTCATAAACCTGCACCGGTCTGGAGCTCGTCCGCCGCCCGGGCGGCACGGTCACCTATCGGTCAGCTTGGGCACCAGCCTAAGGGCGTTGGGTTGGGTTGGGCTGGGGGAAGCGGAATCAGAGGAAGTCGTAGCCCTGCTCGTAATGAAGATAGATGCCGTCGAAATAGAACCAGCGCATGCGCGCGCTTTCCCGGGCGAAATGGATCGCCTGGTCCTGCATCTCTGGGGTCGTGCAATGCTTCTCCAGGATCGCGAATCCGCGCGCGCCGTGCTCGATATCGACCTCCGAATGGAGAGAGAAATGTTCCATCTCCTCTTCGGTGTATTGGTAGATTTCCCGGCAGGCTTTGAGGATCTTGCCGTAGAGCAGGGGGGACTGGGATTCGGTGCCCACCCGTCCCGCCGCGATGGAACACCACCAGGGCTGCTCGAATGTCACCCTCTTCAGCCAGTCCACCCAGGCCCGGGTGGTGGGCAGCCCGCGGCCCGCTTTTACCTCCTCGATATCGGCGCCGTTGGCCTCGGCGAAACGCAGGATGATGGAGAGATGGGGTTTGTCCACATCGGCCTCTTCCCGCCAATTGGTGAGCTGAAGGTCGATGACGTCGCGCGGCGCCTTGCCGCAGATCGGGAAATTCCATTCCGGCGCATGGCTGATCCAGTGCCAATGTTCCACGGCGATCCCCTTCAGGCAGTTGCGGCTCAGCTCGCCCTTGGCCCATTTCTCGGTCATCGGGTGGTTGGCGCAGTGGCGCTCGGCCACCGCATCCTCCAGGGCTTTGTGGAAATTGCTTACTTCGCTCATGGCTGCCTCCCTGTTTCCTACCGGCGGCGGTCTTGGCGCCGCCCTGGGCCTCGATCGGCTAATCGCCCTCCTTGTTCGGCTCGGCCCTTGGGCCTTCGAGAAATTTATTGGGCTTCAAGAATATGGCCAACAACAGGCAGCCGTCGGGTGACCACGCGCGGTGGCGGCTGCCCGGCGGGCGCCAGACATAGTCCCCGGCCTTGCATTCGCCTTCATGATCGCAAAGCGAGCCTTCCAGGACGAAGGTCTGTTCGAAGTCCAGGTGTTGGTGCATGGGCAGTTTCGCCCCCGGCGACCAGCGGATCAGCGCCGTCAGGATGCCGCTTTCCTTATCCTCCAAAAGGATCTTGCGTTGGATTCCCTCGCTCCCCCCATCGACCCAGGGCAGGTCGTCGATGTGCACATAGCGGGAACTGAGTTCGTCCAACAATTCCTGGCCTTGCAAATTCGGCGTGTTTCCAACCATAAGGTTCTCCTCATTCATGTTGTCCTGATTCACGCGCTTGGCGCCGCCACCACCATGGCGAACCCGCTTGGCGCCGGGTTCGGCAATCCCCAGTGGCTTCCATGGTTTATGCTGGCAGGGTAGCCGATACGAATCCAGCCCATTTCGCCGCCGCTCCGGCTTGAACAGGTAGGGGGGTTTCACATGGCCGCAGATGACCAGAAGCTGTTGATCCGCGGCGGCCGCGTCTACGACCATGACGGCGACGTGCACCGCCCGGCCATCGCCGATATCCTCATCGAGGGCACCACTATCGCCGCCGTCGGGCCGCGGCTGCCCCCTGGGCAAACCGCCGGCGCGCGGGTGATCGATGCCACCGGCCACCTGGTCATGCCGGGCATGATCAACGCCCATTACCATTCCCACGACACCCTGTGCCGGGGGCTGTTCGAAGAATTGCCGCTGGAGATGTGGCTGCTCTACACGCTGCCCATGGGCGCCCGCCGAAGCATGCGCGAGGTGCGCCTTAGGACCCTGGTGGGGGCGTTGGAATCGCTGCGCTGCGGCATCACCACGGTCCAGGACATGGTCGGGCTGATCCCGCTCCGCGAGGATTACCTGGACGTGGTCCTCAAGGCCTATGAGGAAATCGGCGCGCGGGTGGTGTTTTCCCCCATGGTGTTCGATATCCCCGCCGTGGCCATGCTGCGGCACAAAGACAGCCTGCCGCCTGAAATTCAGGAGATGATGGGCACCACCGCAGCGGGCGCCAAGCAACAGATCGATTTCCTCGAGGCCCAGATCAAACGGCACCCGGCCGGGGGACGCCTCCATTGGGCCCTCGGCCCGTTCGCGCCCCAGCGCTGCACGCCCGAGCTGCTCGAAGGCTGCGCCGACCTGGCGGCGCGCCATGATCTGGCGATCTATATCCATGTCTACGAGACCCGCGGCCAAATCGTCATGGCGCGCGAACTCTATGGCGATTACGGCGGCTCGTTCATCACCTACATGGACAAGGCTGGTCTTCTCAACCACCGGCTCAACATCGCCCATAGCGTCTGGCTGGAGCGCTCTGAAATGGACCGCATGGCGGCGGCGGATGCCGGCGCTGTGCTCAATCATCTCTCCAACATGAAGCTCAAGAGCGGCATCGCACCGGTCCTGGACATGCGCGAGGCGGGCATGCGGGTGGCGCTGGGGTGCGACAATTGTTCGGGCAGCGACGTCCAGAACATGTTCCAGGCGATGAAGATGTATTGCCTTTTGGCCGCCGTCAGCGATCCCGAACCGGGCCCGCCGCTGGCCCATGAAGCCTTGGCTCACGCCACCCTGGGCGGCGCCCGCTCGGCCCTGCTCGACGGCCAGTTGGGGGCGCTCAAACCCGGCTTCAAGGCCGACCTGGTGTTGCTCGACATGAACGACACCGCGTATCTGCCCTATAACAGCGCGGCGCGCCAATTGGTCTATTCCGAGACCGGGCGGGCCATCGACACGGTGGTCGTCGACGGCCGGGTGGTGATCGCGGGCGGCGTGGTCCAGACCATCGACGAAGACGCGCTGCGCGGTGAAGTGGCGGAACTGATGGAAGGCTTCAGGGCCGATTTCGCCGACGTGGTGGCATCGCGCGCCGCCGCCCTGCCCCACCTGCTCGACGCCCACCGCCGGGTGTGGGATACCGAGGTCGGGTTGGAGCGGTTCATCCCCCGCACCCGGCGCTGAAAGGGCGGCAAATGGCACGGGGGCGCCGGTAATGGCCGTCCCATGGCACCGCAGTTTTCTTATACAATGGCGGCAAGCGGCATGGGCCGACGCCGAACTTGAGAAAAACAGGGGGCATTCATGGTTTCCGACGATTTGAGCCAGGAAATTCTTCAACACATCAACCGGGACGAGCTGGCGGTGCTGACCAAGGACCTGGTCGACATCCCGAGCCCCACCGGCCATGAGCGCGCCATCGGCGAATTCATCCTCGATTGGTTCAAGGGCCATGGTCTCAAGACCATTACCCAGGAGGTCGGCGCCGACCGCATCAATGCCGTCGGCATCGTCGGGGGCACCGGCGGCGGCACCGCGCTGATGATCAACGGCCACATGGATACTTCCTTCACCGGCACCGACGAAGACCTGGTCCTGTGCCGGGAGTTGGAACCGGTGGAGGACCTCCGCGGCGTCATCCATGGCGGCAAGGTGTTCGGCCTCGGCGCCTCCAACATGAAATGCGGGCTTGCCGCCTTCATGGTGGCGGGCAAGGCGATCCAGCGCTGCGGCGCCCGGTTGAAAGGGGATCTCATCCTTGCCGCGGTGGCCGGCGAGATTTCGCGCACCCCCATCGGCCCCTACCAGTCCGAGGATTACCGCGGCGAGGGAACCGGCACCCGGCACCTGCTGACCCACGGGGTGCAGTCGGATTTCGCCATCGTCGCCGACGGCTCGGCCTTGTCGATCATCTGGGCCCAGACCGGGGTTGCCCAGTTCAAGATATCGACCTTCGGCAACCCGCGTTCGGCCTGGGGAAAGACCCGCGCCGATTCCCCACCGCGGGAGTCCAACGCGGTTTTGAAGATGGTGGAGGTGGTCGCCGCGGTGGACCATTGGGCCGAGGAATTCGAACAAAAGATGGTCTACACCTCGGCCAACGGGCCGATCCTCTCCAAGGTCAACATCGGCGCCATCCGCGGCGGCGCGCCGTACCGGCCCAATTATTATCCCGGGGTGTGCGATCTTTACGTCGATGTGCGGATGCCGCCGAAAACCACCCCCATGGAGGTGCAAAGGCAACTGCGCGCGGTGTTGGCCGGGCTGGAATTCGAGACCGCGTTGGAGATGTACGGATCCTTGCTCGGCCATGAGGCCGTCGGCGTCGAGCCGGTGGCCGAGGTGTTGGAAGAAACCCACCGGAGGCTCTATGGCGAACCGACGCCGGCGGTCACGCCGGGGCGGTCGAGCATCTGGACCGATACCAACATCTACAACGAGATGGGCATCCCGGCGTGCAAATTCGGCCCGCGCGGGGAGCGCTGGAAGATTCGCTCCGAGCAGGTCGAGATCGAGGAAATCTTCCGCGCCGCCCAGGTTTTCGCGCTCGCCGCCGCCACCATTTGCGACTGGGACCGCTAGGCGCGCGGAGGGCCAAGCCGGCGTTCTTGTTGGCCCGGGCCCTTGGCCGGTTTGCCGCCCCAATGATTATTCCCATCCCTGTCCCGTGATGGCCCATGCACGCTGCATCGTGACAAGCCGGATAGAAGCTGCCGGATAGAAGTCCCCTCGTAGAAGCGGACATCAGCCTCCCTATGGCGGACCGGGTCTCTGACTTGCCGAGCCCCCGGCCTGTATTCCGCGATTGGCATCGCAGGCGCACGCTTTCTATCGATAACCAATGTTGGTACCGTCGCCGGTGTGTGGAAATAGCCAAGGGCGGAGTCCCAAGGCTCATCGGAAGGGAAGATGGTCGAAATGGGCAAGATTCCGGAAGTTCTCAACCGGCACATCCTGGACGCGTATCCGGACAATGTCTGCCTTGTGGCGACCAGCCAGCCGGACGGCTATTGCCAGGTCTCGCCGCGGGGCAGCGTGCATGTCTATGACCAGGATACCTTGGGGTATTGGGACCGTGGCTCCGGGACCACCCACGACGCCGTGCAAACCGGCGCCAAAGTCACCATCTTTTTCCGCAATGGCGCCATCGGCGGAGGGGGCAAAGGACTTTTGCCGGCTGGCGGGGTGGCGCGCTTCTATGGCATTGCCGAGGTCCACGCCGAAGATGACGACGTGCGGGAAAAAGTGTGGAACGGCATGATCGCGCACGAGCGCGAACGTGACCCGGAGAAGAAGGGCCGCGCGGTCCTCGTTCGGATCGAGAAGGCCGAGCAGCTCGACCACAAACCGCTGTGGGAAATCGGCTAGAAGGGCCTTCGCCCGGTTCCAACCGGCCCTCGGACCCGCCCCTGATTCCACGGCGCATGGGCGGACAGGGCGCCCCCATGGACTCGGCTTTGGCTTTTGCATAGACTTTCGCCCCTGACGCGGGTCGGGAATGGAATGGGGAGTGGAAAAATGTCGAGAATACCGGTGCTGAAACGAGACCAGATGGATACCGAGCAGCAAAGCGTCCACGACGCTATCCTGGCGTCGTCGGGGCGGGTCGGCAAAGGGCCGTCGATCGGCTTTGCCTATTCGCCGGGGTTGTGGCGGAACCACGACGCGGCGAGCGCGCATCATGCGAACTGCGCCTTGAGCCCGGAGCAGGTCCGCATCGTGTCGCTGATGACGGTGCGCCACTGGAACGCGGCCTATCCGTGGAGCGCCCAAGCCGCTTCGGCAGCCCGCGCCGGGCTCGACCGGCCGGTGATCGAGGCCATCAACGCCGGCGCGCAACCGGAATTCACCGACAGCGCCGACCAGACGGTACATGCGGTCGCCCGCGAGCTTCTTGAGACGGGGACGCTCGGGGCCGACGGATTCAAGGCCGCCGCATCGGCCATAGGCTATCGCCGCATGGCCGACGTGGTCGGCGTGATCGGCCATTTCTCGGCGACCGCGATGATGGCCAATGTCGCCGGCGCCGAACCGCCGGCGGACGCGGCCTCGCGGATCAAGGCTTAACCGTGGTCGGCCTGCGCCGCGGGGTATCGGGCTTGGCAACCTAAGTTCCGCCGTTCACCGAAAACCGGATATAATCCTAAGTGGCGGTGGCCTTCACAGGTTATCCAGGGCGCCGGGGGGCGTGAGCTCATGGGCGGGTGATGAGGAAAGATGCCGTGATCGTCGAGAAGATCTATACCGATAACGCGTACCGCAACTTCAACTATCTCATCGCTTGCGACGAGACCGGCGAAGCGCTGGCCATCGATCCACTGGAATCCCAGATGTGCCTCGATGCCGCCAAGGACAAGGGCTGGGAGATCACCCAGGTGCTCAACACCCATCACCACCGCGATCACACCGGCGGCAACGACGCCGTGATCAAGGCCACCGGCGCCAGGCTTTTGGCCCACGCCGGCGCCAAGGAGCAGATAGCGGACATGGACGTGGGCCTGGGCGCCGGAGACGTGGTCAAGGTGGGCCGCAGCGTCGAGCTCGAGGTGCTGGACACGCCGGGCCACACTATGTCCCATGTCTGCCTGCTGGCCCATGGCGAGAGCCCGGCGCTGATCTGCGGCGATACCCTGTTCAACGCGGGCGCCGGCCATTGCCGCGGCGGCGGCCATCCCGAGCACCTCTATCACACCTTCGCCGAACAGCTGGCTAAGCTGCCCGACGAGACCCTGATCTACCCCGGCCACGACTACATCTCCAACAACCTGGGCTTTACCCTGGACCGCGAGCCCGACAACGCCACCGCCCTTGCCCTGGCGGAGCAACTCAAGGACCAGGACCCCCATGACGCCATGGTCACCACCCTGGGCTTGGAGAAACAGATCAACACCTTCTTTCGCCTGCAAAGCCCGACGGTGATCGCCCGGCTGCGCGAGGCCATCCCCGACTTCCCCGACGATCCCGCTCCCAAGGACGTGTTCCTTGGTCTCCGCACCCTGCGCAACGATTGGTAAGGGCGGGGGTTGCCCGCGTGCCGCGCGGGGGCCATTGAACAGGGTGACGGGGCGGTGATACGGTTCCACTTCCGCTAGACCGCACCCTTGGCGTCCCCAGCGGGACGCAGATTGGAACCGCCATGGCTGAGACACTTCCTTCCGGCGCCGCCAGGCTCGCCGAGGACCATCCCCCCGTTTGGACCGCCTACCAACACCTGGGCGCGGCTTGCGCCGAGGCCGGGCCGCTGGATGCGCGCACCCGCCGTCTCGTCAAGCTCGCCGTCGCCATCGGCCAGGAGAGCGAGGGCGCCGTCCATTCGCACACCCGCCGGGCCCTCGGCGAAGGCCTCGCCAAAGACGAGGTTCTCCACGTGGCGCTGTTGGCCATTCCATCCATGGGATTGGCCAAGGCGGCCGCGGCGATGACTTGGATCGCCGATATCGTCGACGCCTGAGGGTCCGTCAACCCTGCCCATGGCGTTATCGGCCGCGTGCGCCGCGCCGGCGGGGCCGGCGTTGGCGGGCCTTCGCGGGCAGGCCCTCAGATGGGCTTGCCTTCGCTGGTGGCCCAGGCCTCTTGCATGAAGATGTTCGACGGCTGGGTTTCGTCGAGAACCTTGCGCGCCGCTTCGGCGCCGGCCAGGGGCAGCCCCTGGGCGTCCAGCACGCCGATCTGCTTCAGGGCCGATCCCTGATCCCAGTAGAGGTGCTCGTGGCAGACCTTGTCGCCGCGGAACTTGACGATGATCACCGTGGCGATCTCGACCACCTTGCCGGTCGGCTCGATGCCCGGGAAATAGCGGTCGATGACCGAATCGTGGCGGAACTTGGTGTAGCTTTCCACCACCAGCCGGTCGGCGCCCAGGGTATAGGAGACCCGGGTGCGGTCGCGGCCACCCGCGTTCTGGTCGACGAAATGATACTTGTAGAACCGCTTGAGCATGTCGTGGCCGACGCCGCCCGCCAGGGTCGGGACGTGGTTGACGTAAGGTTCGTCGATCATGGTGGCCATGGCGGCATCGACGTCGCGGGTGGTGAACTCGTGATAGGCATGGGCGGCGAACAGGGCGACGAAGTCGTAATAGGGCCCGAGCACCCGGCGCACCAGTTCCAAGGTCCGGGTGTGCGCCAGGCTGTCGGCCAGCTTGTGGAAGCTCTCGCGCCCGGGGATGGCGAAACCGGGCCCGGCTTCGGGCCACTGATAGACCCGTGAACCATCCTTGCGGTCGAGCGCCGCAGCCAACCGGTCCGCCGCCGCCGCCGCGACCGGCGCGGCGGCGGTCCCGAACTGCAACACATAGGGGCAAGGGATGGCCGCCAGCAACTCCGGCTGATCGGCGAGGGCCGGGGCGTCGAACGCGACGATCGCCCGGAACCCGGCGTCGCGCGCCGCGCGGCAGGCCAGCACCCCGCCGGCGCCATGGCCGATGGCGGCGATGCCGGCTTGGCCCATGGCGCCGTTGGCACCTTCGGTTTCAGGCCGTTCGCCCAAGGCCTTCGCCGCCCCGGCGATTTCGGCGACCGAAAGCCCGCACCCCAGCGCCAGCACCGAGTATCCTTCCTCGCCCAGCAAGTCGGCGCGCACCCGCATGCCTGAATCCAACCCTTGCTCGTCGGCCAGCAGCAGCACGCCCGGCCCGCTTCCCGAGTGATGAACCGCGGCGTAAGCGTCAATCGCGCGCCCGTCAATTTCGATACTGGTCATTCTTCCCTTGGGCGCCGTTGGGCGCTTTTGCCTTTGCTCGGCCATGTCGATTCCTCCCAATGCCGGTGGCGCCCTTGGGCGCCGGGTCAATGCCAGTATCGCCGTTGGGCGCCGGTCCGGGGACTATCATTTTCCCTTGGGGGGCTTTTTCCCTTGAGGGGGATAGTGCACTAGTTTCCCGGTGTCCTGCGAAACGCCACGGCGAGCCGGTTATGGGCGTTGATGGTGCAGATCGCCACCGTGAGATCGACCAGCTCCTTTTCGTCGAACTGGGCATGGGCACGCTCAAAGACGTCATCGGGCACGCGGCTCTCGGCGATCAGCGTCACCGCCTCGGTCCAGGCGAGGGCGGCCAGCTCACGTTCACTGAAACATGTCGCCTCAGCCCACACCACGACGTTTTGGATGCGTTCCTCGGTTTCGCCGTCTTTGCGCAATGTCCCCGCGTGCAAATTCACGCAATGCGCACAGCCGTTGATTTGCGACGCACGCAACTTCACCAATTCCAGCAAGTTGTGCTCGAGGCCGCATTGACGGCTATAGGCCGAAAGCTTGCCCAATAATTCGTACCCGCCGGGGGCGGCCCTGCGGTAGTCGATCCGCTCCATGTTGTGTCCCCTCGGTTCTCTGATCCCGGTTCTCAAACCATCGACGCTTCACCTGAGTATAGACCGGCTTGGACAAAAGCGGCTAGGCAAGCGCCGAAATGCGATACCCTGGCGCATCGGTTCAGCGGAGGAATGGCGCGACCGACCGCTTCCCATGAAATCCTGGCGCCAAGTCGCCGCGCGGCAGGACTCTCGGCCGAGGCGGGAAAAACAAGCTTCAGGGGAACGCCCGCATGCCCAAATCAGCCACCGTGGGATGCATCAAGCCCACCAGGAATTCAGGATCCCATGCCGATCTGGAGAGGTTGCTGCCCGACGGCATCGCGACCTTGGTCCGTCATTTCGATGTCCGCCACGGCACGCTGGAGGAATTCACCGAAATCATGGCCGGATACGAAGAGGCCGTCCGCCAACATGCCGAGGCGGGCGTCGGCCTCATCCATCCCGAGGGAACGCCGCCGTTCATGTTGCTGGGCTTGGCCGGCGAGCGCGAGACCGTCGCCCGGTGGGAAGCCGCCCATGGCATTCCCGTCTTTACCTCCGCCATGTCCCAGGTGAATGCCCTCCGGGCCCTTGGGATCGAGCGTTTCGTCGGCGTCGGGTACGATTTCGAGGACATGGGAATCGTCGCCCGGTATTTCCGCGACGCCGGCTTCGATGTCATGGATCTCGACCGGCCCCGGGGAATCCCCTGGGAGGACATCAACGACCTGTCCTCGGCCCGGGTCAGCCAACTGATCGTCGAGCTCCACGGGCGCCATCCCTCGGCCCAGGGAATCTATATCCAGGGCAGCAAATGGCGCGTGCTCGACATCGTCGAGGACCTGGAACAGACCCTCGGCGTGCCGGTGATCCATCCCGTGGCGGCGCGGTGCTGGGAGATCCAGAAGCGCCTGGGCATCGAGAAACCCCAGCGCGGCTATGGCCGCCTGCTTGCCACCCTTCCCGCCCTCCCCAACGGCTGACCGGCCCCGGCGCCCGATGTCGGCTCCTCTCAGGACCCCCTTCCAGCGATGAAGATTCCCGGCGGATTCGAATCGCTTCGGCGTTGCCTCCAAATCAGGGATTACCGGCTGTACGTGATCGGCAGTATCTCCCACGGCCTCGGCGTCTGGACCCTGCGCGTGGGCATGGGCTGGCTGGCCTGGCAAATGACCGAATCCACCGCCTGGCTTGGCGGCATTGCCATGGCGGAAACGGCGCCGACCCTGGTCCTGGCGCTGATCGCCGGAACCGTGGTGGACCGCATCGACTACTTCAAGCTGATGCGGGTCACCCAGGCGCTGTCGTGTGCCTTCGCCGCGACCCTGGCGGTGCTCACCCTGGCCGGGGTGATGACTATCTGGCTGCTGTTTTTCATGACCATTTTTCGCGGCTGTCTGCTGGCCTTCAACCGGCCCTCGCGCATGGCGCTGATCTATCCCCTGGTCGGCCGCGATCTCATGGCCCCGGCGCTCGCCCTGGGTTCGATCATCTTCAACGGCGCGCGCTTCATCGGCCCGGCCATCGGCGGGGGGGTCATCGTGGCCTGGGGCATCGGCTGGGCCTTCGTGGTGGCGGCGGCATTCTTGTTGGTCTATGCCATGGTGTTGGCGGCCATGAGGGTTTCCACCGAACCCCAACCACGGGAGAAGCGCTCGATGCTGGCCGAGACCATGGAGGGGCTCGCCTACATCAGGGGGCACGGGGGCATCCGGACGCAACTGGCGATCTTGATCGTGGTGGGAATCGTGGCCAAGCCGGTCACCGACCTGCTGCCGGGGTTCGCGGGCAAGGTGTTTGGCCTGGGGGCCGAAGGGCTGGCGATGCTTTTGACTTTCCACGGCATGGGCGCGACCGCAGCGGCGATTTGGCTGGCCAGCCGGAGCTCGGGGCTGTGTGTGTTATCGGGAGATAGAAATGTTGCGTCACTTATGCGCCCGTCTTGTCGGCGGGGAGTTCAAATGTGGCCCCGTCGCTGATCCAAACGATTCGCTCGAATAGCGACGGGGGCCAACGAGTCAGGTATAGCCCTTGTCCTTTTCCCACTCACGGGCGACTTTTTCAGTTGTTCGGGGGCCGACCTGTTTGATGTGACCTTTTGGCCATTTTTTCTGATGTTCGGCTTCAC